>NZ_JAFKHD010000236.1:13889-18359 GCF_017307565.1 Devosia sp.
TGGACCCCGGCCTTAGCCGGGGTGACGCTTGCGAGTTTTGAGCCTTCTACAAAGGTCTACCGGACGTAAGAGATATGGCGATCACAGATACCGACGAGGCCCTGTTCGCGGCCGCCGAAGCCATTCGCGCAAAAGCCTACGCGCCCTATTCAAAATTCACCGTCGGTGCGGCCATCCTCGCCGATGACGGAAAAATCTATTCCGGCTGCAATATCGAAAACGCCGCCTATCCGCAGGGCAACTGCGCTGAAACCTCGGCTATCGCGGCCATGATCGCGGGCGGCGCCCGTCGCATCAAGCGCATCTACGTCACCGGTCCCGGCCTCGCCCCCGTTACCCCCTGCGGCGGCTGCCGCCAGCGCATCCGCGAATTCGCCGATCTCGATGTGGAAGTCATCTCCCACGGCATCGATGGCGAGCCGCTGGTGCAAACCCTCGGGCAATTGCTGCCCCATTCTTTCGGTCCGGAGTTCCTCGGCAAATGACCAAAGCCGCCAAAATCATCCAGAAGATCGCCGGCAAGGAACCCATCTCTGCGGCCCTCGTCCTCGGCTCGGGCCTCTCCGCCATTGCCGACACGCTCGAAGACAAGGTGATCATTCCCTATTCCGAGCTCAAAGATTTTCCCGGTGCCGGCGTCTCCGGCCATGGCCGCGATCTCGTCCTCGGCATCATGGGCGGCAAGCGCATCGCCATTCTTACGGGCCGCGAGCACTACTATGAGCACGGTAATCCAGCCGCCATGCGCCCCGCGCTCGAAACCATGGCAGAGCTTGGCGCAGAAACCCTGCTGCTGACCAATTCCGCCGGCTCCCTCGACCAGCGTTATCAGCCGGGCGACCTGATGCTGATCTCCGATCACATCAACTACAACGGCCTCAATCCCTTGATCGGCGAGCCAACCGACCGTCGTTTTGTCAACATGGTCGACTGCTACAACCCCGACTACCGCGCCAAGGCAAAGGCCGCGGCGGAACGTCTGGGCATTGCCCTCGGGGAGGGCATATACTTCTGGTACTCCGGTCCGAGCTTCGAAACGCCGGCCGAAATCCAGATGGCAATCCGCCTCGGCGCCAACGCCGTCGGCATGTCCACTGTGCCTGAAGCAATTCTCGGGCGCTTCTACGGCCTAAAAGTATGGGCCTGCTCGTCCATCACCAATATGGGCGCAGGTCTTTCGAGCGAAAACATCAGCCATGAGCATACCAAAACCATGGCGGTGCAAGGGGCGGCAAAGCTGCAAAAGCTGATACCCGTCCTGGTGGAGGAGCTATGAGTCTCAAAGTCGTCGACAGCACCGTGAGCCACGCCCCGGCCCACAAGCGCAATCCCGGCTACCCGCTTGATCTCGATTGGGTCGAACGCGTCCGCATGAACCGTTCGGCCCTCGAGCGCCGCGCCGGCTCCATCGGCGCCCGCCGTACGGTGAAAAAGGACTACCAGCTTGCCTGGCTCCTAAAAGCTATCACCCTGATCGACCTGACGACCCTCAATGCCGACGACACCGCCGGCCGCGTCGAGCGCCTCTGCGCCAAGGCCCGCAATCCCTTGCGCAGCGATATCGTCGAAAAGCTCGGCGTTGGGGATCTTCGCATCCTCCCCGGCGCCGTCTGCGTCTACCACACCTTCGTCAAAACCGCCGTCGACGCATTGGAGGGCACCGGCATCCCCGTCGCCGCCGTCTCGACCGCTTTCCCCCACGGTCTCGCCCCCGTCGAAACCAAGATCGCCGAGATCGAGGCTTCGGTGAAAGACGGCGCCAAGGAAATCGACATCGTCATCGAGCGCGGCATGGTCCTGCGCGGTGATTGGCAGGCGCTCTACGATCAGGTTCGCGCCTTCCGCAAAGCCTGCGGCGACGCGCACATCAAGACGATTTTGGGCACCGGTGAACTCGCCACCCAGACCAACATCGCCAAGGCCTCGCTCGTCTGCATGCTGGCCGGCGCCGATTTCATCAAGACCTCGACCGGCAAGGAAAAGGTCAACGCCAATCTCGTCACCTCGCTGACCATGATCCGCATGATCCGCTGGTTCGGCGAAGAGACCGGCATCGAAATCGGCTACAAACCAGCCGGCGGCATCGCCACGGCGGGCGACGCGCTAAAATACATGGCGCTGATGAAGGAGGAGCTAGGCACGCCTTACCTAACTCCCCATCTGTTCCGCTTCGGTGCTAGCAGTCTGCTAACCGATATAGAGCGCCAACTCGAACATGGCCTCACCGGCCACTACGCTGCAGATTACCGCCAGCCGATGGTGTGAGGCCCCAAATGAACAAGATCGCGCAAATCTTCGAATCTCTCGAATACGGCCCCGCACCCGAAACGCCGGACCAGGCAAACGCCTGGCTCGACAGCAAAAATCGTAAGTTCGGCCACTTCATCAACGGCGCCTGGACCGCCCCCGGCAAGACCTTTGCCTCGACCAATCCAGCCAACGGCGAAAAACTCGCCGAAATCACCGACGGCACCTCTGCCGACGTCGATGCCGCCGTCAAAGCCGCCCGCGCCGCGTTCCCGCTTTGGAGCAAGCTAAGTGGTTATGAGCGTGGGAAATTTCTCTACGCCATCGCCCGCATGATCCAGAAGCACAGCCGCCTTTTCGCTGTGCTCGAAACCATGGACAACGGCAAACCGATCCGAGAAAGCCGCGATGCCGATATCCCCTTGGTAGCACGGCACTTTTACCACCACGCCGGCTGGGCAACGCATCTCGAACGCGAATTCCCCGACCACGTCCCCTACGGCGTCTGCGGCCAGATCATCCCCTGGAATTTCCCGCTGTTGATGCTGGCCTGGAAGATCGCCCCGGCCCTCGCCGCCGGCAATACGGTCGTCCTGAAACCTGCGGAATTCACCTCGCTCACTGCGCTCTTGTTCGCTGAAATCTGCGAACGCGTCGGTCTCCCCAAGGGCGTCGTCAATATCGTCACGGGCGAAGGCGACACCGGCGCTGCGCTGGTAAACCATTCTGACGTCGACAAAATCGCCTTCACCGGCTCGACCGAAGTCGGCAAAATTATCCGCGCTGCCACGGCCGGATCGGGCAAGGGCCTCTCGCTCGAACTGGGCGGCAAGAGCCCCTATATCGTCTTTGAAGACGCCGATCTCGACTCTGCCGTTGAAGGCCTCGTTGAAGCCATCTGGTTCAACCAGGGTCAGGTCTGCTGCGCCGGCTCACGTCTTCTCGTCCAAGAGTCCATCGAAGAGCGCTTTCTCACCAAGGTGAAGAAGCGCATGGCCAATCTCCGCGTCGGTGATCCCCTTGATAAATCAGTCGATATCGGCGCGCTGGTTGCTCCTGTGCAGGTCGAGCGCATCCGCGACCTGATGAAAAAGGGCGTCGCCGAAGGCGCTGTAGTCTATGAGCCCGATGGCTCGGTCCCGGCCAATGGCTGTTTCCTGAAACCTGCCCTCGTCACCAATGTCTCGCCCGCTAACACCCTTGTTGCAGAAGAGATTTTTGGCCCCGTCCTCGTGGCGATGAGCTTCCGCACGCCCGAGGAAGCCGTGGCTCTCGCCAACAACACCCGCTACGGCCTCGCTGCGACGCTCTGGAGCGAGAACATCAATCTCGCCCTCGACATCGCACCGAAGCTCAAGGCCGGTGTCATCTGGATCAACGGCACCAATCAGTTCGATGCCGCCGTCGGTTTCGGCGGCTACAAGGAATCCGGCTACGGCCGCGAAGGTGGCCGCGAAGGTATGGGGGCCTATCTGAAACCCAGGTGGGAGAAGGACTTAAAGCCTACTCCCGTTGCCAAAGCTGTGCCCGCAAAAGCCGCAAGCCCGCTTGATGCCGGCCATCTCGACCAGACGGCCAAGATGTATATCGCCGGCAAGCAGGCCCGCCCGGATAGCGGCTACAACCGCCCCGTCCACGGCGCCAAGGGCGATCTCGTCGGCGAAGTCGGCGATGGCAACCGCAAGGACATCCGCAACGCCGTTGAAGCCGCCCGTGCAGCCCTCGGCTGGGGCACGACTGCGGCCCATTCGCGTGCACAGATCCTCTACTTCCTTGCCGAAAATCTCGACTACCGCCGCGATGAGTTCGCTGCCCGCATCAAGGCGCAGACCGGCGAAGACGGCTCTAAGGAAGTCGACCAATCCGTCGAGCGCCTCTTCGCCTTCGCCGGCTGGGCCGACAAATATGATGGTGCCGTCCACAATCCGCCCATGCGCGCTGTCGCTGCCGCCATGGTCGAGCCGCTTGGCGTCATCGGCGTGATCGCGCCACCGTCGCGCCCGCTGCTCGGTTCTATTGCCCTGATCGCCCCGGCGCTTGCCATGGGCAACACGGTCGTGCTGGTCCCGTCCGACCGCTCGCCGCTCTCGATGACCGATTTCTACCAGGTGCTCGAAACCTCCGACATGCCCTCGGGTGTCGTCAATATCGTCACGGGCGAAAGTGTCAGTCTCGCCAAGACCTTGGCCGAGCATGACGGCGTCGACGGCCTCTGGTTTGCTG
>NZ_JAFKHD010000237.1 GCF_017307565.1 Devosia sp.
AGCACGGGCCATCTGGGCGAGGCGCTGGATGGCGCCTTCGATGTCCTTGCCGGCGACCATCATCAGGTCGGCCATTTCGTCAACGATCACAACGATATAGGGCAGCGGCTGCAGATCGAATTCTTCGCTCTCGTAGATCGCCTCGCCGGTTTCGCGGTCAAAGCCGGTCTGCACCGTGCGGGTAATGGTCCGGCCTTCCTTGGCCGCTTCCGAGACGCGCTGATTGAAGCCGTCGATGTTGCGCACACCGATCTTGCTCATCTTGCGATAGCGATCTTCCATCTCGCGCACCGCCCACTTCAAGGCCACGACAGCCTTCTGCGGATCGGTCACGACCGGGGTAAGCAGATGCGGAATGCCGTCATAGATCGACAGTTCGAGCATCTTGGGATCGATCATGATCATGCGGCACTGCTCGGGCGTCATCTGGTAGAGCAGCGAGAGAATGAAGGTATTGATACCCACCGACTTACCGGAACCTGTGGTACCGGCGATCAGCAAGTGCGGCATGCGTGCGAGGTCGGCGATGATCGGCTCGCCGCCAATGGTTTTGCCGAGGCAGATCGGCAGCTTGCCCTTCATCTTCTCGAAGTCGGACGAAGCCAGCATTTCGCGGAAATAGACGGTTTCGCGCGTCTGGTTGGGCAGTTCGATACCAATGGCATTGCGGCCCGGGACCACGGCGACGCGGGCTGATATGGCCGACATCGAGCGCGCGATGTCATCAGCCAGCGAAATGACGCGGCTCGACTTGATGCCAGGGGCGGGTTCGAGTTCGAAGAGCGTAACGACAGGACCGGGGCGCACATTGATGATGTCGCCCTTGACGCCAAAGTCGCTCAGCACCTCTTCGAGGCGGCGGGCCATTTCTTCGAGGCGTTCCGGCGAGTGCTCGGCCGAAGGGCCCGAGCGCTTGGGCTCGGCAAGCAGGCTCAGCGCCGGCAGCTCAAAGCCCTGCGGCTCGTCGAGGAGACTCGCCTGCGCTTCGCGGAACTGACGTTGGCCCTGTGCCGGGCGCGGAGCGGGCGCGGCAACGCGGGGCGCGGAATGGTCAACCGGCTGGAAGCGCGAATCGCCGCGCTGGGTGTGGTTGACCACGGCCGGGTGCTGAGCAATCGGCATGTCCGGTTCGAACGGAACGGAATCGTCTTCCACTTCGTCGGGATAGTCGATTTCGGTCTCGTCATAGGACGGGCCGGCATTGATGCGGGGCGAAACGACAGGCGCAGCTTCGAAGGCCGGTTCGACCGGGGCATGGATGCGGCGCTGGGCGACGGCGACCACCGGCTCCTGCGCGGCCTGGGCGCGCGGCGCCGCGGCGCCCTCGAGATCGGGCTCATGGCCGTGCTCGCGCCATTCTTCCTCTTCCTCGTGGCGGGCGGCCTGGGCAGCGCGGGCGCGGCGCCAGGCAGTGCGCAGCGAATAGCCCATATGGACAACGGCACCGAGCGCCACATCGACGAGCGGATTGGTTTCGGGCTCGTCTTCCTGTTCGGCGGCTGCGGCCGACCGGCGCGAGGCCTTGGCCGGCATGGCCGGAACAGAAGTGCCGAGACCCATGGCAACCCAGAGCAGGGCCAGCGCCGGCACGGCGATGATGACGCCAAAGAGCGCACCGGTGATCGGCTGCGGATCAGCGCCGGCGATCATGCCGGCGAGATTGGAAAAGAGCATGCCGGCAAGGCCGCCGAGACCGGTCGGCAGCGGCCAGGTTTCCGGCGTCGGCAGGAAAGCAAAGACACCGGTCGAGAGCATGATCGCGCCGAGCCAGGCGAGCAGGCGCAGCGTCACATGGGTCAGGCGGCGCTTGCGCAGCAGGGCCCAGCTCCAGAGTGCCAGCGGCACAATGCCGACAATTCCGCCAAGCCCCAGAAACTGGAACACGAGGTCGGCAATAACGGCACCGGGGTAACCCAGCCAGTTATTGGCAATCTTGCTCGTCGCATAGGAGAGGGACGGATCATCGACCGACCAGGAGCTCAGCGAAAGCAGCAAAATCGTCACGACACCCAGCAGCACCATGCCGGCGATGCGGAGCGGAATGCGAATGGCGATCACCGGCGCAGGTTTGGGCATGGAAGCCGTCTTCTGGCGGGCGGCCCCACGCGGCGGCACGGGGCGGACATCATCGAGCGTCGGAACGGGATGGCTGGGCATGGCACGCATTACTGTTCGGGGGACACGACCCATTCGCGGTCCCCGTATCGCCTGTCATGCTAGAGCGGGGTGGTTAATCTCGTGCTAACCATCGAACAAGCGCAGGCCGGAAGACGAAATTTGTGCTTCGGTTGCTAAGCTTTCCCGAGGAGTGCGGCCCACCTTTGTGCGTGGGAAGCCTCTGTGGCGGGCCAAGAGGAAGCAGGCCGCACACCACGGGAAAGTGGTGGCAGGTGGCGCCGAAGCGCCACCTGCCGGGGAGATCAATTGTAGGCGCGTTCGCCGTGGCTGGTGAGATCGAGGCCATCGCTTTCGCCGGCTTCGCTGACGCGGGCACCGCCGAAGATGGCCTTGACGATGAGCATGGCGAGGAAGGCCACCACTGCCGACCAGATGATGGCGACGAGCACTGCGAGCACCTGGGTGACCAGCTGGCCACCGAGGGCATAGCCTTCGGCACCAAAACCGCCGAGGGCCGGGTCAGCGACGATGGCGGTGCCGATGGCGCCGACAATGCCGCCCACGCCGTGGATGCCGAACACGTCGAGGCTGTCGTCATACTTGAGCATCGGCTTGAGGGTGACGACGGCCCACAGACACACGAAACCGGTCACAGCACCAAGCACGATCGAGCCGAAGGTACCGGCAAAGCCGGCGGCCGGGGTGATGGCCACAAGACCGGCCACGGCGCCCGAGACAAAGCCCAGGGCCGAAGCATGGCCGCGGGTGATCTTTTCGCCGACGGCCCAGGCAATGGCGGCAGCAGCGGGAGCGGTGATGGTGTTGAGGAAGGCCTGAGCAGCCAGACCATTGGCACCAAGAGCAGAACCGGCGTTGAAGCCAAACCAGCCGACCCAGAGCAGGGACGCGCCGATGAACACGAAGATCAGGTTATGCGGGGCAATCGGTTCCTTCATGTAGCCCAGGCGCGGCCCGAGCACGATGGCGGCGACGAGAGCGGCCACACCGGAGTTGATGTGAACGACGGTGCCGCCGGCAAAGTCGAGGGCGCCCATATTGAAGAAGAGGCCCGCACCCGACCAGACCATGTGCGCGATCGGCAGGTAGGAGAAGGTGAACCAGATGGCGAGGAACGCCATGACCGCGCCGAACTTCATGCGTTCGGCGATGCCGCCGACGACCAGGGTCGCCGTGATGCAAGCAAAGGTCAGCTGGAAGACCACGAAGACCAGTTCCGGGATCGAGCCGGAAACCGAGTCGGGCGTCACATTGGCAAGGAACAGGTTCGAGAAGTCACCGATAAAGGCCGAGATGCCGCCTTCGGACGGACCCGAAAAGGCGAGCGAGTAGCCATAGGCCACCCAGAGCAGGGCGATCATCGAGAAGGCGCCGAAGACCTGGGTCACGACGGACAGCACGTTCTTGCCGCGCACGAGGCCGCCATAGAACAGCGCAACGCCCGGAATGGTCATGAGAATGACGAGCAGGGTCGAAACGATCATCCAGGACGTGTCGCCGGTATCGATGGTGGCGACTTCCGGGGCCGCGGCGGCCGCTTCCTGGGCGAAGGCCGGAAGGGCCATCAGCAGGGAAGCCAGTGCAGCGCTCCCCAAGAGTTTGGACATCTTCATTGTTGTGTCTCCAGTTGGGGAAGGACCTAGAGGGCGGAAGCGCCGGTTTCACCGGTGCGAATACGGGTGACCGCGAGCAGATCGAGCACGAAGATCTTGCCGTCGCCGATGCGGCCGGTCTGGGCCGAGTCGCGGATGGCATTGCTGACCTGGTCGGCAAGGCTATCGTCGACAGCGATTTCGAGCTTCAGCTTGGGCAGGAAGTGCACGGCATATTCGGTGCCGCGGTAGATTTCGGAGTGACCCTTCTGACGCCCGTAGCCCTTCACCTCGGTGACGGTCATCCCGTGCACGTCCAGAGAATTGAGCGCCTGCCGGACCTCTTCCAGCCGGGACGGCTTGATGATGGCAACCACCAGTTTCATATGACCCCCTTGGCGCCGCTTCGGCGCGTGTTGGAATGCCAAGACAGACTCAAGCGCCGTGCCAAACGGGCCAAGGCCGAAAACTGCTTTGTTTACAGTGCATTAATCGAGGAGCGCTGAAGGCACCTTCACAACAGGCAGTGTTTTGCCCAATTTTCGATCACACAAAATAACGGCTGCACGCATTTTGAGCACGACGCACTGCCTCTCATTGCGGCACCTTGCGCACTTGCAGCGCCAGCAACCAGGGCCGACAATGCTGGCCGACAAGGAGCACCCGATGAGCCAGGACAAGGGCGAACATTTTGACGTCGTGATCGTGGGCGGAGGCCCGGTGGGCATGACGCTGGGCGTTGCCCTGGCGCAGTCCATGCGCGGCATCCGCGTTGCCCTCCTCGATCGTCGTCCCCTGACCGTTCCCAAGGACAATCGCGCCTCGGCCATTGCCGCCGGCGTGCGCCGCATTTTCGATGCCTTGGGTGTCTGGGCCGACATGGAGGCAAAGTCCCAGCCGATCCGCGCCATGCGCATCACCGATTCGGGCGCCGGCGACATCGCGCGCCCGCTCTTCCTGACCTTTGACGGCGATGTCGCGCCTGGCGAACCCTTTGCCCATATGGTGCCGAACACGGCAAGCCAGGCGGCCCTGCTCGGCGCCATGGGCGATCTCGTCAGCGTCATCGCCCCGGCCGAGATCGCCGACTGGTCCGAGGGAAAGCTGGTGCTTGCCGATGGTCGCGTGCTGGTTTCGCCACTGATCGTGGCCGCCGATGGCGCGCAGTCGATGCTGCGCCAGCGCGCCGGCATCGGCACGACCGGGCACGACTATGGCCAGACCGGGCTCGTCGCCACCATCGCACACGAACTGCCCCATGACGGGGTCGCCTATGAGCATTTCCGGCCCTCGGGCCCCTTTGCCAGCCTGCCGCTGCCGGGTAACCGCTCGTCGCTGGTCTGGACGGAGACCACCGAGCGGGCAAAATCCTTCCTCGCCATGGACAGCGACCAGCTCGCCCGCGAGATCGAGGCGGTCATGGGCTCGAGCCTTGGCGCGGTGACGCTCGAAGACAAGCTGATGGGGTTTCCCCTGCGCCTGCAGATCGCGCGCGAATTCATCGGGCCGCGCCTCGCGCTCATTGGCGATGCCGCCCATGTGGTGCACCCCATTGCCGGGCAGGGGCTCAATCTGGGTCTGAAGGACGTGGCAGCGCTCGCCGAAGTGATCGTCGATGCCATTCGCCTCGGCCTCGACCACGGTAGCGAGGATGTCCTCGCCCGCTACCAGGCCTGGCGCCGGCTCGACACGGCCAGCATGGTCGCAGTCACCGACGGCATGAACCGGCTCTTTTCCAATGATGTCGCCCCGGTGCGCGCCATTCGCGATTTCGGGCTTGGGCTCGTCGATCGCGCCGGCCCGCTCAAGGACGCGATGATTCGCGCCGCCTCCGGCATTTCCCAGAGCGGCCCGAAGCTATTGAGCGGATTGCCGATCTAGCCGGGCGGCTGGCGCGACAGCGCCTGCAGCTCTTCGGGCTCGACATTGCGTGCCTCCTCAAGACTGAGGAGCGGCACCCCTTGCACGACCGGGAAGGCGAGCCGCGCCGCAATGGAGATCAGCTCCTTGCGGTCGGCCGAAAGGGTGAGGCGCGTCTTGGTCAGCGGGCAGACCAGCATTTCCAGCACCTGGCGATCAAGTACGTGGCGCGGATCTGCTGGAGCTTCTGCCATCAGTTGAGCGGCACGGCGCCCTTGCCGCCCCCAGCCATTTCATATTCGGTCATGGCGATCAGCGTTTCGGCCCGGTCGTTGAGCGTCCGCGCTTCGAGCAGCACCTGCTTTTCGGCGGGGCCATAAGGCGAGACCATGGCGCAGAAATTGACGAGATCGGC
This sequence comes from Devosia sp., assembly GCF_017307565.1. Taxonomy (GTDB): domain Bacteria; phylum Pseudomonadota; class Alphaproteobacteria; order Rhizobiales; family Devosiaceae; genus Devosia. Next base: position 6,004 of record NZ_JAFKHD010000237.1, read on the forward strand.
CGTGCCGGTGCGCTCGATCTCTTCCCAGTTGAGATCGATGCTGGCGAATTCGGCATAGTCGCGCATCATTTTGACGAACCGCGCCCGGTCCACCGCCTCTTCTCCGTCATTGCGGGTAAAATCGGCGGCAAAAGTGCCGGTCGAGATTTTGGCGAGACGATAGGGCGTGCCGCGCTCGACCTCTTCACCGAGCTCGAACCGCGCCACGCCTTCCAGAATGATGAAATAACGGCCGTCACCGCTTTCCTCGAAATGCGTGATGCGGCCAAGGCAGCCGACCTTGTGCAGGGGCACCTGGCCGGCAGGGCTCTCTTCGCTCGTATCCTCGGGCTGGATCAGCCCGATCAACCGGTCGGTCGAGAGGGCGAAATCCACCATCGCGAGGTAACGCGGCTCAAAAATATTGAGCGGACGATGCGAATAGGGCAGCAGCAGCGCCCCGGTCAGCGGGAAGATCGGGACCACGTCCGGCACCTCAAGAGGGCTCGCTGGGCGCTGCGGCATATTTTTAGTCCCTTAGGAGAAGAGGGCTGCCGAAAGCAGGCGGCGACCCTTGAGCGTTGCCGGATCCTTGGCGCCCCAGGCATCAAAGAATTCGAGCAGCTTCTTGCGCGCACCGTCCTCGTTCCAGGTGCGATCCTTCTTGAAGATGGCGACCAGGGCTTCAGCGGCCTCGACGCGCTTGCCTTCGGCGTTGAGCACGACGGCAAGATCGAATCGGGCCTGGTGATTGTCGGGGTCGGCGGCAACGGCGGCTTCGAGCGAGGCCGATTCGGAAAGCCCGGCAGCTTCGTCCTGCAGGCGAATCGAATTGGCGACAGCCGTATAGGCTTCACCCTTGCGCTTGTCCTCGGGCACCATATCGAGCGTGGCGCGGGCCTGGTCGAGTTCGCCGGCAGCGAGATAGACGCGCGACAGGCCGATCAGTGCCTCGTCGTTTTCCGGTGCATGCTGCAGCACCATGCCAAAAATCTGCGCGGCCTGGCCGAGATCGCCGACCTCGAAGGCTTCTTCGGCAACTTTGAGCGCATCGGCGATCTGGGCTTCGATCGAATCGGCCGGCGGCGCGCCCGGGGGAGCAGCAGCAATGACGCGATCGGCAAATTTTCTGACTTCACCCTCGGGCATGGCGCCCATGAAGCCATCGACGGGCCGGCCACCAGCAAAGGCAAAAACGGCGGGGATGGACTGCACGCCCAGCTGCCCGGCAACGCCCGGATGATCGTCGATATTGATCTTCACCAGCCGGATTTTGCCGGCCTTTTCGTTGACCACCTTTTCGAGCGCCGGGGTCAGCTGGCGGCAGGGACCGCACCAGGGCGCCCAGAAATCGACGAGAACCGGGACCTCACGCGAGGCCTCCAGCACGTCGGCGCGGAAGCCGGCATCGGTGGATTCGCTGATATAGCCCTGGGTGGCCGGGGCAGCGCCATTGGTGGAAATCGACATAAAGAGCTCTCGCGAAAGGCATTGAGGGAGCAGTCGCGGGCCTTTTTGCGCCCGCCACACCCCGGTTGCAAGCCCTTCTTCCACAGGCTTTCAACAAGATGACATGAAAGCGAAGAACTGGGGTTGCAATCGGTCTGATGATTAGGCATATAGCGCCTCGTCGACGCGCTTCAAGGCGCAGCGATGTGGAGCGCGGGTGTAGCTCAGGGGTAGAGCATAACCTTGCCAAGGTTAGGGTCGTGGGTTCGAATCCCATCGCCCGCTCCAATTTTCGGGGCTTCGGTCTTGAAAAACAAAGGGTCCTTCGGGACCCTTTTTGTTTTTCTGGCATCTGCTTTGACGCCATT
>NZ_JAFKHD010000238.1 GCF_017307565.1 Devosia sp.
AGCGTGGAACCAAGCGCCTGCACCAGCGCACCGATGTGCGCGGCGGTGTGCAAAGGGGTTGGGGTAAGCCGCAGTCGCTCCTGACCTTTTGGGACGGTCGGGTAGTTGATCGGCTGGGCATAGATGGCGTGTTTTTCGAGAAGACGCTGGCTGACGGCACGGCACAGTTTGGCGCCGGGGATCAGGACCGGAATGATGTGGCTTGGCGTGTCCATGACGGGAATCCCCGCTGCCGCAAGACGAGCCTTGACCTCACGGACGACGCTCTGGTGCCGCTGGCGAAGGGCGGGACTAGACTTGAGAAGGCGGATGGCAGCCGCGGCACCTGCGCTCACATGCGGCGGCAGTGAGGTCGTGAAAATGAAGCTTTCCGCATGACTGCGAACGACATCCACGAGATCTGTGCGGCCGGCGATGTAGCCGCCAACATTCCCTATAGCCTTGCCGAGCGTGCCTTCGATAACCGTGACCCGCTCGGCGACGCCTTCGCGTTCGGCTATGCCACCGCCCCGTGGGCCGTAGAGACCAACCGCATGCACCTCGTCGAGATAGGTGATGGCGCCATAGCGGTCGGCAAGATCACAAATTTCGCCGATGGGGGCGATGTCGCCATCCATGCTGTAGACGCTCTCGAACGCGATGATCTTTGGCCGCTCCAGCGGCTGGGCCCGAAGCAGATCTTCGAGATGAGCGATGCTGTTGTGCCGGAAGATTGCCTTGTCGGCACCGGAGCGCCGGATGCCCTCGATCATGGAATTGTGGTTGCCGGCATCCGAGAGGATGAGACAATCAGGCAATAGGCGACCGAGCGTTCCAAGGGCCGCCAGATTAGAAATCCACCCAGACGTAAAAATGAGAGCAGCCGGCTTGCCATGAAGATCGGCCAGCTCGCCTTCGAGTTCGAGATGCGCCCGAGCATTGCCGGAGATATTGCGGGTGCCTCCCGCCCCTGCCCCACCCCGAGCGGCACGCACTATGGTCTCGATCACGTCAGGATGCTGACCGAGACCGAGATAATCGTTGCTGCACCAGACGGTGACTTCACGCGCCTGACCCTGCACATCGGTCCACAAGGCAGAGGGAAATCTGCCCTCGATGCGCTCCAGCGCGGTGAAATGGCGATAGTTGCCGGCCAGTTTTAATTTGGCGAGGCTGTCGCGCCAGATTTCATGGTAGTTGCATGCAGGGCTCATTGGATTGCCGTGGGCAGTTATATGGACAATTGAATGCATACATTCATATTTTGTATGCATTCAATACGGAATTCGAGGCTGCGACAATGTGGACACCGAAACTCGAGAAGAGCAGCGGACCGCTTTACCTGGCGATCGCCGATGCGATCGCCGCGGACATCGCCTCCGGCCACCTCGCGCCCGGCGCGCGGTTACCACCACAAAGATCCCTGGCGCAGGCATTGGGCCTCGACTTCACCACGGTCACCCGCGCCTATCAGGAAGCGGGACGCCGTGGCCTCGTGGATGGACGTGTGGGCCAGGGTACTTTCGTGCGAAGTGCGAGCCCTGTTCAGCGGACCGCCGCCGTGGGCTTCGTAGACATGAGCATGAACCTGCCGCCGATTCCGGAAGATGATCGCGTGGCGCAACGGATGTGGGAAAGCCTTGGCAAGCTGCATGGACCTGAGATGACGCGGCTCATGCTGCGCTATCAGGAGCCAGGCGGCGCGCTGAGAGACAGGCAGGCGGGCGCTCGCTGGCTACAGGGCTGGCTGCCCGGCGTCGAAATCGAACGCCTGCTGGTGGCCCCCGGCGCACAGGGCGCCCTAAGCGCCATCGTCGCGACCCTCGTCCACCGTGGCGACGTCATTTTGACGGAACCTCTTACCTATCCGGGGTTTATCAGCCTAGCCGCGCATTTTGGCATTCGCCTCGTGGCTATGGAGATGGACGAAGCCGGCCCCATTCCTCATGCGCTAGAACGCCTTATCGCGACGCTGCAACCCAAGGCACTTTATTGCACACCAACGCTGCACAACCCCACCACGAGAAGCTGGACCTTGGCTCGTCGGGAGGAAATTGCGGCCCTTGCCGGTAAAACTGGACTGCCTCTGATTGAAGACGACGCATACGGCGCCCTGCCGCTGGCCCCCTTGCCACCGTTGGCTTCGCTAGCCACGGGCCCCGTCTATCATGTTGCCAGCGTTTCAAAATCCCTGTCTCCGGCTTTGCGACTGGCCTATCTCGTGGCGCCGGACGCAGGGGCAGCACTGAGGCTGGCCGGGGCCTTGCGGGGCACGACAGCCATGGCATCCCCACTAACGGCCACCCTGGCGACCGAGTGGATCGAAAGCGGGCTGGCCTTCGAGTTTCTTGACGTCCTGCGTGGGGAGGCCCGCGAGCGCCAGCAGCTCGTTGGAACCCTGCTGCCCCGGGAAACTGTCGAGGCCGACCGGGAAGGATTTCATGCCTGGTTAAAGCTGCCGGACGGCTGGTCGCGTGGCGAATTCATATCACGACTGCGCAATATGGGTGTGTCCGCAGTATCAAGCGATACTTTTGCCATCAGCGCACCGCCAGAAGCGGTGCGGCTGAGCCTTGGTGGCGCAGTCACGCGCGAAGAGCTCGCCCGCAGCCTCGCTATGATCTCCGCGCTGTTATCCGACCGTCCCGCGATGACATCATTGATCGTCTAACTGCATCCATGCAATACGCATGATGGTGTTGACATGAATGCATGCAATGTCGATATCTGAGGTGCAGCCGGGTTCTCCGGTCCGCCTTCAGGAGGTTTGACATGGTAGACTCACGCGAACGGGATCTACGCTCTGCCCTGATACAGGGCACACTTTGCCGCTGTCCGCGCTGTGGCGAAGGAAAGTTGTTCGACGGCTTCCTGAAGGTGGCGGAAACCTGCGACCGGTGCGGGAAGAACCTGGGACACGCCCGGGCCGACGACTTCCCGCCCTACATTTCGATCACCATCGTCGGCCACATCATCGTGGCGGCGATCATGCATTTCGAAATGTCCCAGCCGCTCTCGCCAATGATGTATCTGATCACCATGCTGCCGGCGGCGGTCATCATGTCGCTTGCCCTGCTTCGGCCCATCAAGGGATTTGTGGTGGGCATGCAGTGGGCGACCAAGATGCACGGCTTCGGCGCGGAGGCAGTCTCCAGCGCGTCGAATTAGCTGGGCGAAGCCGCCGACGTCGTCGCGGCGTCGTCGCCGAAGCCAGCGGTGATCAGGTCGCGGCCGAAGATCGAATTGTCACGCGGGACGAGGCGCACGACGCTGTAGCCGCGGCGGGCGAGCTGATCGAGGAACATCGGCAGCATGTCGACGGTGCGCTGGTGGATGTCGTGGAAGAGGATGATGCCGCTGCCGCGGGCTTCGAGCCGGCTGATGGTGCGGGCGGCCACGGTGGCAGGGGTATCCTTGAAATAGTCCTTGCTGTCGATATCGACATCGAGAACCACCGCACCGCTCTGCAGCAGGCCGGTACGCAGGAAGCCGGTCTGGGAGAGATAGGGGAAGCGGAAGAACGGCGAGAGCTTCTGGCCACCGCCGGCGAGCGCTGCGGCGACGGCTTCTTCGCCCTTGACGATCTCTTCGATAGCTTCCTGGCGGGTCAGGTTGCCGAGGTTGACGTGGCCATAGGTGTGGCTACCGACCGTGTGGCCGGCGATGGCGACGCGCTGGGCCAGCCGCGGATTTGCCGCTGCCGACGACCCCAGCATGAGGAAGGTCGCCTTGACGTTGTAATCTGAGAGGGTCGAGAGGATCGACTCGGTCTTGCCGGCGCGCGGACCATCGTCAAACGTCAGCACGACTTCGCCGGGTTTCAGGATGATGTCGGCCGTCGTCGAGACGGCCAGGGTGCGGCCGCCGATATTGCGCGGGGCGAAAATCTCGCTCGGCAAAGGTTGCTCGACCTTGAGCACGGCCGGAACGGCTACAGCCGAGGTCTTCATGGTGTCGACGACGGGCGTCGCGCTCAGCCTGGCCTGCGGGTTCACCGGCTTGGCACAGCCACCCAGCATGGCGCCGGAGACGAGAAGGCAGAGCAGAAAGCGAGAGGGCGACACAATGAGCACTCAACATCACATGAATCTGAGCGCGAGAATTTGCGATTATGGTTAATTTTCCCCTCGCAAAAACTTAAGAAGACATTACTGATCAGTGAGTTAGGGCCAAATCGCCCCGCGCCGGCTCGGCGAGCCTGTGGACCCACCGATAAAAAGCGCTAGCCTGCCACGGACTTGCGGGGGGAATCGCCATGGATGCGGGCTCACAATCGATCGCGCCGAGCACGCGCAGAGAATTTTTGCAGCCCATCATGGCGGGCACGCTTGCCGCCATTGTCGGCTACGCGAGCACCTTCACGCTTGTGCTGGCAGCCCTTACCGCTGCAGGCGCTTCGCCGCAACAGGCAGGTTCGGGTCTGTTCTCTGTCTGCCTGGCGCTTGGCGTGCTCAATATTGCCGTGGCGTTTCGCGCCAAGGTACCGATCAGCTTTGCCTGGACGACGCCCGGGGTGGCGTTTCTGCTGACGGTGGGCGAACCGGTTGGCGGGTTTCCAGCTGTTGCGGGTGCCTTTCTGGTGACGGCGGCACTTGTGGTGCTCACGGGGCTGTTGAAACCGCTGGCACGACTGATTGCGGCTATCCCCTCGGCGATAGCCAATGCGATGCTCGCCGGCATGCTGCTGACGCTGTGTCTGGCGCCAGTTGCGGCGCTGGCCGAAGCGCCGCTGCTGGCGGCGCCTATTTTGCTCGCGTGGATGCTCGGGCTGAAATTTGCGCGACGCTATGCGGTGCCGATCGCCGTGGTGGTCACGGGCATCGTCCTGGCGCTGACGACGCATTTGCCGGAAGGCGCGCTGGATGGCGCCTGGCCGACTCTGCTGCCGGTGATGCCGGAATTTACCTGGGACGCAATCGTACGGATTGGCTTGCCGCTCTACGTCGTCACCATGGCGTCGCAGAACCTGCCCGGGATCGCGGTCATGAAGGCCAATGGCTATACGCTGGTCCCTGCCCCGATTTTCGTGATGACCGGCGTTGCCAGCGCTGCGACAGCCTTTTTCGGTGGGCAGACCATCAACCTTGCCGCGATTACCGCTGCGATCTGTGCCGGTCCCGAGGCGCATCCCGACCCGCAGAAGCGCTGGCCGGCGCCTGTGGCTGCAGGCGGCACCTATATTCTGCTTGGTCTGGCGGCGAGCCTTGCGGCGGCTTTCATCGCGGCCTCGCCGCCCATTCTCATCCAGGCTGTTGCCGGGCTTGCCCTGCTGTCGAGCCTCGCGGCCGCGCTATCGGCCGCTTTGGCGCAGGAGGAAGCGCGGTTGCCGGCGATTCTGACATTTGTCGCCACAGCGTCGGGAATCACCATTTTTGGGATTGGCGCGCCGTTCTGGGGGCTGGTGGGGGGTATCATCCTGTTGCTGCTTTTGCGTCAGCAAACACCGCCCAAATGACGCGCGCCTACGGCCTCATACTTGCCGGGGGAGAAGGTTCGCGGCTTGGCGGGGCTAGAAAGGCTGACCTCAGAATCGGCGGCGTGCGGTTGATCGTGCGGGTTGCGCGGCAAATGGGTGATGGTGTCGACGACCTGCGGGTGGCGTCGGGCCAGGTCGCGATGGATGGCTTCGACTGCATTCGTGACGAGGCCAGCGCTGCGATGGGCCCCCTTGCCGGGATCAGGGCGTGTCTGCATGCTATCCAGAAGACTGCATCTGGCGATGACATGCTGGTGTGTGTAGCGGTCGATACCCCATTTCTTCCGGCGGACTATGTCCCGAGGCTTTTGTCGGCGGCGGCCGAAAATGGTGCCGCTTATGCGGCGTGGGGCGAAAATATCTATCCCACCAACAGCGCGTGGCGGTTGAGCGCGCTCGCCGATGCCCTTGAAGATGCGAGCGAATCTGCTGGGCCGAATGCGATTCTGACGCGACTCAAGGCTTTGCGGGTGGATTGGTCGGCGGAAGCCCCATTGGACCCCTTTGCCAATCTCAACACGCTGAATGACCTGATAGCCCTGCAACGCCGGGCGCTTGCGCCGGGGTATGACAGATTTATTCACAGGCTCCAGCAATAAGGGCTTGGCAAACCAGATAGGTTTGGGTACACGGACCTCGCCTTCGACGCCGAGGGCAACACCGAAGTGTTCCGCGATAGCTCAGTTGGTAGAGCAAGCGACTGTTAATCGCTGGGTCGTAGGTTCGAGTCCTACTCGCGGAGCCAATCGGGTCTTTTGAGACCTCACCTTCCCCAAAATTTCTGACAAGAGCCTTGTGCACAAATTATGCGCAATTGGGCTCGCAAAGGTTGCCGCCTCTGCCCAGGAGGGTTAGGACAGGCTTCCCTCCTGGATTGTCCTACATGACCACGCAAACGAGCAGCCCTGCCTCCACGGCGGGCCATCAAACCGCCCTGACCATCATTTTTGCGGTCAGCGGGGCGCACCTTCTCAATGATCTCCTGCAGTTCCTGCTGCCGGCGCTCTATCCGCTGCTCAAGGACAATTACGGGCTCAACTATCTGCAGATCGGCCTGCTGACGCTCGGCCAGCAGATCACCGCCTGTTTCCTGCAGCCGATTTTCGGGCTGCGCGGCGATCTCAAGCCAAGCCCCTACAGCCTCGCAATTTCGCTTGTGATCGTCACCATTGGCGTGCTGGGCCTGGCTTTTGCCAGTGACTTTGCCTGGCTCTTCATCGCCGCGGTCGTGATGGGCACGGGCTCGGCCCTGTTCCATCCCGAAGCGTCGCGCGTGTCGCGCATGGCTTCGGGCGGCAAGCTCGGTTTTGCGCAGTCGCTGTTCCAGGTTGGCGGTAATCTCGGCACGGCGCTTGGTCCGCTGGCGGCCGCGTTGATTCTCATTCCCATGGGCCAGCAGACGACGGCCTGGTTCCTACTCGCCGGTTTTGCCGGTATCGCGCTGCTGGTCTATGTCGGCCGCTGGTTTGTCGAGCATCAGCGCCAGGCTGCCTCGCGTCCGGCTGCTTCGATCAAGAAGCCGGCGCTGTCGCGCAATCGCCTGATCGTGGCTTTCGCTGTTATCGGCGCGCTGCTGCTGAGCAAGTTCATCTATATCGAGGGTTTGAAGAGCTACTATGCCTTCTTCCTCATGGAAAAGTTCGACCTGAGCGCGCCGGAAGCGCAGATCTATCTGTTCCTGTTCCTGGGTGCAGTGGCTGCCGGCACGTTTATCGGGGGGCCGATTGGGGATCGCTACGGTCGCTTGTCGGTGATCTGGGTCTCTATCCTGGGTGCCCTGCCCTTCACCCTGCTGCTGCCCTATCTCGACCTTTGGGGCACGGCCGCTATGAGCATCATGACCGGCCTCGTCCTCTCCTCGGCTTTCTCGGCCATGGTGGTCTATGCGCAGGAACTGGTGCCCGGCAAGGTGGGCATGATCGCCGGCTTCGTCTTCGGCTTCGCCTTTGGCATCGGTGCGCTTGGCGCGGCCGCCATGGGGGCGCTGGCCGACGCGATCGGCATTATCCCCGTCTTCCAGATCTGCGCCTTCTTGCCGGCCCTTGGCATCCTCACCATCTTCCTGCCAAGGACGGCGGAACTGCATCCTGAAGCCAAGGAGAAGCTGGCATGAGCGACGACATCGATCTCGACAACGAAAGCCAGATCACGCTGACGCGCAAGATCGGCGCCAATGTGAGCGACGTGTTCTCGGCCTGGACCGACCCGGCCCTGATCGAACAGTGGCAGGTGGACGAGGCCGAATTCGACCCGGTAAAGGGCGGCGAATATCGCTTCG
>NZ_JAFKHD010000239.1 GCF_017307565.1 Devosia sp.
GATGAAACTGGCATGCGCGCCCTGCATGCCGCGCCTGCTTTTTGCCCCATGGCGCGGCCCCGCAAATCAGCCGATCCTCCAAATGCTGCCACCAGCCACAGGGGTATCTACCCATGTTTGTACGTGCCGTTTGGCGCATCAAGCGCCTGGTCGACCTCAAGCAGACGTTGCGGGAAATGGACGTTCCTTCAACGCGAGAGGCCGACATGCTGGGCATTTCCGGCCCAGACTTTTCCAAGATGACGCGTTCGCTCTTCGATCGCTGACCGCCAATTCGCCGCAGATATATCGCTGGCCGCCGGATCGCCTTCCGGCGGCCACTCTTTTGCCACCCGCCTTAACCGCAGCTTAACGACACTCCTCACCGCCCTGCGAATAATGCATGGCTTCTTTGACTAATCTCTATCTGCTCGCTGGGGTTGGCCTCGACTATATCTCTCCTTGCAAACGACAGGAGAACTCAAATGGATATCCGTAAAACCTTCAAGAAGTGGGCCGCTTACCAGCAGACCGTTCGTGAGCTTGCTGCCCTCGACAATCGCCAGCTGAATGATCTCGGCATCAACCGCACCGACATCAATCGCATTGCTCGCGATCATGCCAATTCGCTCTAATAGTTTCAGCGCGAATACTTCTGAAATGAACGACCGAACATCCGCCTCTCTTTGAGATGCGGATGTTTTCGTTTCCGGCGCCCGACGCTTATGAAACTTATCCCCGCCCCCTGAAAGCGCCGCTATTCTTGCACCCGTGATTGGCTTCCAGTTGCGCGGCGACATGGCGCTTGGTATCTGCCAGCCATGTCAAACGAACCCATTCACATCATCGGCGGGGGCCTCGCGGGCTCCGAAGCCGCATGGCAGGCAGCCGAAGCCGGCGCCACCGTCATCCTGCACGAAATGCGCGGCGTCAAAGCCACTGACGCGCATTCGACCGAGGATTTTGCCGAGCTCGTCTGCTCCAACAGCTTCCGCTCTGACGATCATGAGCAGAACGCCGTGGGCCTCCTCCACGAAGAGATGCGCCGCTGCAATTCCCTGATCATGCGCGCTGCCGACCAGCACAAGCTGCCAGCTGGCGGCGCTCTGGCGGTCGATCGCCACGGGTTTTCCGCGGCCGTCACGCAGATCATTGAAAATCATCCGAGAATTACGGTCGTTCGCGAAGAGCTGAACGGCTGGCCGCCGGAAGACTGGCGCCACGTGATCATCGCCACGGGGCCCCTCACCTCGCCTGCGCTGGCCGATGCGATCCTGGCCAAAACAGGCGAAGACTCCCTCGCCTTCTTCGACGCCATCGCGCCGATCATCCACTATGACAGCATCGACCACGACATCGCCTGGAAGCAGTCGCGCTACGACAAGGCTGGCCCCGGCGGCACGGGCGCCGACTATCTCAACCTGCCGATGGACCGCGATGAATACTATGCCTTTGTAGAGGCACTGAAAACCGCGCCGCTGCACGAATTCAAGGACTGGGAAAAGGTCCCCTATTTCGACGGCTGCCTGCCCATCGAGGTCATGGCCGAGCGCGGTGACGAAACCCTGCGCCATGGGCCAATGAAGCCAGTTGGCCTTACCAATCCGCGCAATCCGACTGTAAAGCCGTATGCCATCGTCCAGCTCCGCCAGGACAACGCCCTGGGCTCACTCTGGAACATGGTCGGCTTCCAGACCAAGATGCGCTACGGCATTCAGGCCGAGATCTTCCGCATGATCCCGGGCCTCGCCAATGCCCAGTTCGCACGCCTTGGCGGCCTGCATCGCAACACATTCATCAACTCGCCCAAGGTCTTGGGTCGCGACATGCGCCTCAAGGCCGACCCGCGCATTCGCTTTGCCGGCCAGGTCACGGGCGTTGAAGGCTATGTCGAAAGCGCGGCTGTCGGTCTCATCACCGGCCGCCTGACCGCCGCCGAAGCCCGTGGTGAAACCATGCCGCTGCCGCCGATCACCACTGCGCTCGGCGCGCTGATCGGCCACGTCACTGGCGGCCACATCGAAGCCGAAAGCTATAGTGGCGCGCGCAGCTTCCAGCCGATGAACGTCAATTTCGGCCTTTTCCCGGAAGTGACCATCAGCAAGCCGGAAGGCGTAAAACGCTGGCGCGGTCCGGACAAGACCATCGCCAAGCGTCGCGCGATCACCAGCCGCGCTTTGGAAGACCTGAAAGTCTGGCAGTGACACCCGAGGCGCTGCAAACCTATCTTCATCTCCATATCCCGCTCTCGCGGGCCATGGAGGTGGAAGTTCTGGGTGCCAGCGCCAATCGTGTCACTCTCGCCGCTCCCCTGGCGCCGAACATCAATATGCACGGCACGATGTTCGGCGGGAGCACAGCAACGCTGGCCCTGCTCGCCGCTTGGTCAGTCATGCACCTGAAGCTTGAGGCGGAGGGTATCGTCAGCCAATTGGTTATTCACCGGACGGCGACCGAGTACCTTCTGCCGATAACGGGCAGAGCCGAGGCATCGGCCACGCTCGACGATGCAAACTGGCCGACCTTCATCCAGACTTTCAATCGGCGTGGACGCGCAAGGTTCTCGGTGACCTCGAAGGTGTCCTTCGACGGCAAGCCAGCGGGCAGCCTCATCGGGGAATTCGTCGCGATTTCCGAAGGCTAACGGTTCCGCAACGCCCACCAGCCGATGCGGCCGATCTTGCGCCAGTCCGCTTCATCGGCAAGGGCCGCGAAGGGCGAAGCCCCGACCCGCTGCCAGCGATACAACTGGGCTTCCACCACCGGAAGAATGGCAAAGGCAGGCTTCAACTTGCCGGGCAGCGCTGATATCGCCAATTTTGCCTTTCTGAGATGCTCGTCAGCCAGCTCTGCAATCTGGCCCAGCGCCGCATGCAGGCCTTCGCTGTCGGTGCCGGCGAAGATTTCGCCCTCCCGCACACCATTGGCCTCGAAGATCGACCAGGGCAGCATGATACGCCCCTGCGAGGCCACATAGCCGAAGGCGCGCAGATGGCCGGTCATGGCCTGGGCAACGCCCAAGTGCCCGGCGGCATCGCCCGGTTCCACTGGCAGCCCCTCGTTCAGGATCATTGCCGAAAGCTGCAGCAAGGTCGATGCGGTTTCCCCAGCATATCCCTCGAACGTTTCGAGGTCCGGCATGGGGTCATCGTAGAGATCGAAGCGTCGCGCGCCGATCAGACGCTGCAGCGTGCCTGGCGGCAGCGCGTAGCGATCGAGCGTTGTGAGCAAGGCATCGGCCAGCGGGTTCTGTCGCACCGCGCCGTGCCCGTCGCCCTTGAGCGCATCGTTCCACCATTGCAGGCGAATTTCGCCCGGCGCCGGACCCGAGACGCGATCACGAATGGCCGCAACATCGGCGTTGAAGGCCAGAATAGCCGTCACGCCATCGCGAGCCTCGGCGGGAAGCGCCAGGGTCGAAAGATACCGGTCGTGGTCACTGTCGCGCAAAACCTGCGCCGCGTGGACAAAGCTGTCAGTAGACATCAACGCGCCTTCTCGACGGCGATAAAGGCGCCTGCGACGGCCCGTTCTTCGGCCAGCAGGACATTATAGGTCCGCACTGCCCCGCCCGTGCCGACCGCCTCGATGATCACCTTGCGCTCGCGAAACGCGTCGCGAATGGCCGGATCGATCAGGGCAATATCCATCCCGAGCCCGATTAGCAGCACGTCGAGCTGCGCGGCGACGTCAAGCACCGGCTGCAGGCTGGCGAGGGTCAGTTCGGAAGGCGAAGCCACATCCCAACCGAGCATGCCGGTAGGCAGGCACAGCAGGGAGCCGCGATGGGACATGTCGGCGAAGCGGAAACCGCCATTACCATAGGCGTCAATGCCAACCTGGCGCGGGAAATGCCCCGCGCCAGTCGTTAGAGAATCAGACGGACGCGCCATCCGAAGACTTTTCCTTCTTGGCCGCGGTCTCTTCTTCGCTCTTCTGCTTGAGGCCGAAGTTGATGAGGATCGGGCCGTTGACGATCACCGAGGAGTACATGCCGACCAGCGAACCGAAGGTCATGGCGATGGTGAAGCTGCGAAGCGCTTCGCCACCGAACAGCACCAGCGGAACGAGCGCCAGAAGCACGGTGAACTGGGTGAGCGAGGTACGGACGATGGTCTGGTTGATCGAAAGGTCGATTAGCTCAGGCAGCGGCATCTTCCTGTATTTCAACAGGTTTTCGCGAATGCGGTCCGACACGACGACGGTTTCGTTGAGAGATAGACCGACCAGCGTCAACACGGCTGCGATAGAACTGAGGTTGAACTCGAGCCCGGTTATCGAGAACAAGCCGATGGTCATGATGATGTCGTGCGACGTCGTCGTGACGGCGGCCATGGCGAACTGCCACTCAAAGCGGAACCAGATGTAGAGCAGGATACAGCCGAGCGCGATGATCACGGCGATGGTGCCGGTCCAGGCCAATTCGCCCGAAACGGTGCCACTGACGGCCTCGGTTCGCCGGACTTCGTAATTGTCTCCGGCGAGTGCGTCCTGAACCTTCTTTACCGCGACCTGATCTGCCGACTGGCCGCCCTCCTGCGCCTGCACGCGGACGAGCACGTCTTCCGGTGTACCAAAGCCCTGGATCTGGATTTCGCCGACATCGAGCCCGTCGAGCAGTTCGCGGACACGGGCCACATCTGCCGGACCACCCACGTGCTGGACTTCAATGGCTGTGCCGCCAACGAAGTCGATGCCAAGGTTGAAGCCCTTGAAATAGGCGGCACCGATGGAGACCACCGTCATGACGAGCGACAGCGCGATGACGTAGCGCGAGATCTTCATGAACGGAATCTTGGTGCCGTCCGGAATGAAGCGGAAGTGCTGGATCTTCAGCCGCTTCGGGCGCACGCGCTTGTACCAGAGATTCACCTGGTAGGACGTGACGGTATAGGAGGTGAAGAGCGAGGTCAGAATGCCGAGGCCAAGGGTAACGGCGAAACCCTGCACCGGGCCCGAGCCCATGAAGTACAGCACGACAGCGGCGACGAGCTGGGTCAAGTGCGAGTCAACAATCGTACCCCAGGCACGCTCGAAACCGGCATTGATGGCTTGTAGCGGTGTTCGCCCTGCCCGCTGTTCCTCTCGCATTCGTTCATAGATCAACACGTTGGCGTCGACCGCCATACCGATAGTCAGAACGATACCTGCGATACCGGGCAAGGTCAGGGTCGATCCCAATACCGACAGCGCCGCAAAGATCAGAATGACGTTAAGGACCAGCGAGACGTTCGCAAAAACGCCCCAGACGCCGTAGGCGATGACCATGAACGAGACGACGAGCACGGATGCCACGACACCGGCGGTCAGACCGGCACGGATAGAGTCCGCTCCGAGGCTGGCGTCCACGGTGCGTTCTTCGATGACGTTGAGGCTGGCCGGAAGCGCGCCGGCGCGCAGCAACACGGCGAGGTCATTGGCCGAAGCGGTCGTGAAATTGCCGCTGATCTGGCCCGAGCCGCCGGTGATCGGCTGCTGGATGACCGGCGCGGTGATGACGGTGTTGTCGAGCACGATAGCGAAGCGCTTGCCGACATTAGCAGAGGTGATTTCGCTGAAAGTCACAGCGCCGCGGGTGTCGAACTTGAAGCTGACGACCGGGATACCGCGCTGGGAATCGTAGGACGGCTGCGCGTCGACCAGGGATTCGCCGCCGAGGGCGACATCTTCATAGAGAAGCTCGCGCGTACCGTCCTGCGTCGGCAGGATCATGGTGCCGGCAGGCAGCCCCTGGGCTTCTGCCTGATCGGCTGTCAGGCCCGGATAGACCATGTGGAAAGTGAGACGCGCGGTCTGGGAAATGATGTTCTTGAGGCGGGTGGAGTCACCGAAGCCGGGGACCTGCACCATGACGCGGGTATCACCTTGGCGCTGAATGGTGGGTTCGGTGGTGCCCAGTTCGTCGATACGGCTGCGAATGACCTCGATCGACTGAGCAACGAGCGAGCTCATGCGCTGGGTAATGCCCTCTGGCGTCAGCGCGACAGCGATACGGCCATCGGGGCGTTCGGTGAAGGTGAGTTCGTTGACACCGACGCCACCAGAAAAGAGCGAGTTGTTGATTGTATTCTGGATCGACTGGAGCGCGGCCATCGCCTGCTCCTTCTGCGTCGAGTCAGTCAGCTCAATGTATATGGCGTTGTTGGCTTCATCGGTGGTGATGATGTTGCCAATGCCATTTTGATTAGCGAGCACGTTGCGCGCGTCGCGGCGAACATCGGAAAGGCGCTGGGCGACAATGCCCGCGCGGTCGACTTCGAGCAGAAGGTGAGAACCACCCTGCAAGTCGAGACCAAGAACCAGCCCTGGCTGGGGAAGCCATCCAGGGAGCGCATCCCGCATCTGCTGAGGCAGGAAATTGGGGGCTGCAAACAGAATACCCGCGATCGCGACGAACAGAATTAATGCTACGCGGAACGGCGACTGGTTCATGAAACGACGTCCTAAAGAGTCAGAAAGCCGGAGCCCTTAAGGCTCCGGCCAATTTGGTCCGGCTTAGGCCGGCTTGTTGTCGTTGACCGGTTCGGCCTTGGAGCGCACGTCGGCAACCATGCCGCGCACGAGCTTGACCTTCACGCCCTGGGAGATCTCGACTTCCAGGTCTTCGCCATCAACGGCCTTGGTCACCTTGCCGACGATGCCGCCGGTGGTCACCACAGTGTCGCCACGACGGATAGCCGAGAGCATAGCCTGCTGTGCCTTGAGGCGCTTCTGCTGCGGACGGAAGATGAGAAGCCAGAAAATCACGACCAGCAGGACGATCGGCATCAGCTGGATCAGAATATCGGCGAAACCTCCCGTGGCGGGTGCTGCTGCATCCTGCGCAAAAGCGGGCGTTACAAACATCAGGCGAACTCCTTATTGATTCTTTTGTCGTTGGAGAGAAGTGCGCCAGGTCGCCTTGGCTCAAGGACTGGACGCGAATGGGGTCTCGTGCACTTGCACCCCGGCTAAAATCGGCGGGACTATACATTTGGCCCCCTGTGATTGCAAAGCCATTCAGGGAACACATTGCCGCGCGTGAATTGAAGGACTGCACTGGTGAAAACCAAGGATTATCTGGGCCGTATAGCGACGGCTCTCGAAGCTATTGCCGAAGCACTGGAAACTTCCGCCGGGCGGCCCGCCGTTTTTGAACTCGGCGAGGCAGACGCCTATCATTGGCAAGGCGATTCCGGCACGCTGCTGGCAGTGCCCAAAGTCAGTCGCGTGCCGCTCGAAATGCTTCGCGGCATCGAGCATGTGCGCGATGTGCTGTTGAAGAATACCGAGCAATTCGCCCGCGGCCATGGCGCCAACAATGCCCTGCTCTGGGGCGCCCGCGGCATGGGCAAGAGTTCGCTGGTAAAGGCCATTCACGCCGATATCGGCGCCCGAGAAGGGTTTGAGCGTCTGGTGCTCATCGAGATTGCGCGCGAAGACCTCGAGACCCTGCCCCAGCTGATGCGAGCCATTTCCGGACATGAAGCGCGCTTCATCGTCTTCTGTGACGACCTGAGCTTTGATAGCGGCGAGACCAGCTACAAATCGCTGAAGACCATTCTTGACGGCGGCCTCGAAGGCCGTCCGGACAATGTTCTGTTCTACGCCACGTCGAACCGCCGCCACCTGATGCCGCGAGACATGATAGAAAACGAGCGCTCGACAGCGATCAATCCCAGCGAAGCCGTGGAAGAAAAGGTCTCGCTCTCGGATCGTTTCGGTCTCTGGCTGGGCTTCCACAATTCCGACCAGGACACGTACCT
>NZ_JAFKHD010000240.1:0-7722 GCF_017307565.1 Devosia sp.
CCTGGCGTGACGCTGGGGACCGGGGCCGTGCTGGGTGCGGGCGGCGTTGCCTTTGCAGATATTCCCGACTGGACGATCCATGTCGGCAATCCCGCCCGCTATCTGCGCCGTCGCGGTCTTACCAACCCATTGCCAGGTGCGCCCCATGAAACGCCTGCGCCACCAGGGCATAGCCGGCATCGTTGAGGTGCAGATGGTCCGAGCGCAGCGAGCGCGGCACAAAACCCGCAGCCACATCGCTCGCATCGTCAGCGCCGCTGGCCGCTGAGCGCAACACGGCCATGAGGTTGACGAAACGCCCGCCATAGGCGGTTTCCAATTGGCCATTGAGCACGCCCAATTGCGTCATTGAGGCGCCGCTATCGGCCGTGCTCGGCAATATCGCGCCCACGAGATAGCGCGTATGCCCGAGCGAGGCGACAGCGGAAGCGATGTCGGCCAGCACCGAATATCCGGCCTGCGCACCATTGCGTCCCATCCAGAGCCAGGCGGTATGGCCGCGCAGATATTTTCCCCAGGCAGGCACGAAGCGCGCATTGGCCGGCACGGACAGCGCGGCACCTGCAGTCTTCCTCACAAAACTCCAATTGCCCGAGGCGTCGCTGGACATGGTCCCTTCGACGCCCGCCAGCCAGCCCCTGAGACTGCCGGCATAGCCACCGGAGCCGGCGATGGCATTGACCGACTTGTCGCTGATCGCCACCGCGCCCGACGCCGGCAGGAGCCCGCCCGACACCGTGACGAGAATTGGTACGGCATTCATGCGCGCCGCGATCTGGGTGGAGGTTTGCCCGCCCACGCCCTGCCGCACCACGACGCGACGCGGCGAAAACAGCCCCTGTGCCACCGCAGGGTAAGTCGCATTGCCGGTGCTGCCGCCGGTGGCGCCGGCTCCCGCGGTCAGGCTATCGCCCCATGCGGCAATGCCCGTTCCGGCCACGAAAGCGGCAAACTGCTCCTCGCCCATCGAGGTCGAAAAGAGCCGCAAACGCTCGACGCTGCCAGTCCAGAGGCCGGAAACGCTCGAACGGCTGCGTCCAACACGCAGGGCGGCCAGGCCCGGAAACGTTCCGGAAAGCGCCTGCTGCACCGGTTGGCCGACCAGAGCGGCGCGATAGTCACCCTCCCGCGCCGAAAACCCCACCGCAAAGCGCGTACCCGCCGCGACGACGCCGAGGTCGAGATTGACCTGTTCCACCTGTGCGCCGGTGACACCCGAAGAGACCACGAAGCGCAGATGCTGGCTCGCATCCCAGATAAGGCGGATGAAATTGCGCTCGAACCAGTTGCCGTTGAAATCGGCGGCGTCGTCG
The DNA here is from genome assembly GCF_017307565.1 of Devosia sp. Taxonomy (GTDB): domain Bacteria; phylum Pseudomonadota; class Alphaproteobacteria; order Rhizobiales; family Devosiaceae; genus Devosia. The sequence goes on from NZ_JAFKHD010000240.1 coordinate 1,314, forward strand.
GCCTGAAAGACGACCCCACCTGCCCCGCCGCTGGCCGGCGTCGTCGCTTCGATGAGGCCGCAGAGCACGCCAACGGGATAGCCAGCGCAAGGCATGGCCTCGCGCAGAGATAGAGTGTCGACCCAATAGGTGCCCGTCGATGGATTGGTTAGATTGCGCACCGCGATCGAGGCTGTCGAGGCGTTGAAGCCGCCGCAATAGAGCACTGCCTGGGCTGGCGATGTATTGGTGAGGTTGGCGGTCTGCGCATAATTCGCCGTGCCACCGCCGCCAGCGCCAAAGCCGAGCGTCACGTTGGTGGCGGTTTCGCGCCAAACCTCCCCGGTCAGCCGGTAGGCGCGGCCAGTGCTCTGGATCAGCCCGGCAATGGTGCGATAGGCGCCCGAACCATTGCCGCCGCCGGCGGTGACGCGCATGGCTCCCGAGACGACAGCGAGCGTGCTGCCGACAATGTTCCAGTCGCTGGTGCTGCCGGCGGCAAATGTGCCGTCGGTCAGCAATTCCGGCGCGCTCTCGGCCACATAGGGGCCGATGACCAGTTGACCGCTGGCGGGAACGCTGGCGCCCACCGCCTGGCGGAATTGGCTATCATTGGCCAGCACCCGCCCGGCGAAGCGGTAGCGGCCGCGGGCAAAATCGGCATCGAGCCAGGCACCGTCGGCATCGACCGCCGTGGCGCCCGGCGAAAGACTAAGCCCGATCGCGGGCATCATATTGGGTGCCATCAGTAGAGCCCGACAAGCGCGCCGGCAGTGGTGCCGGTGAGCACGCGGCGCACGCGCACGGGGAGAATGGCGCCGCCCGGCACGCCTTCAAAGGTGACGATGCCGCCCCACAGCATCTCGGCCTGGATCGAGCCACCCGCCCCGACATGAATGGCGCGCGTCGGCTGGTCGAAAATGGTGGCATCACTGGGGGTAATGGCAAAAGCGCCGGCGGCAGGTGCCGCCACATCGATACTGTGCGAAGAGAATATATCGGCCATGATCGGCTCCGCTGAAAGAGATGCCACAAGTCTAGTGGCGGCCTTTCGGGGCGAGGAGAAATCGGCCGGCGCGGCGCGCGGGCATGGCCAACTAACGGCATTTTCAGGAATAATGCGCTAACCGGTGGCAAAGATGCGCGGGGATAGAATGAAGATCTTCATAACCGGCTCGGCCGGATTCATCGGCTACCACCTCGCCCGGCGCCTGCTTGCAGACGGCCATTCCGTGCATGGCTATGACGGCATGACCTCCTACTACGACGTCTCGCTCAAAAGGGCGCGGCTGGCACTGCTGACGCCCTCCGCAGCCTTTTCCTTCACCGAAGCCTTGCTTGAAGACCGCGCCGCCCTCGAAGCAGCGATCAGAGGCTTTGCACCCGATGTGGTCGTTCACCTCGCGGCCCAGGCCGGGGTGCGCTACAGCATCGAGGCGCCGCAGACCTATATCGACTCCAACCTGACCGGCACTTTTAACCTGCTCGAAGTGCTGCGCCACACGGGGACGCAGCACCTGCTGATGGCGTCCACGTCCTCGGTCTATGGCGGCAACGAGCACTCGCCCTTTGACGAAGTCGACCGGACCGATTTCCCCATTTCGCTCTATGCGGCGACCAAGAAGGCCGGCGAGGCAATGAGCCACGCCTATGCGCATCTCTTTGAGGTGCCGACGACCTGCTTCCGGTTCTTCACCGTTTATGGCCCCTGGGGGCGGCCCGACATGGCGCTGTTCAAGTTCGTCTCGGCGATTGCCGCGGGCGAGCCCATCGACATCTATGGCGAAGGTCAGATGCAACGGGACTTCACCTATGTCGACGATCTCGTCGACGCCCTGGTACGTCTCATCGCCGTGCCGCCGGAGCGAGGCAAGCCGGTCGCGGTGACAGGCGGCGCGGATTCGCTGTCGCCGGTCGCGCCCTGGCGCAGTGTCAATATCGGCGGCGGCCACCCCATGGGCCTGCTGCCCTTCGTCGAAACCGTCGAGAAGGCGCTGGGCAAACAAGCGCTGAGAAACATGCTGCCCATGCAGCAGGGCGACGTGAAGGACACCCACGCTTCCCCGGCTTTGCTGCAGGCGCTTACCGGCTTTGCTCCGCAAACCAGCGTCGAAGCGGGCGTGGCCGCTTTCGTCGACTGGTATTTTGACTATTATGGACAGCCAGGCGCCTAACGCGAGGAATAGCCAGGCTCATAGCGCGGCGACCGCCATCGGATTGCCTCGGGCTGCAAGGACAGTACCGGCACCAGCGGCAATGGCGTGGGATGGGCCTGCCTTATCGTCGCCAGCGCCTCACGCAAGTGTGTGCGCTCGGTCTTCCCCCAACTTGCCACCATGACGACCGCATCGGCATGGGGCAGGAGATAGGCCGCCTCCGCCGACCAGTGCAGCGACGGCATGTCGACAATCGTGATGTCATAGCTGGCGCGCAGGCTGCGCAGCACGCCGGCAAAGGTCGGCCCGCCAAACAACGCTTCGGCCGGGGCTTCGCTGCGATCGGAGTTGACGAGCACCGAGAGTCGCGAAAGCGGATCCCGCCGGACCAATCCCGCTACCCGGCCAATATCCAGCTGCCCCGCGAGCACCTGTTCGAAGCCACCCGACAGTGGCACATCGACATGACGGCGAAGTGCTGCCGCGCGCACATCGGCATCGAGCAGCAATACCCCCCGCCCTGCCGCGTCAAAGGCGCGGGCAAGACCCAGCGCCGTGGTCGTCTTGCCTTCCCCATCGCCCGGAGACAGGACGAAAATGACCTGCCCGGCCCCGGCCGTCAGGTGACGCTGCAGATTGAGCTGCAGGGTACGCATGCCCTCCGAAAAGGGCGAAAGCGGCGCGGTGATCACTTGGTCGGCATGGCTTGTGCCATCGAAGCGCAGCATGCTCACCCGTGGCATGCCGACCGCGGCCGGCACACCTACCGCCTCGGCAAGCTCGGCGGTGCTGCGCACGCCGCTGGCAAGGCCATCGAGGGTAAAAGCAGCTGCCAGGGCAGCCACGAAGCCGAAGAGACCAACAATCGCCATCGTGGTGCGGACGTCTGGAAAACTGGCCTCGACGGGTATCGTTGCAGGCGCCACCAGTCTGGCATCGGCCATCTGCAATCCCGCCAGTTCGTCGAGTTCCTGCGCCCGCTGGAGCAGACGGGTATGCTGATAGCGCGCAATGTCGAGGTTTTGCTGCGCGGCCGGTACGTCGGCGCCTTCCACCTGCTCGAGAGCGGTGAGAACCTCGGTCAGTCTCTTTACCCTGAGATCTGCGCCCAAAACCTGCCCTTCGATCAGAGTTCGGGCCCTGTAGATGCTCTCGGTCTTTGCGGCGACGCTGAGCGCAATCTGCGCCTCCCCGACCGCATTGGCCACCCTCGCGGCAAGTTTTGGTTGAGTGGCACGGGCGCTGATAGCGATCACCGGTGTCAGGCCGCGCCGGTTGATCGAGACGGCATTGCGCATTTGCGTCAACGCGTGTGAACGCTCCTCCTCGTCCGTTTTCATGGCCTCCGGCACGATCCGGAAAAAGCCAAGGAAGCCGGGTTGCAGGTCAAGGCCTGAAGGAAGATCGGCCGGAGTTATGGGGCCCGCAATATCGAGGGCGCGGATCAGCACGGGGTCCGAGCGCATGATCTCGACCACGCCGTCGACCGTGGCGTTGCTGGGAGGGTCGGCCGCCTGCTTGCCCCCGTCCAGCATGTGATCGAGGGCCGGCTCGACGATGAGCAGTGCCGTCGCTGAGTAGACGGGGCGCAGCGCGCTCGTGACGGCGTAGGCGCTCAGGAGCGCAATAGCGAAAACGGAAATGATCAGCCAACCGTGGCGTACCACCACACCAATGAAGGCCTCGGCCTCGGCGCGCGGAATGATCAGACAAACCTCCTGCTGCACACGGCGAGATAAAATTCCTTTTGCGTCAGCCTTGCAATCGATTTTCAGTGGGCCGGCAGTGCAGCGCGAATTTTCTGCGCTGGACAGGGCACGTCTGCCATGTCCATTATGGTTAATACCTTGTTAATTGGACATGTCTTTCGGACAGCGGCAATGAACAGGACTTCCAATCCATTTGGTCGTGCTGAGTTTACGAGCACACCCAAAGTCGAAAGCCACCCCGGTTCACATCGCGACTATTCGAGGGCCGGCCTCATACCGTACCAGCTCCTCCGCCAACAGACGGGGCTGCCGGTTCATTGGCGAAATGGGCGGTTAGTTCGACCCCGCGATGACAAAGGCCGCCGCAGTGCGCTCTTCGTCAAGCGCGGCATCGACATCGCCGGAGCGTTGATTGGGCTCCTCTTGCTTTCGCCTCTGTTCCTCGCCATCGCCTTGCAGATCAAGCTTGCCGACAAGGGACCGATATTCTTTCGGCAGAAGCGGATCGGACAGAACGGAAGGCTCTTCGAGCTGCTCAAATTCCGCTCGATGCATGCCGATCGTTGTGATGCCGCCGGCCTCGCCCAGGTGACGGCCAATGACAATCGCATCACCCGTATCGGTGCTTTCATTCGTCGCACCAGCATCGACGAACTGCCCCAACTGCTCAACGTCTTGCGCGGCGACATGGCCCTGGTCGGCCCACGACCGCACGTTTCCGGTATGCTCGCCGCTGGCACGGACTATCAAAGCCTAGTGCCAAACTACGCCTTTCGCCACGAAATGCGTCCGGGCCTGACCGGCTGGGCCCAGTGCAACGGCCTTCGGGGCCCGACCACCGACCGGGTCATGGCGATGAACCGCATTGGCCACGACTTCGCTTACGTGCAGAATTTTTCGCTATGGCTCGATCTTCGCATTATCGGCCGAACCATTGCAGGCGAACTCCTGCGCGCTGCCGCCCTCTGATGTGATAGCGCGCTGACTGGCCAAGGGTGACAAAGCCACGCCAACCCTATAGGCGAAGGGGGCTCCGTTCTACAGTAGCCCGCTATGTCCCCGCCCCAGCTCAGCAATATTCTCGCCCTCGCCCTGACATTGGTCATCTCCGCGCTCGGCGGCGGATTGGCGCATCTGGCTGGCCTGCCTGCCGGTTGGCTCATGGGCAGCGCCCTGGCGGTAACCATCGGCGCCATGGCGGGCCTGCCGATGGTGCTGCCCGATGGGCTGCGCAATCTGGTTTTCGTCCTTATCGGCATGTCCATGGGGGCAAGTGTTGCGCCGGACTCGCTTGCTCTTCTGGCCAGTTGGCCGATCAGCCTGGCCGCACTCGCCATCGAGCTCGTGATCATCGTGGCGACGACCGGCTGGATGTTGACTCGTCTCTTCGGCCTCGACCCGGGCACAGCCTATCTCAGTTCGTTTCCCGGCCACCTGTCCTTTGTCATGGGCATTGCCGCGACGGGTGTCGGCAATGCCCGCCAGATCGTCATCATTCAGGTCATCCGTATCCTGATGCTGACCATTGCCGTCCCGATCGGGGCTACTTTCCTGCCCATCGATCATTTCGACGTGGTCGCGGCAACCTCCTTCCTCTCCCCGCTGCAGTTGGCCGTGCTGGCGCTGGGCTGTGTCGCCATGGGCTGCGTCTTCAATCTTTTGCGGGTACCGGCGGGCATGGTGCTTGGGGCAATGGCCGCTGCCACTGCCGCCAAGCTTGGCGGCCTTTACACCGAAGCCATGCCGGTCCCGCTCGTGGTCATCACCTTCGTTCTGACCGGTGCCATGATCGGCTCGCGTTTTTCCGGCATAACCCGCGCCGAATTCGTTGCCGCGGCCAAGGGTGGCCTCATCGCCACCGCCATGACAGTTGGCATCGTGACCGTCATGGCCCTCGGGGTAGCGCAACTCGTGGACATGCCTTTTGGCCAGATTTGGCTGGGTCTGTCGCCCGGCGCACTCGAGGGCATGGGAGCGCTCGGCATCGCCCTTGGTTATGATACTGCCTTCATTGCGGCTCACCACGTCATCCGCCTGCTGATGCTCAGTTTTGCCATCCCGGCCGTGGTGATGATAATTCGTTTGCAAGAGCGCCGCGCGGCGCAGCACCGCCACAATTTGGGTTCAGAGAAACCATAACTATGGAGAGTGTCATGATCCGCCGACTTGTTCCTGCTTTGGCTTTCACGGTCCTGCTGACCGGCACCGGCGCCACCTTCGCCGCCCCCTTCTGCGATGGCTCCACCGAAGGCTTTTCGTTCGGCTTTTCAGTTGGCGGCCGAATTACCGAGGATGATCGCAACACGTTCGATCTGATGCACCTGCGCCAGATGGGCGTTGACGCTACCCGCGTCGAGCGCTGGAACGGCTGCATCCGCGCCTTCGTCCGCAAGCCGGGCGGCGGCGAAGAAATGCAATTCTTCGAGCCAGGCAGCTATCGCCCAGTCTATTCGCGGTAAGGTAAAGTCGGCCTCTCGATCGTCACCCCTCGGTGACGATCGAGAGGCTGTCTCCTAACGCTCGACCAACCTGGCCAACTGCGCCGCCACCGTGCCCCATCCTTCG
>NZ_JAFKHD010000240.1:7833-12249 GCF_017307565.1 Devosia sp.
TCCTTCGAAGAAGCCCATTTCTTCGTGCCATGCGCGCGTTTCCGCATCCTTGTGCAGAACATGCGCGCGATAGGCCGTGCCCTGATCGTGATCGTCGAGCGTGATGATCGCCGTCATGAACGGACTTGCCGCTGGCCGCCACCCGCCGCTCAAGGCATTGGTGAGGACGATCTTGCGACCATCCTCGACAGCCAGATAGCAGGCGTCCATATGCGGTCCAAAGGCACCACCCGCTTCGCTCATCTCGGTCACGAGGGCGCCACCGGGCCGCACATCCATCTTCACCACGCGGCAAAGGGCTGGCTCGGGTATCCACCACTGGGCAAACTGGGCAGGGTCGGTCCACGCCTGCCAGACAAGCCCGCGCGGCGCCTTGATGACGCGCGTAATTTCCAGATCCGTCTCGGGATTGAAGCTCATCGTTCCTGCTCCTTGTGCTGTCCGGCAACAAAACGCTCGAGGCGGTCAGTCCGGCTCTCCCAGATGGCACGCTGCTCGTCGAGCCACGAACTGACCGCGGCCAGCCGCGCTTCATCGATCTCGCAGTAGCGCACCCGCCCCTGTTTGCGCGTGCGGATCAAGCCCGCAGTCTCCAGCATGCGGACATGCTTCATGAAAGAGGGCAATGCCATATCAAAAGGCGCCGCAAGATCTCCGACACTTGCCGCGCCGCGCCCAAGGCGCCCAAGCACCGCCCGGCGGGTGGGATCGGCAAGCGCCTGAAACATTGCATCCAGCGATATCGAATACTGATCCATATGGCTAACTATCATAGCTCAAACACTTAGCGCAACGGCTAAGTTTGATACGGAGCCTTGAAGTTCGGCAGTTGCTCGCTGGTCTCAGCTGTGGGCGCTTCCCAATGCCTCCTCGCCTCCAACCACACGGGGACAGGTTGGCCCGGAATTTTGTCGTGGTCACGTCTACCTATGAAGACGGGCAATGTTTCCGATCCAGGCATGGCACGCGGGAATGCATTTCCATTGACTCTATAGACTTAGTTTTTGTTTCCTTCACGCCTCGGCGACCCCGACCTATGTTCGGCCAAATCGCGACAATGACGGCTTTTCATGACCTATTCCGTGCCCGACAAAATCAAGGCCCTTTGGTTTATACCCACCCATGGCGACAGCCGCTATCTTGGGACCAGCGAAGGCGGGCGCGCAGTCGACCTGCCCTATTTGACGCTGATCGCCAAGGCCGCGGATTCTCTTGGGTTTTATGGCGCTTTGCTGCCGACGGGCCGAAGCTGCGAAGATAGCTGGGTGGTGGCTTCTGCGCTGGCGCCACAGACCGAACGCCTGCGCTTTCTGGTGGCGGTTCGTCCAGGCCTGCAGTCGCCAACGCTGGCCGCGCGCATGACTGCAACGCTGGATCGCATTTCCAATGGGCGCCTGCTGATCAACGTGGTCACCGGCGGCGACCCGGTAGAAAATCAAGGCGACGGCATCTTTCTCAGCCATGCCGAACGCTATGAAGTAACCCGCGAATTCCTCGACGTCTACAAGGCCGTGCTGCGCGGTGAAACGGTTGAGCATCAGGGCAAGCATTTTAGAATTTCGGACGGACGACTGCTGTTTCCACCCGTGCAGACGCCACATCCACCGCTCTATTTCGGCGGCTCTTCGGCGGAGGCCAATGATGTGGCGGCCCAACAGATCGACAAGTATCTGACCTGGGGCGAGCCCCCGGCACAGGTGGCGGAAAAACTGGCGACAGTGCGCGCACTGGCCGAAAAGGCCGGCCGGCAAGTCAGTTTCGGCATTCGCCTGCATGTGATCGTCAGGCCAACCAATGCCGAGGCTTGGGCCGCAGCGGATGAACTGATCAGCAGATTGGACGATTCCACCATCGCTGCAGCGCAGGGCGTGTTCGCCCGCATGGACTCGGTGGGACAGGCGCGGATGTCCAAGCTGCATGGTGGCCGTCGCGACAAACTGGAAGTATCGCCCAATCTCTGGGCCGGGGTTGGTCTGGTGCGTGGGGGAGCCGGCACGGCGCTGGTTGGCGATCCGGATACGGTCGCCGAGCGTATCGACGAATATCGCCGGCTTGGCATCGATACATTCATCTTCTCTGGATACCCGCACCTTGAAGAGGCGTTCCGCTTCGGCGAACTGGTCCTGCCCAGACTGCCGCTCGACCATCCCATTCCAGGTCGGGCCGACACGGTAAACACGGGGCCCTTTGGAGAAACCATTGCCGGCGATCACAGGCCCGCTTCCCGCGTGAACGAGGACTGATTGTGGCTAGCACCCGCCCCGTCGTTGCCATAGTGGGTGGCGGCTTTACCGGCGCGACGATCGCCTACCACCTTGCCGAAATGCAGATCGAGGCAGAGATCGTCGTGGTGGAGCCGCGGTCAGCCCTTGGTGGCGGGCTCGCCTATTCAAGCCAAGAACCTGCCCACCGCATAAATGTGCCCGCGACCAGGATGAGCCTGCGCACCGAACAGCCATTGCATTTCAGTGATTGGCTGGCACGCACCGGTGCTTTGAGCGATGACGCCGACGCGGTTTCTGCACGGGGAGACCTCTTTCCCCGGCGCGCGATTTTTGGGCGATATGTCCAAGAGCATCTCGTGCCTCACCTGACCACGGGGCGCATTCGGCATCTCGCGACGCGAGCAGAGAGCGTCGAAGGGCACTCCGGCGCCTTCCGGATCGACCTGGCGGATGGTCGTCGGCTCCAGGCCGACCTCGTCGTGCTCGCCATGACCCATCCATCGCCAGCCCTGCCGGCCCCCCTCGTATCCCTCGCAGGGCATTCGGCGCTTGTCGCCGATCCCTATGCGGAAGGTGCGCTCGGCGCGATACCGCCGGATGCAAATGTGCTGATCGTTGGAATGGGCCTCACGGCCGCCGACGTCGTGGCAGGACTGGATCGCCTTGGGCATATCGGAGGCATAACGATGCTGTCGCGTCACGGACTGCGTTCCGGGCGGCACGCGAGCACGACCAGAGAAGCCTGGGGCGATTTTGCCACGCAACCTGCCAGCACGGCGCAGGGCTTGCTCAAGACAGTCCGGTTGCAGTTGGTGATGGCGAGGACTGAGGGGCTCGATTGGCAGCCCGTATTCGATGTCCTACGCACGCAAGCGCCTGCGATCTGGGCAGCACTATCCCTAGTCGAGCGCCGACGCCTGATACGCCACTTGCGGTCCTATTGGGACGCGCACCGTTTCCGCATCGCTCCGCAGGTTGCCGCGGTGATGCAGCGGCGGGAAGGGCAAGGCACACTTCGCCTTGTCGCTGGCCGTTTGCTTGCTGCAACGCCAGACAAGCAAGGCATTGAAGTAACCTATCGCCGCCGTCGGTCGAACGGGGCCGTACCGGAGCAATTCGATGCCGTGGTGAATACCACAGGGCCGGCTCATGGCCGTGTCATCGGCGACAACCCGGCCTTTGCCAGCCTCGCCGCTGCGGGCTTGATCTCAGCGGATGCGCTGGGCCTCGGTTTGGCGACAGCCAGCGACGGCCGCGCGCTCGGCGCCAACGGCAATCCGGTTGCCAGTCTCTACATTGCAGGGCCATTGGCACGAGCGACATTCGGGGAACTGATGGGGCTTCCGGAAGTGACGCGCTACGCGGAATTCATTGCAGCCGAAGTAGCTCAGGCCCTCGCCTGATCTGGTTTTGCGGGACAGGCTCCAGGCCGGGCCACGACACCATGTCATGGTCCGGCCAGCAGCTCGCCGCCTAGTCGCGGTTCAACTGTAACAGCCCAAGGTTGTCATAACCGAGACTATCGAGCAGCAGCAGGATGCGGGCGGCCGAAATACCCGACGGCGAGGCCGCGATGATCCGACCTTGTTGCCCCGCCAGTGCCGCTTCGGCCTGCTGCCGCACGATGTCCTGCGGGCGCAGTTTCTTTGTGACCGGGTCGAGGGTTGCAGCGAGGTCAAAATGGGCAGCACCGCCGGAAACCTGCGCCTGGGCACGCCCAATCGAGTCGTCGCCCGCCGTGTCGTCTGCCTCCGGCACGACCTTGATCATGTTCGCCGTTTCCAGTTCGCTTCGCTCCGCACGCCAGGCAGGTCGCTCCGAGACGTCATAGACGCTCACGGGGCGGGTGACCTGACCGGTAACGATTGGACGCTTCTCGCCCACCCAATTGGAAAACCCACCATCGAGCACACCCACGTCCTCGTGGCCGAAGAGGCGGAAGAGCCACCAAAGACGCGCAGCCCATTGCCCCCGTGCTGCGTCATAGATCACCACGCGGCGCTTTCGGTCGATACCAAGCCGGCCGGCAGCCTTGGCAAACTGCTCCGCGGTTGGTTGGGCAAGATCCCCGGCCAAGGTCAGATCGATGAAGTCCTCGGTTTGGTCTCCGTAGACTGCTCCCGGTAGATGGCCACGCGTCCGATAGTCGTGCTCGGCGCTAATCCAGCCGCGGCCGCCCTGGCGCAGGCTG
>NZ_JAFKHD010000241.1 GCF_017307565.1 Devosia sp.
CGAGGTTACGAGGATGATCGACTTCGCATCGCCGAGCAGCGACTTGGTGTAGGCCACGTTCTCGTCGGTATTGCGTGACTCCCCTTCCAGCACCAGCCGCTCCTCGGGAATATCGAAAGCGCGGAAGAAACGGGCCGCCGTGGTGGCTTCTGCCTCGCCCTCATCGGTCAGCGCGCCACTCCCGCCGCTGATGACGATGCGCGCCTGAGGATATTTCCGCGCCAGCCAAAGCGTCGTGGTCAGCCTGTCCCCGGCCTCGTTGAGCTCGGCAATCTGCCGCGCCGAACTCGGCCGTTCCAGCGTCGCGCCTCCCAGCATGATGATAGCATCGACCGCCGCGGGCGCCGTGGCAGGAACCGCAAAGCGGTCCTCAAGCGGTTGCAGGAGCACATATCCAAGATTGGTGAAGCTGACGGTTCCCTGCACCAAAAGTCCCAGAACAAGCGCTGTAACCGCAATCCTCTTTCGTCCAAAAAAGACGGCCAGCACCGCAGCGAGCAGCAACAGGAAGACCACGCTGATCGGCTGCGCCAATAGCCAGAAAATCTTTGAAACCCAGAAGAACATCAATTTTCCCGTTCGTTTCGAGCCCGTCTTGTGCCCGCATTCGTCCAAAAGTCCAAGTGCGCTGGGCACTATCGCTTTTTCCCCTTGCTATCTCATCGTCATTTGCTTTTGTTGGAGGCGGTCAAAATTGCCGGCCTTAAAATAAGGCAATTGCCGTTCAGGGAACGCCCGAATACCGGGTCATATGGTGAGCATGCCGGAAGCCAAACCCGCCCGGGCGGGACTATCGCCTGTTGTAGAACTGCGCGGTTTGCATAAGTCCTTCGGGGCACTTGAAGTGCTCAAAGGCATTTCCTTCACAGCCCATGAGGGCGAAGTGATCTCGCTGATCGGCTCGTCCGGCTCCGGAAAGTCGACGCTGCTGCGCTGCATCAACATGCTCGAAGTGCCCGACGCCGGTGACGTACTCATCGACGGCGAGGCCATCCGGCTGCGCGGAACCGGTGAAGGTCGCCACGTGGCCGACGAAGCGCAGATCCGCCGCATCCGCTCCGAATTGGGCATGGTGTTCCAGTCCTTCAATCTCTGGGCTCACATGACGATCCTCGAAAACGTCATGGAGGCTCCCCTCGTCGTCCAGGGCCGCCAGCGCGCCGAAGTGGAAGCGGAAGCCCGCGCCATGCTCGACAAGGTGGGTATCGGTTCAAAGACCGACGCCTATCCGTCTCAGCTGTCCGGCGGCCAGCAGCAAAGAGCGGCTATTGCCCGCGCCCTCTGCATCAATCCCCGCGTCATGCTTTTCGACGAGCCAACGTCGGCGCTCGACCCGGAGCTCGAGGTCGAAGTGCTGCGCGTCATCAAGGTTTTGGCCGACGAAGGCCGGTCCATGGTGCTCGTCACGCACGACATGGAGTTCGCCCGCTCCGTCTCCGACAAGGTCATTTTCCTCCATCAGGGCCAGATCGAGGAGGAAGGCACCCCGGACGAAGTGTTCGGCGCCACCAAGTCGGCCCGCCTCAAACAGTTCCTCAACGCCGCCAGCCACAGCTAGCGGTACCTATCAGACCCGGAAAACCGGGCAGTCACGCGACGTCAAACGCAACGGAGAAAACATGAAGAAGATTATGCTGGCAGCAATTGCCGCTCTCGCCCTTGGCGGTTCGGCCATGGCGCAGGAAACCGTGCGCATCGCCACCGAAGGCGCCTATGCGCCGTGGAACTTCCTCGATGAATCCGGCAAGCCGGCCGGCTACGAGATCGATCTCGCTGGCGCCATCTGCGAAAAGGCCGGTCTGACCTGCGAATTCATCGTCAACGATTGGGATTCGATCATCCCGAACCTGCTCGCCGGCAACTACGATGCCATCATGGCCGGCATGTCGATCACGGAAGAGCGCCTGCAGACGATCAACTTCAGCGACGAATACTTCCCGCCCGATCCGTCGCGCTATGTGGCCCTGGCCGGTGAAAACATCAACTTCGAGCCACTGGCCGGCGCCCGCATCGGCGTTCAGGGCGGCACGATCCAGGCCGCCTATGCCCAGGCAAACCTGGCCACCGACAACACCGTCGTCTCGTTCAGCACCGCTGATCAGGCAGTGGCCGACCTTTCCGCCGGCAACCTCGACACCATCTTCGCCGATGGCGCCTATGTCGACCCGATCGTCAGCGCCTCCAACGGCGCCATCGAATATACCGGTCCGGAAATCATGATCGGCGAAGGCATGGCTATCGGTCTGCGCAAGGATGAAACCGAGCTGACCACCAAGCTCAACGACGCCATTGTTGCGCTCAAGGCCGACGGCACCGTCGACTCCCTGATCGCCAAGTGGTTCGACGGCCGCGGCCCCTACTACTCCGAATAAAGACCTGTGAGCGAGGGGTACGCCCCTCGCTCGCTCCCGAACTGGTGCAAGGCCCATGAACGACGACATCGCCTTCTGGCTCAGCTATCTGACCAATGGCAAGCATTTGGCCTGGTATGCCAGCTTCCAGTTCACGATTTTTGCTGCGCTGATGGGCGGCGGCTTGGCCGTTGTCTTCGGCCTCACCGGCGCGACCCTAAAGAACTCCCGCTTCCTGCCCCTGCGCCTCATCGGCACGATCTATTCCTCGATCGTGCGCGGCGTGCCTGACGTCCTCTTTTTTCTCTTCTTCCCGCTCGCCTTCGAGCAGGCCGTAGAGTGGGTAGTCGCCAGCCAGATATGCACACCCGAATCCATAGCCGCGCAAACCTCGGCCTGGCCGCCCTGCAAGGAAGCCAACTGGTTTCTCGGCACGACTGAATACCTGTTGCTGGCCAGCGTCTCGCTCGGTCTCGTCTACGGCGCCTTCGCCACAAATGTCATTCACGGTGCGCTGCGCTCGGTGCCCACTGGCCAGCTAGAAGCAGCGCGCGCCTTTGGCATGTCGCCCGGCCAGGTGCTGTGGCGCATCCAGATTCGCCAGATGTGGGTCTATGCCCTGCCCGGCCTCTCCAATGTCTGGATGCTCGTCGTCAAGGCAACCTCGCTGCTTTCGCTGCTGCAGATCGCCGACATTGTGCTCTGGGCCGACCGCCTCGGCGCCCCGAACTTCCTGCCCGCCGTCGGGCTTGTGCACGAGGATTGGCGCTGGCGCTATTATCTCGTGCTCTTCGTCTTCTATATTCTCGTCACCTGGCTCTCCGAGCGCGCCTTCGAGGCCATTACGCGCCGGGTCGGCAAGGGCATTCTGAGCGAGGCACGCGTCTGATGCAGCCCCTCCTCAACGATCTCGCCATGATGTCGCAAGCGGTCCTCTTCAATATCTACTTTGCCGCAGCCTCCATCCCCATCGGCTTTGTGCTGGCCGTCTTCCTTGCCCTCGGCAAGGCCTCGCCCAATCCGCTGATCAACTGGCTGTCGCGCGTCTATATCTACGCCTTCCGGGGCTCACCGCTCTTCATCCAGTTCTTCATGTTCTACTCCCTGGCGCTCTCGCTCAACCTTGCGGTGTGGAAGCCCCTCGGCATCTCGGGTTTCGTACTTCATCCGCTCTTCATGGGCCCGCTGGTGCTGATCCTGAACACGGCAGCCTATACCGGAGAAATCTTCTATGGCGCCCTGCGCGCCGTGCCGCGCGGTGAAGTTGAAGCGGCCAAGGCCTATGGCATGTCGCGCAGCCAGCAGTTCCGCCACGTCATCTGGCCCAATCTCATTCGTCTCGCCTGGCCGGCCTACACCAATGAGGTCGTGTTCCTGTTCCACGCCACCGCCATCGTCTATTTCGCCCTGCCGGTCATCGGGGCTCAGGCCGACCTCATGGTAACGGCCAAGACCCTGTTCGAGCGCGACTACAATGCGTTCCTGCATTTCTCCGTGGCGGCGCTCTACTTCCTCGCGGTGTCGCTGGTGGTGTTCTTCCTCTTCGGCCTCGTTTATCAGCGTCTGATGCGCCACATGCCGGCCCCGCCGCGCATGCGCTTCAAGCCCAAATGGATCCGCTGACAGGAAAGACCATGAAGATCATCGCCGACCTCTGCATCGTCCCCATGGGCGTAGGCCCGTCCGTGTCCGCCTATATCAAGGAAGTGCGCGACATCCTGGCAGGCACCGGTCTCACCCACGAGATGCACGCCAACGGCACCAATATCGAAGGCGAAATGAGCGCCGTCAGCGCTGCCGTGGAAGCCTGCTGCGCGCGCCTGCACGAACTCGGCGTCGAGCGCATCTTCTGCACCATGCATTTCTCGACCCGCACCGACAAAGTGCAGAACATGGCGGACAAGCTGGCGAGCCTCGCGTAAGGCTGCGGCTTCCGCCTACCGGCCTGCCGCTCGCTGACGCCGGCCAGTCTCCGGCAACACAGCATGGAGCGCCGCGCTCACGTTGGAACTCTCCAGCGGCTTGGGCACCACGCCGTCAGCGCCTGCCTCCAGCGCCCTGCCCCGCTCGCCGAGCATGCAGATCATCAAGACGGGTATCGCGCTCGTCTGTGGGTCCGATTTAAGCGCCGCCAGCACATCCCAACCGTCAAAGCCGGGCATCAGCACATCGAGCAGGATCGCGCCGGGGCGCATCGACCGCGCGATCTGCAGCGCCGAATGCGGCGCGCCGGTCAGGATCGGCACATAGCCATCGGCAATCAGCAGCCGTTCGGCGACGTCCAAAACGCTCTGATCGTCATCGACCACCAGAACGCGCATGGCCTCACCCGCTTCGGTGGGACCAGAATTGCGGGTATCCGCGGGCCTCAAACTAGCCAAGGCCCGCTGCACTGCACCCCGCAATCCCATTACACACCTCTTGCCGAATCTCCCGGCAGTGTCGGCGGCGCGGCCTTCACGGGTGGTAAACCAGATCGTTACAATCCAACCGATCCGTGCTCGAGCGCCATCATGACACCGCGCAATTCGGCCAGGCCCTTCATCCGCCCGATGGTCGGATAGCCCGGCTGCGCCCGGCGTCCGAGATCGTCGAGAATGTCCTGCCCATGGTCGGGTCGCATGGGAATAATTGCATCCTTGCGTCCCTCTGCCTGGCGTCGACGCTCTTCGCGGACGATCGCCGCGATCAGCGCCACCATGTCGGTATCGCCGCCCAGATGCTCGGCCTCGTAGAACGAACCGGCGATGTCATCATTGTCGCGCTTCACGTTGCGAAGGTGCAGGAAATGCACCTTGGGCCCAAAGCGCTCCATCATCCCTGGCAAGTCATTGTCCGGCCGCGCGCCAAGCGAACCAGAGCACAACGTCATGCCGTTGGCGGGGCTGTCGACGGCGTCGAGAATGTACTTGTAGTCCGCCTCGGTCGACATGATGCGCGGCAGGCCGAGTAGTGCGAACGGGGGATCATCTGGATGGCAACACAACCGCAGCCCCAGCTTTTCCGCCTCGGGCACCACCTCTTCGAGAAACTCCACAAAGTGCTTCCGCAGCTGATCCCGGCTGATATTGCCGTATTCGTCGAGATGGGCCTGAACGTCTTCGAGCGACATGGACTCCGTCGAGCCCGGCAGACCCATGGTCACGTTGCGGCCAAGGCGCTTCTTTTCGTCCTCGGTCATCGCCGAGACGCGCCGCCCTGCCTCGTCGGCAATGGCATTGGTGTAGCCGGCAGCCGCGCCCGGTCGCTTCAGGATGTGAATATCGAAGGCCGCGAAATCATTGATGTCGAAGCGCATGCACGAGCCGCCATTCGCGACTGTCCAGCGCAGGTCGGTACGCGTCCAGTCCAGCACCGGCATGAAGTTGTAGCAGATCACTTCCATGCCGCTCTCGGCGAGGTTGCGCATGGAAATCTTGTAGTTGGCAATGTGCTCGCGCCAATTGCCCTTCTGCTTCTTGATGTCCTCGCTGACCGGCAGGCTCTCCACCACGTCCCAGGTCAGGCCCGACGCGGTCCCGTCCTTGCGGGTGGCGATTTCCTTGTAACGCTTGGCGATCTCTTCCTTGGTCCAGACCACGCCATTGGGCACATGATGCAGTGCGCTCACCACGCCGGCTGCGCCGACCTGGGTGATATCATCGATGCTGCAAAGGTCTTTGGGCCCGAACCACCGCCAGGTCTGTCGCAACTCACAACTCCATTCTTGTATGGTAGTGCGAGTGCTAGCACATTTTGAGATCAAAACCCTAGCTGTTTGCGAGCCTTATGAGCGTTTCCACATGACACGGGGTTCCCGCGGCACACCAGCAGGCCAGGTTCTTGCCGGCGAGATCGGCCTTTATTTTTTCGAGCGCCGGGGGCTGCCTGTCGGTCTTGAGTTCGCCCACGATCCAGCGTGCATGGCGCGCCACGGCCTCTGCCTGGGCAGCGGCGCGATCAAGCCCCGTTTCCGCTGCAACGCCGTCAATGCTGAAAGGGTTGCCCCAGGGGCCTGGCCGCGCCACCGACTGTGCCGGCAATCCGTTGATCGCGCGGGATGTGGCCTGCAGGTCAAAACCCGCCCGCCGAGACAGCGCGATCCGCACCGGCTTCATTCGCCCATGTCCTTGTCGAACACGAATTTGGGCATTTCCCACTTGAACATGATCGAGAGCACCCGCAGCGGAAAGCCGACGCCCAGCGCCACCAGCACCATCAGGTCCGTCGGCAGACCGAGCGTCAGACCGAGATAGTAGATCACCCCGGTGACAATCGAAACAGTGGCATAGAGTTCGCCATGGAAGACCAGCGGAATATCATTGCAGAGAACATCACGCAGGATGCCCCCGACGATCCCCGTCACCATGCCGGCGACGATAACGATGATGGGATGCGCCCCCGTTTCGATCGCCACGTTGCAGCCCACGATGGTGAAGACGACGAGCCCCAGCGCGTCGAGCAGCAGGAAGGGCCAGCGCAGCCGATCAACCACCCGCGCAATAGCAATGGTGAGCAGCGCCGCCCCGCAGACCAGCAGCAGCACATAGGGCGTCTTGACCCAATAAAGCGGGTAGTGATCGAGAAACAGGTCCCTCGCCGTGCCGCCACCAAGAGCGGTGACGCAGGCAATGATGCACACGCCAAACCAGTCCATATTGCGCCGTCCGGCCGATAGTGCCGCCGTCATCGCCTCAGCAGTGATGGCGACGTAAAACATGATCATGAGCATAGGGAAGACCTGAAGGCGCGTCGAAACCGGGTTGTCGGCCCCACGTTACAGAAGCAGGGTCTTGCGTCCAGAGCCGAGAGAGACTTGTCCCATGCGTCAGCCGAAAACCGTCCGCGCGCTGGAAGCCTGCGGGCGGGTTCGCCTGTCCGAAAACTTCTTCATGCGCGACTTTCTCTATTCCGGGATTCGCGTCATCAACGGCTTCCGGAACCTGCCTGACGACCCCGATCTCGCCATCGCCGCAGGCAAGCGGCTCTGCGAAGACCTGCTCGAACCCCTGCAGGCAAAGTTCGGCCGTATCTCGGTGCGCTCGTCCTATCGCTCACCAGAGGTCAATCACTTCGGCGCTCTTCTCGGGAGCAGGCGGCGCGGCTCTCCGACCTTTCCGAGCTGATGGCAGGCGAGGGCAGGGCCGCCGCCCTTTCGGCCGCCCGTCTGCCGATGGACGAGATGCGCGACGCGTTCGAGCGGCGCCCCTGTCACTTTCCGGCGATCGAGGAGGAGGCCGAGGCGTTCGGCAAGCTGCTGGCGCCCGGCGAGGATCTGATGGGCGCCTTGAAGGACTGGCTGCGCCGCGAGCACGGCATCGTCGTCAAGGTTCTGCCGGTGGCGACCA
>NZ_JAFKHD010000476.1 GCF_017307565.1 Devosia sp.
CTGCCAGGGCTGCAAAACATCTCGTAGACCTCGACCACCGGCCACGCGTCGGTGATCCTCGAATTCGACATCAATACCGATAAGGACAAGGCCCTGCAGGATACGCGCGCCAAGATGGACGCGATCAAGGCCAAGCTGCCGGCCGATGCCGACGACCCGATCGTCAGCGAAATCGACTTCATCGGTCCGATCATGTCGGTGGCCGTCTATGGTACGGCGCCTGAAAAGGAACTGACCCGCCGCGCCGAAGAGCTGAAGGACGCCCTTGAGGGCCTGGGCAATGTGCGCGAAGTCAAGCTCTCCGGCTCGCGCAAGGAACAGCTTGAAGTCCGCATCGATCTGCTGCGCCTTGAAGCCTATGGGCTGACAGCCGGACAGCTGCTCGACGCCCTGTCGCGCAACAACATGGTGGTTCCGGGCGGTACGCTCAACACCGGACAGGGTGCCTTCAATATCGAAGTGCCTGGCCTGATCAGCAATGCGGACGACGTCTACAACCTGCCGATCAAGACTGATGGTAACACCGTCGTCACCTTCGGCGATGTGGCCACGATCACCCGCACGCTGGCCGACGCCACCGAATATACGCATGTGAACGGCTCGCCGGCGCAGATCCTGGGCGTTTCCAAGAAGCTCGGCACCAATATCATCGACGTGTCGAACCAGGTGCGCGCAACAACCGAAGCGCTAGCCAAGACCTGGCCGGGCGGGGTGAGCTACAGCTTCTTCCTCGACCAGGCCGAAACCACGACCAGCCTGTTCCGCTCGCTTGAAGCAGCGGTGCTCACGGCCGTGGCGCTGGTGCTGATCACCTGTATCGCAACGCTGGGCGTGCGCCCGGCGCTGATGATCGGTCTTTCGATCCCGCTCTCGTTCATGATGGCGTTCCTCGTCGCGGAAATGCTGGGCATGACCATCAACATGATGGTGATGTTCGGGCTCGTGATCGCCGTGGGCGTGCTTGTCGACGACCCTGTGGTGGTCGTCGAATATGCCGAGCGAAAGCTCATGGAAGGCATACCCAAGCGCGAAGCCTTCATCATGGCGATGCGTAAAATGTTCGTGCCGGTGGTGGGCGCTACCGCAACCACGCTCGGTGCCTTCATTCCGCTGCTGTTCTGGCCGGGTATCATCGGCAAGTTCATGAGTTACCTGCCGACGATCGTGATCGTCGTCATGATCGCCTCGTTCATCTCGGCCCTGATCTTCATGCCGGTGATCGGTTCGGTGATCGCTTCGACCCATGTGGACGAAAAGGAAAAGGCCAAGGCCGATATCGTCATGTATCCGGACAAGTTCGACCCCCAGAAGGTGGGCGGGCTGACCGGCCTCTACGTGCGCACCATGGAGAAGCTGATCTCCTGGCCGCTGCCCACTTTGGCGGTCGGCTTCGGGATCATCGCGGCGATCTTCATAACCTACGCAACCCACCCGACCGGCTCGGAAGCCTTCCCAGCCTCGGAACCGGAATATGCAACCGTCGCCGTCGTGGGCAAGGGCAACTACTCGCCCGAGGAAATCCGCGACATGCTGGTGGAAGTCGAGGATCAGTTGCTGCAGGTCCATGGCATCCAAGACGTCATCATGCAGTTCGGCAAGACCGGTGCTTTCGGCACCATGCCGCCTGACACGATCGGCAACTTCCAGCTGCAGCTCGTCAACTGGAACCATCGCGTCCCCGCCGAGAAGATCTTTGCCGACATCCGCAGCCGGGTGAAGGACATTGCCGGTCTCGACATACAGGTTCTGGCGGCCGAGAACGGTCCGCCGGCCGGCAAGGACATCAACCTGCGCGTCGAAAGCAACAACTATGACGACCTCGTGCCTGTGGTGGCGGCCATCCGCGATCACCTGGCCACCTGGCCCGAAGTGGTTGACGCCGAAGACGGCCGCCCCTCCCCCGGTATCGACTGGCAGATCACCGTCGATCGCGCGGAAGCGGGCAAGTATGGCATTGGTGTGCGTGAACTCGTGCCCTATGTGCAGCTCATCACCAATGGCGTGAAGCTTGGCACCTATCGCGACGAGCAGGGCGATGAACTCGACATTCGCGTTCGCCTGCCCAAGGAAGAGCGCACATTCGACGCGCTCGACTCCATGCGCATCGCCACCTCTGGCGGCATGATCCCGGTGTCGAACTTCATCGACCGCAAGGCTGTGCCCAAGGTTGCCAATATCGAGCGCCGCAACCAGGTCTACGTGATGAACGTGGCCGCAGGGCTCGTGAACCTGCCTGAAGGTGTCTATGCCGCCGACAAGGTGGCGGAACTGCAGAAGTGGATCGGCGAACAGAACTTCCCCGACAGCGTCAAGGTTGCCTTTGGCGGTGCCGAGGAACAGATGGGTGACGCCAATGCCTTCATCGTTTCGGCGATGGGCATGGCCATGGCTCTGATCTTCTTCATCCTGCTGCTCGAATATAACAGCTTCTACCAGGTGATGGTGACGCTCTCGACGGTGATCATGTCGGTGGCCGGTGTGCTGCTGGGTATGCTGGTGACGGGGATGAGCTTCTCGGCGATCATGACCGGCCTCGGCATCGTGGCGCTGGCGGGCATTGTGGTGAAGAACGGCATCGTGCTGATCGACACCTACAATGACTACCACCGCCACCAAAACGTCGAAGCGGTGAAGGCCATGCTGCTGACCGTCAGCCAGCGTGTCCGCCCGGTGTTGCTGACCGCGTTCCTGACCGCTCTCGGCGTCATTCCGATGTGGGCGAATGTCGAGTTCGACTTCATCCGCCGCGAAATCGTCATCGGCGGCCTCGCCGGCTCGTGGTTCATCCACCTCTCGGCAGCGCTGGTTTCGGGCCTGTTCTTCTCGACGGCCCTGACCCTGGTCATGGTGCCGGTGATGATCACCGCCCCGAGCGTGCTCTGGCAGCAGATCAAGTGGGTCGGTTCGCTCTTCGGCAATGTCGGCCAGTGGGCGACCAACCCCTTCCGCCGCAAGCCGGAAGCGGCCGCTCCCGCCGGGTTCGACGGCATGGCCGTGGAAATTCCGGACGATGCCGACGGCGCCAAGCGCTATGTCGTCAGCAAGGAAGCAGGCCTTGCGGCCAACAAGGACGATCGCCGCGACGCGGCGGAGTAATACCTCCAAGGTAAGACTGAAAGGCCCGCAGCGATGCGGGCCTTTTTTTGTTGAGTAGAATTTCTCGACCAAAGAGCGTAAATATCCATTTTAGCTAATTCAGCCAAAGAAGGTTCCCATGGCCGAAATCTCTGCTACGGACGCCAAGAACAAGTTTGGCCAGGTGCTCGAGATGGCGCAGGCTGGGCCGGTGCGCATTCAGAAGAATGGGCGCGACGTGGCCGTGGTATTGTCACCCGAGCAATATGCTGCGCTCCAGGCGGTCAATGGCACGCCCAAAGTTCGACCGGCTATCGAGGAACTGATGACGCGCAGTTTGGAGCGGCGGAAGTCGCTCTATGAGGCTCTGGCGCGGTAAATGCCGTTTCTTTACCTCACGCTCGATGAGGCGCTACGCATCCATGAAATCCTGATCCAAAGGTTCGGTGGCGCCTCAGGTGTGCGCGATGCGCGGTTAATCGAGGCAGCCTTGCTGCGCCCACAGACGGGCTACTATGCCGATCTCATCGAAGAAGCGGCCGCTTTGTGGGAAAGCCTGGCGATGAACCACGGCTTCATCGACGGCAACAAGCGCGTCGCCTACGCCTGTCTCGAAATTTTCCTGCAGCTGAACGGCGCGGACATCGTTGCCGATAATGAAGAGATCGAGCGCTTCATCTATTTCAACCTGGAGGCCGGCACCTTCCGCAAGGATGTGCTCGAGGCCTGGTTGCATCAGTATACAGCCCCGCTTGCCTGAGAGGGCTACGAGCCCCCCTACCCTGCCACGAACTGGTGCAGTCGCCAGTCGTCGCCGTCGAAGTGGGTGTCGCGGCTGATGGGTGCTTGGGGAGCCAGGGTTTTGGCCCAGAAGGTTTGAGCAGCGCGGTTGGCGTGGGGGACGGCGATGTGCCATTGGCCGGGGTGGGCTTTTAGCGCTTGTGCGACGGCAGCGCGGCCGGTGCCGGTTTTTCGATAGGCTTTCAGGACGAAGAATTCGGCCATGAACCAGCATGGCGCGCGGCCCGTCAGCGGGCATTCGTCGATGACGAGGGCGAAGCCGGCGATCTCGTCGCCCGACATGATCAGATAGGGAGAGCGCCAGAAGCGATCGAGAAAGTCGTAAGCGTAGCGGCCACCGGCGCCGACCGGGAACGGCATGAACTCGGTCATGTCGTGGAGGTAGAGCTGGATCAGGTTGGCGATAACCGGCTTCTGGTCAGGGCGCGCGGGGACGAGGCGGATCGTGGACATGGGGCGAGGTTAAGCGGCGCTGCCCGAGCAGCGCAAGCCTCGCGCTACTGTCGCGCTAAACAGAGATCCCCGCTTTCGCGGGGATGACGCGGTCTGGGAGGTGGGAGAAGAAGGGGCCAGCCTGTGTGGGCTGGCCCCTTCTCTTATTCCGCTGCGGGAGCGCCGCGCTTTACGAAACCGTCCGGGTCTTCCTGGGCGAGGGCCAGTGCCTCTTCGGCCTCGGTGGCTTCGCGCTGGCGGCTCCACATCTGGGCGTAGAGGCCGTTTTCAGCCAGGAGCGCGGCGTGGTTGCCGCGTTCGGCCACGATGCCATCGCGCAGGACGAGAATTTCGTCGGCGTTGATGACCGTCGACAGGCGGTGAGCGATGACGACGGTGGTGCGGTTGCGCGAGACCTCATCCAAGGCGGCCTGGATGTCGCGCTCGGTCTTGGTATCGAGGGCAGAGGTCGCCTCATCGAGGATGAGGATGGACGGCGCCTTCAGGATGGTGCGGGCGATGGCAACGCGCTGCTTTTCACCACCCGAAAGCTTGAGGCCGCGTTCGCCCACGGGGGTTTCATAGCCCTTGGGCAGGGCTTCGATGAAGGGGCCAACCTGGGCCATCATGGCGGCCTGGCGCACCTCGTCCATGGAGGCAGAGGGGCGGCCGTACTGGATGTTGTAGCCGATGGTGTCGTTGAACAGCACCGTATCCTGCGGAACCATGCCGATGGTGAAGCGCAGGCTTTCCTGCGTCACGTCGCGCAGGTCCTGCCCGTCGATGGTGATGCGGCCGCCGGTGACGTCGTAGAAGCGGTAGAGCAGACGCGAGATCGTCGACTTGCCGGCACCAGTGGGGCCGACGATGGCAACGGTCTTGCCCGCTGGCACATCGAAGCTGACGCCCTTGAGGATC
Source organism: Devosia sp. (assembly GCF_017307565.1). Taxonomy (GTDB): domain Bacteria; phylum Pseudomonadota; class Alphaproteobacteria; order Rhizobiales; family Devosiaceae; genus Devosia. The sequence continues at coordinate 5,227 of NZ_JAFKHD010000476.1, forward strand.
GGACGATCAGGATCGTAGTGGAAGGTCACGTCTTCGAAGCGGATGACCGGGCCGGTGACGGCGAGCGGCTTGGCGTCGGGCTTGTCCTCGATTTCGGGATCCTGATCGAGGAGCTTGAACATTTCCTCGATGTCGGTGAGGCCCTGGCGAAGCTCGCGGTAGACGAAACCGATGAAGTTGAGCGGGCGGTAGATCTGCATCAGGAAGGTGTTCAACAGGACGAAATCGCCCAGGGTCAGACGCCCATCCATGACGCCGAGAATGGCCATGATGGAGATGATCAGGAAGCCGCCATAGAAGATGACGGCCTGGCCGAAGTTGAGCCAGCCCAGCGAGGTCCAGATCTTGATGGCGGAGCGTTCGTAGCGCGCCATGGAGGCGTCGTAGCGCTCGGCTTCCATCTTCTCATTGGCGAAGTATTTCACCGTCTCATAGTTGAGGAGACTGTCGATGGCCTTGCCATTGGCGTCGGTATCGGAATCGTTCATCGCCCGGCGGATCGAAATGCGCCAGTTGGATGCCTTGATGGTGAAATAGAGATAAGCCCAGATCATCACGACGAGCACGCCGAGATAGCTGAAGCCAAACAGCCAGACGAAGATCGCCGCCACCACGATGAATTCGATGATGGTGGGCACGATGTTGAGCATGGCGAAGCGGACAACCGTTTCGATGCCCTTGGTGCCGCGCTCGATGACTCGCGAGAGACCGCCGGTGCGCCGCGCCAGGTGGAAGCGCAGCGAGAGGCGATGCATGTGGTGGAAGGTTTCGAGGGCGAGCTTGCGCACGGCATGCTGGCCGACGCCGGCAAAGAGCACGTCGCGCAACTGCTGGAAACCGGCATCGAAGATATTGCCCAGCACATAGGCAATGACGAGCATGACCGGAACGGCCAGGCCCATGACCACCGCAGTGTCGGGCGTGCCGCTATCGAGGCTGTCGATAATACCCTTATAGGCAAAGGGAACGAGGGTGGTCGCGACCTTGCTCAGGAGCAGAGCGCCAAGGGCGAGAACGACCTGCATGCGCAGGTCTGGCCGGCCTTCGGGCCACATATAGGGCCAGAGGTGGCGAACGGTAGAGAATACCGAGCCTTCGTCCGCGCTGACGGACGGCTTCTTATCAGTGCTGTTGTTAGCCATTAGGCCGGTTCCGCTTCCTTGTGGGGCACCTGGAAGTTGAGGCCATCGAGCAGGCCTCCAAAAGCTGTTCCAAGCTCGGCGAGCCGATCATGCCGGATCATGTAGCGATTACGCGTGCCATGAGGTTTGCGTTCGATCAGGCCTGCGTCGAGCAGCACTTTTATGTGCTGGGAAACAGTGGACTGGGCGAGCGGCAAGGTTTCGGTGACATCGCCACAGCAGCACTCGCGCTGCTGCTGCTGGCTCGCGAGGAACCGCAGGATATTGAGCCGGACCGGATGGCCCAGAGCTCGCATGATGTTGGCAATGTCGTCGTCTTGCATTGGGGGCCGGCCGAATTAATCGGTGAATTGCGATGAACATGGTGAGGATTGGCCGCAAGGTCAATCCCTGTGTGAAAATGGCGCCCCTGGGCGCCATTTTCTGTCAGTAACTTCACTGGGGAAGCGCGAAGACCTGGCCGGGATAAATCCGATCCGGATCACGGATCTGGCCGCTATTGGCTTCGTAGATAGTCGTGTATTTGACGCCCTCGCCATAGACCCGGCGGGCAATGGTCCAGAGGTTGTCGCCGCGGCGGATGATCGCCTTGCCCGACGCGAAGCGCTGGGCGTCGGGCGAACCGACCGAAACAGCCACCATGGTGGGCACGGCGGGCTGGGCGGCGGGCTGCGGAGTTGCCGGCGCTTCGACCACTGCGGGGGCAGCGGGCGTTGCTGGCGTCGCCGGGACCGACGGAGCAGGCTGAGTCGTGGCGGGCTCAGCAGGAGCGGTTGCGGCCGGCTGGGCCGGTGCCGGAGTGGCGGGTTGAGCTGGGGCCGGCTGCGCAGGCTGGGCTGCGGGCTGGGCCGGGGTTGATGCTGCAGGCGCGGCGGCGGATGCAGCGGGGGCGGCCGGGGTTGTGGCTGCGTCGGCGCTGGCGACGGCGGTCGGCTGTTGGGCCTCGGGCATATCGACGACGAAGTCGACTTCGGCGCGGGCGATCACTTCCGACGAGCC
>NZ_JAFKHD010000477.1 GCF_017307565.1 Devosia sp.
AGTCTGAACGAATTGAAGCGCGTCGACGCCATGCGCACCGACTTCATCGCCAATGCCAGCCACGAGCTGCGCACGCCACTGGCGTCGCTGCTTGGCTTTATCGACACCCTGCTCGGGCCCGCCGCGCGCGATACCGTGGCGCGCGAAAAATTCCTCGGCATCATGCGTGGCCAGGCCGAGCGCATGAGCCGGCTGATCGACGATCTTCTCAGCCTCTCGCGCATCGAAATGTACCAGCATGTGCGGCCCACCGGCTCGGTCGATCTCGCAGCGCTCCTGCGCGAAGTGCGCGAGGGGTTGCAGACCCAGGCCAAGGCGGCCGAGCTCGATGTGGTGCTCGACCTGCCAGAGGGGCAGGTCATGGTCACGGGCGACCGCAACCAGCTCTATGAAGTGTTCGAAAACCTCGTCGACAATGCCATCAAATATGGTGCCGAGGGCAAGACCGTCGATGTGTCGCTGACCCCTATCGATCGCGGCGGCTACCGGCATCTGGTCAGCGTTGTCGACCATGGCCCGGGCGTCGAGCCCGAACACGTGCCGCGCATGACCGAGCGGTTTTATCGCATCGAGGTCGAGACGAGCCGCAAGAAGAAGGGCACGGGCCTGGGCCTTGCCATCGTCAAGCACATCGTCCAGCGCCATCGTGGGCAGATTTCCATCAAGAGCAAGCCCGGCCAGGGGCTTCGCGTGGATGTTATGCTGCCATAGTGCCCAGGGACATCGGCGAAGGGCCGAGTGTTTTGGTCCAGTCAACTCTAGCGTTTGTCGTCACCGCCGGGCTTGTCCCGGTGGTCCATGCCTGTGGTGAGATGGATTGTCGGGACAAGCCCGGCAATGACGACCGGAGAGACGGTAGGGGCCCGGGGAGGCCCTGCTGAAACCACTAAGCCGGGTCGAAATCGGCTGGTCGATGTACTTCTACGAGGCCGGTGGCAAAGCGGCGGGCATTTTGCACGTAGCGATCAGCCGAGGCAGTGAGGCCGGCTATGGCGGCTTCATCGAGGGTGCGGACGACCTTGCCCGGCGCGCCGACGACGAGAGAGTTGTCCGGAATTTCCTTGCCCTCGGTGATGAGGGCATTGGCCCCGATCAGGCAGTTCTTTCCGATCTTTGCGCCATTGAGCACGGTGGCGCCCATGCCGATCAGCGTGTTGTCGCCAATGGTGCAGCCATGGATGATGGCGCTGTGCCCGATGGTGCAGTTTTCTCCGATGGTGAGAGGAAAACCCTTGTCGGTGTGAAGGACGCAGTTTTCCTGCACGTTTGAGCGCGCGCCGATGCTGATGCGCTCGATATCGCCGCGGGCGACGACGCCAAACCAGATGCCGACTTCGGGCCCGATATGGCAATCCCCGATGAGGACGGAGGTGGGGGCGATCCAGCCGACTTGAAGCGAAATCTCCGGCGTGATTCCGTCGAGGGCGTAGATGGGCATTGGGTCCTCCGGTTTAGTTTGGCGTCATAATATCCATCCCCACAGGCGGCGTCATGCCCGCGAAAGCGGGAATCTCCTTGTGCTGGAATGGGCATACCCGCTTTTGCGGGAGTGACGCCGTGTGAGGGTGGATCGGGGAGGCAGGTAATGTGGGGCTAGATACTCACCCCATAGGCCTCGCGCATCTGGGCGATCTCGCTCAGCGTCTGATGAAACAGTCCCCAGTCGTCGCTTTCGGCAATAGGGGCCCAGATGGCTTCCACATCATCGATCAGCATGGTGCGTGGCTTTTCGCGGGCGAAGTAGGCGTGATCGAGATTGAGGTTGGCCGATGGGCCAAAAGTCTCGAGGAGATCGGCGAGGGGACGGAAGGCGTCGGTCGCGTAGAAGTCGGCTGAAGGGCTGCGCGCGGCGCGCTCGGCGCTGAGGCCGCCGCCGCGCCAGTCGAAGAAGAACTGCTCATAGGGCGCTTTGCTCGTCGAGAGAAAGCCGAAGAGCGCGGTGACGAAGGCATTGTTGCTGTCCTCGTCGCGCGGCGACAGGCCAAGGCGGCGCAGCATGGCGAGGGGCAGCTGCGTGCGGAAGATCGGCCAGACCGTGTTGAGGGCCGGCTCCAGCGCTTCGATATTGGAAAGCGGAAGCAGGCACTCGGCAAGGCGCGTGAGATTCCAGGCGAGTGTGTCGGGCTGGCGGCCAAAACTGTAAAGGCCGGTCTCGTCGAAATAGGCGGCGGTGAAGTCTGGATCATAGGCTGGCAGGAACCGCCAGGGGCCGTAGTCAAAACTCTCGCCGGTGATGTTGATATTGTCGGTATTGAGCACGCCATGGACGAAGCCGGCGGCAATCCATTGCGCGCCGAGCAGGGCGACCTTTTCAACCACGGCTTCAAGGAGCGCGGCGGCTGGGTCGGCGGCGCCGTCGAGATGCGGATAATAATTGGCGATGGAATAATCGACGAGGCGGCGGAGATTGTCGGTGTCCTCGAGAAAAGCGAGGCGCTGGAAGGTGCCGATGCGGATATGGCTGTGGCTGAGCCTGGTCAGAACCGCCGAGCGGGTCGGGGAGGGTTCGTCGCCGCGATAGAGCTGTTCACCGGTTTCGACGAGCGAAAAGCTCTTGGAAGTATAGACGCCAAGCGCTTCGAGCATTTCGGTGGCCAGCACCTCGCGCACGCCACCCTTGAGCGTCAGGCGGCCATCGCCGCCGCGCGACCAAGGCGTCTTGCCCGAGCCCTTGGTGCCGAAATCGAGGAGGCGCCCGTCGACGGGATCGACACATTGGGCGAAGAGAAACCCGCGGCCGTCGCCGAGGTCGGGATTGTAGGTGCGGAACTGGTGGCCGTGATAGCGCAGGGCCAGCGGTTGCGGCAGCGAACCGGGCAGGGGCTCGAAGCGGCCAAAGTGTTTGAGCCACTCTGCCTCCGTCAGATCGCCGAGGCCGATACGCTCAGCCCAGCGCTGGTCGCGATGGCGCAGGATGGTCTGCGGAAAATCGGCCGGGACGACCGGATCGAAGAAGTCGCGGCCGAGTTCGGCATGGCGGTTTGCGGGGATAAATTGGGTCATTTCGGCTCTATATCTGGGCCTGTTCTGCAAGGCTCGCTTGCGCCCTCGTGTATGGCGCCCGGGGTCAAATCGGCCTATATCACTCCAGATGATACAGCTTGCACCATTTCAGGCCGCCATCTTCGACATGGACGGCACCTTGCTCGACACGGAAGCGGTCTTCAAGACCATCGTTTTCGAAGTCTGCACCGATCTCGGTTTCGAAATGACCGACGACGTCCACCGTTCCATGGTGGGCGGGAGCCATGAGCGCACCAACCAGCTGCTGCTCGAAGCCTATGGCGTCAGTTTCCCCTATGCTCTCTTCGATGAAAAGTGCCGCGTCAGCATGCGCGAGCGCTCCCATAGCGGCGTGCCGGTAAAGCCCGGCGTGCACGATTTCATCGCTGCACTCCACGCCAACAATATCCCGACGGCGGTGGCCACCTCCTCGCGCAATCCCCATGCTCAGCATCACCTGAGTGCGGCGGGCCTGCTCGATCTTTTCGAGACCATCGTGACGCGCGATGATGTCACCCATCCAAAGCCGCATCCCGAGCCCTATCTGACGGCGGCGAGCCGCCTCAAGATCGACCCGGCCAATTGCCTGGCGCTGGAAGACAGCCTCGCCGGGGTGCATGCGGCCCATGCCGCCGGTATGCAGACCATCATGGTGCCCGACCTCGTGCACCCCAATGATGAAGTCCGCGCGCTCGGCATTTCCATCATGGAAAGCCTGGTGCACGTCCACCGGGCGGCTTTTCCGCACTAAGCAGCACGTTCGATTGTCACGCCGGCTCTGGGTCGGGATGACGGCTCGTGGGTAAGAGAATTGTGCATTTGGCGGGCGATGACTTTGCCCGCCTTGACGTTAACGGCAGGGACGAAATCTGTGTTCGCGCCGCATCTGTCTGTTAAGAATCAGACGCGCTAAAAAGCGCATAAAATTCTAATTTCCCCCTCAAGCCTTTGCTCAGCACGTTGCAAGCCTATGGATTTCATGGGTTTTCAAGATCGGGTTTGCACATTAACCGTGTTTTAAGAAGCTAAGGCGCATGGTTAACCAGCTGTAAATTTTGGCTTCCATCTCTTTACGGGCTTGGCTAGGGTGCCCCCGCAAAGACGGATCGCGAATGTGATCCACACCAGAAGGCCCGCCGGAGGTAACGGATGGGCTCAGGGGCAAGGACGGGGCATTGACTGCTAGCTGGGGGCATAAGTTCCTGCGCGCCGCTTCTAAAGTGGCCGTATTCGCCGCGACGGCACTCGTCGTTGGCGTCATTGCATCGCCCCTCGTGGTTCGTGCCACCGAAAACGACTCGGTCATTCCGCTCGATATTCCTGCACCCATCGCCCAGCTGCGCAGCCAGCCGGCCATCGGTCCCACCGTGGTGCCGCTCGCGCCGGGCCAGCAGCAGCTGACCGATGCCCTCCTCGCCAACTATGTCGCGCGCCAGCAGAAGCTGCGCGCCGTCGACGTGACCGAGGGCGGCCTGCAGCCGGTTCTCTCCACCGAAATGCTCATGGGCTATATCGCCCGCGGTTCGCTCGATGGTGGCAACACCGCGCTGTCCGCGATCGACAGCTTCATGAAGCCGGCCAACCCGGCACGGCCGACCGTCACCCCGGACCTGCTCGCAGCCTATATCGACAGCGGCTACCAGCCGACCGCCAAGCGTATCGAAGTGGCCAATGCCGAGCGCGATTGTCTCGCCCAGGCCATCTATCACGAAGCGCGCGGCGAAAGCTCCGCCGGTCAGCTGGCCGTGGCCAATGTGATCGTCAACCGTGCCCGTTCGGAAAAGTATCCGTCCTCGCTCTGCGGCGTGATCTACCAGGGTGCCAATCAGGGCCGCTACAAGTGCCAGTTCACCTTTGCCTGTGACGGCCGCGTCGATGCGCCGGGCGAACGCCAGGCTTGGGCCCGTTCCATGGCGCTCGCCAAGGACGTCTATGCCGAATACGCAACCGGCGCAAAAATCGGTGCGGTTCCGGACTCGGCTCTGTTCTACCACACCACCAATGTCCGCCCGTCCTGGTCCTACACGTTCAGCCGCGTGGCCGAAGTCGGGGCGCATATCTTCTATTCGCCGAACTGAGTTTTCGGCCTTCAGTTGAGACGTGATGAATTCCCGCGAAAGCGGGAATTTTCGTTTCTGGGGCTGAAAGAGAAATCCCCGCTTTCACGGTGATGACGCGGTGGTGCGGGAGATGTGGTGCCCACAGAGGTTGTCATTGCCAGGTCTGTCCCGGCGATCCATCCTGTTGAGGCCCGCCATCCGGCGGAGGCAGTGGACCACCGGGACAAGCCCGGTGGTATGATGGCCGAGGTTGCTGACTATTCCGCAGCCTGCAGCAGTTGCGGGCCGGCTTCCGCATCGGCGTCGGGGCCGAACTTGCGGAAATTGTTGCGGAAGAGTTCGACGAGCTTTTGCGCCTGGCTGTCATAGGCGTCGGTGTCGGTCCAGCACTGGCGCGGGTCGAGGAGGCGCGGATCGACGCCGGCAACTGCGGTGGGCACAGCAAAGCCGAAGAGCGGGTCGAGCCGGGTCGGGGCGGTGTCGAGCGCGCCATCGAGCGCGGCGGTTAGCAACCGGCGCGTGGAGGCAATATCGATCCGCTTGCCCACGCCATAGGCGCCGCCGATCCAGCCGGTATTGAGCAGCCAGGCCTGCGCGCCGCTATCCCGCAGGCGTTCGGCCAGCATCTCGCCATAGACCGTCGGGTGCAGCGGCATGAAAGGCGCGCCGAAACAGGCCGAGAACGTCGCCTGCGGTTCGGTAACGCCGCGCTCGGTGCCGGCAACCTTGGCGGTATAGCCCGAGAGGAAGTGGTAGACGGCCTGTTCGGGCGTCAGCCTGGCGAGCGGCGGCAAGACACCGAAGGCGTCGGCAGTGAGGAAGACCACGGTTTTAGGCGTGCCGCCGACGCTGCCCGGGGCGAGCGCGGGCAGGACATCGAGCGGATAGGCCGCGCGGGTGTTTTCGGTCAGCGAGACATCGTCGAATTCGGGCACGCTGCCGGCGTCGAGCACGACATTTTCAAGCACGGTGCCAAAGCGGCGCGTGGCGGCGAAAATCTCGGGCTCGGCCGTGGCGCTGAGCTTGACGGTCTTGGCGTAGCACCCGCCTTCGAGGTTGAAGACGCCGTCCCGGCTCCAGCCGTGTTCGTCATCCCCGATCAGCGGGCGCGCCGGATCGTTGGAAAGCGTCGTCTTGCCGGTGCCCGAAAGGCCGAAGAACAGCGCGGCCTCCCCATCGGGGCCGAGATTGGCCGAGCAGTGCATGGGCAGTACGTCGTCTGCCGGGGCGTGGAAATTGAAGAGCGAGAAGACGCTCTTCTTGATTTCGCCAGCATAGCGGGTGCCTGCGATCAGCACCACATTGCGGCTCATGTCGAGCGCGATGACGGTTTCGGTGCGCGTGCCGTGGCGGGCTGGATCTGCCGTGAACAGCGGCGCGTGGATGATGGTGACGGGCGTGGACGCATCCGAGGCGTCGATGCCGTCGCCGGGGCGAATGAGCAGGTTGCGGATGAAGAGGGCGTGCCAGGCGCTGGGAGTGAGCACGGTGACGCCGTATTGGTGGCGCGCATCGGCCCCGGCAATGAGGTCCTGGCGGTAGAGGTTCTGGCCGGCAAGGTGCGCCTTCATATCGGCAAGCAGCAGGTCGAACTGTGCCGGGGCCAGCGCTCCCGAATTGTCCCACCACACTTTTTTCTCGGTCAGCGCGTCGCGGACGATGAACTTGTCCTTGGGCGAGCGGCCGGTAAAGGCGCCGGTCTCGACCGAGAGGGCGCCATGGGCCGTCAACTGGGCGCCGCCGTAAGACAGTGCATCGGCAACCAGCCGGGGGGCAATGGCGTTGTCACTGAGTGAAAGTGCGGCTTCGGCGATAGCCTGGCGCAGGGTGTTATGGTTCAAATCACTCATTTTCGATCTCCATCGGGCGCCGTGGACGGCAGCAGATGGTCAGGAAAGTAAGAGGGGCTACGGCCCGCGAACCATCCCGAAATCGGTCGTAAGACGGAAGTCGCAGCCATTTTGTGGGAAGGCATGCACTGGCGACAGGCTTGGCCCCGCCTTATTTAACGCGTAATTGTCGCCTGCAACGTCGCTGGAAGGGGCTGAGGCCCGAACAAGATGCAAGCGTCGCAACAAGAAAGGCAGAATATGCCCAAGATCGCCCTCGTGGACGACGACCGGAACATTCTTACCTCCGTTTCCCTCACCCTCGAGGCGGAAGGCTACCAGGTGGCGACCTATACCGATGGCGCCTCGGGTCTTGAAGGCCTGA
>NZ_JAFKHD010000478.1 GCF_017307565.1 Devosia sp.
CCCACGCTCGTGGCTGTCGGGCTTGGCGTTGGCATACTTTGCGGCGCCTTCAATGGCTTCCTGATCACCGGGCTGAAACTCCCCTCGATCGTTGTTACCATCGGCACGATGAGCCTTTTCCGCGGCATCGCCTTCATCGTCCTCGGCGACCAGAGTTTTAAGGGCTACCCCGCTAGCTTTTCCTGGTTCGGGCAGGGCTACGTGTTCTGGGTGATCTCGTTCGAACTGGTGCTGTTCCTCGTCTGCGCCGTCATCTTCTATGTGCTGCTGCACCACACCAATTTCGGCCGCCGCGTCTTTGCCATCGGCAACAACGCGACCGCGGCCCGGTTCTCTGGTGTGCGTGTCGATCGCATAAAATTCGTGCTCTTCTGCCTGACCGGGCTGATGAGCGGCATGGCGGCGGTGTTGCTGACGGCGCGCCTGGGCTCGACCCGGCCATCCATCGCTCAGGGTTTTGAACTCGAGGCCGTGACCATGGTGGTGCTGGGTGGCGTCTCCATCCTCGGCGGATCGGGCTCGATCATCGGCGTCGTGCTTGCCGCGCTGATCATGGGCCTCGTGACCTTCGGTCTCGGGCTCCTCAATGTGCCGGGGATCGTGATGTCGATCTTCATCGGTTCGCTGCTGATCGTGGTGATCGCGCTGCCGATCCTGTTCCGCATGTGGAGGCAAAGAAAAGCATGATCGAAGATTCGGGCTACGAAAAGCACGCCTTCAAGATGCACCTCAATCCGGGCATGACCGCCGAATACAAGAAGCGGCATGACGAGATTTTTCCCGAGCTGGTCGACCTGCTGCATGAGGCCGGGGTGAAGGACTATTCCATCCACCTCGACGAGGAAACCAACACGCTCTTCGGCGTGCTCTGGCGGCGCAAGGATCACACGATGGGTGATCTGCCGAACACGGATGTCATGAAGCGTTGGTGGGCCCATATGGCCGACATCATGGCGACCAATGAGAAGAACGAGCCGATCTCGGTCGATCTGCTGCCGGTTTTTTGGATGAAGTGAGAGGGTAGGGGCTAAGGCCCCTCCTTAATGCATCCCGGCCGGCGTATGAGCGCGGCGCACGGCGCGGGCCATGAGCCAGACGGCGAGCACGACGAATGGCGCGGCGATGGACAGCGCCATGGTCTTTTCCCAATGCAGCTCTTCGAGCGGCCCGGCGAGCAGGTAGCTCAGAATACCGAGCAGGTAGTAGCTGATGGCGATGGTGGAGAGCCCCTCCACCGTGCGCTGCAGCAGGAACTGGCTGCGGGCGGTCTGGGCGATGCTGTCGAGCACGGCTGCGTTCTGCACCTGCATGTCGACACCAATCCGCACATCGAGCAGGCCAATGGCGCGCTCGATCTTGTCCGAGACGACGGCGAGGCGCTTTTCCATGGCCGCGCAGGTCGCGAGCCCCGGATCGACACGATTGCCGATATAGTGGGTCAGCGTCGAACCGCGCGCTGTGGAATTTTCGCGCAGATTGGCAAGGCGCATGCGCAGGATATCGCCATAGGCCTGACCGGCCGCAAAGCGATAGCCGAGGCGCTCTGAGAGCTGGCCCGAACGGACCGACAGCTTGTGCAACTCGCTCAGCGATTGCTGCACGGCGGCCGGGGTCGTGGCGGCCGAGAGACTTTCGACAAGCGCGGTCAGGTCAAGTTCGATGCTGCGCAGGTCGCCAGCAGCCTCGCGGGCGAGCGGCAGGCCGAGGAGGGCCATGGTGCGATAGGTTTCGACCTCGAGCAGCCGCCGCACGACGATCGAGCGGCGCAGCACGGTGAGGCGGCCGGCCGCAAGCTCGAAGCGGGTGAAACGATCGGCATCGGGCACAAAGTCGGTCGCGACCTGGCCATTGCCGCTTTCAATGTCGGCGAGGCAGAGACTGGGGAGGTTAAACCCCGGCACCAGGGCGTCACGAACCGTGCTGTCGGCGGTGACGTCGATACGCATGGCGCCGATCAGCTGGGCCTGGGTGAGGGCGCCGAGGCCAATATCGTCCGGCCAGTTTTCCCAATCGTCGAGATCGCTGCGCCAGGTGACGGTGACGAATTCGGTATGAAATTCCCAGGTCACGTGGTGCCGGGGCGTGGCGAAGCTATATTGGCGGCTGGCAAGGGTCGGGAGCGGATACCCGGTCTCCTCGCAAAAACTCTCAAAGGCGTGGAAGACGCGCATCATGGCGCCCGAAACGGCGGGCATGACGAAGACCAGGCGGCGCAGGCGGCAGGCCTCGGGCACGATTTCGACCGGCCGGGCATGCACCTCGGCCATGATGGCTTCCCGGTAGGGATGGTCGTGGGGGTGCGGCGCGGACATAAAAACCTCTGGGCGTGTGAACTCCCAATTGGCGCCGCGCCACCCTGTTTTGACAATGAGACGTTAGCGCACACTACTTTCGTAGCGGTGCCATGCCTTTGGGCTCATTTCGCCGTTTCGTTGCGCCAGCTATATTGCGGGGAATAGCCGAGGAGACGCTTGGCCTTTTCGATCGAGAGCAGGGTGCTGTTGTTCGAAATATTGCCCTTGTGCGGGACGTTGGGGAATACTTCGGCGAGGAGCGAGATATTGGAGCGGTTCATCACCGAATCCGCATTGGCGATGATGAAGGCCTCAAAGCCCTTGAAATCGGCCTGGATGGACCGGCGCACGGCCTGGGCGCCATCGCGGGCATCGATATAGGCCCAGAGGTTCCACTTGCGGCTGCGCGGATCGCTGTCGAATTTGGGGAACGCGGCGTAATCTTCCGGATACATGACATTGGAAAACCGCAGCCCGACCATGCGCAATTCCGGATCCCAGCGGCAGAACTGCGCGGCCATGGTCTCGTCGAGCAGTTTTCCCAGCGAATAGGCGCTTTCGGGGCGCGGGAAATATTCCTCGTCGACCGGGGCATAGGGCGGGGGCGTGTCGAAGGGCAGGCCGAGAACGGTTTCGCTTGATGCAAAGACCACGTTCTTGATGCCGGCCAGGCGGATCGCCTCGAACACGTTGTAGGTCGTCGTCACATTATTGGCGAAGGTTCGCGCATTGGCGGCAAGGCCGGGTGCGGGAATGGCGGCGAGGTGGACCACGGCATCGAACGGCCCGCCGCGCTCATCAATGCCGCCGAGAATGGCCGAGGCAACTTCGCCGAAATTGGTCAGATCGATGCGGACCGAGGGACAAATGGGTTCGGAAAGAGCCTGCTGATCGACATTGAGCACGTCGTAGCCATGGGCCACGAGATCGCGCAGCACGGCGCGGCCAAGCTTGCCGCTGCCACCGGTGACGAGCACCTTTTTCATCCGAACCTCCTCATTTTCCACGCGGATTTTCTGCGCGGGCAAGCGCGAGCCTAAGCGCGATTTGCCCTTCTGCCAACCGGACGTCGCGCCGGCTTTGGTCCGTTAACACAAAATGAATGCCGGTCTCAGGGCGGGTTCAAAGGGCCCGGCGCATAACCGCGCCATGCTCGATGCAAGGACATCGAAACCCCGGGACAGTCCGCGAGGGGCGGACGCCGAGCCCAAATTGGAGATTGAAAATGCTGAAAGCAACCACGCTCGCCATTCTCGCAGGCCTGATCACCATGACCACCGTTTTGCCGAGCGCTGCGCAGGTCCGTCCCGGCGGCAGCCAGCGTCCGCCCGAGCAGAGCGAGGGGCAGGACGAAGACTGCACCGCCGTCATGGGCCATATGCGCAGCGTCAACCAGGCCGATATCAACGCCATCAAGGGCAACCGTGTCGCCCTGCTGCCAGTCTGCGAAGACCTGACCGTCCGCGGCAAGAACGTCTATGGCCAGCTCTTCGTGAATGGCAATGTCAATCACTTGCGCGTGCCGATTGCCCACAACGCCACGCTGATGACGGCGCTGCGCGCCAAGGGTTACGATCAGCACGATGTCGTTTCGCTCCGCCACGGGGCCAATAACAGCATCATCCTCTACGTTCACCAGCGCGACATGAACTGACGGCCGGCCATTGGCTTGCTGAACCGAGCCTGAACAACCCCATCAGGGTGAGTTCAAGCCGGTTCAGGCAAGGTGAGGCCAAGATGGAAAGCGCCCTCGGGGGACACTGAAATGAACAAGTCGCAGGAAAAGGTTTTGGTCGCAGCGCTTTGTGGCCTCATCGTCACCGCCGCCGCCGGTCTAGCCGTGCAGCCTGCCATGGCCGCCGGCTACCAGGTCGACCAGATGGCGCGCGTCAGCAATGTCGCCCATTGGGATGAACTGAACGTTCGTAAGTGGCCGGCGAGCTATTCGCAGAAGATCGGCTCATTCTCGCCTGGTACCCCGGTCTGGGTCGAGCGCTGCATCACCGTGCCTAAGAGTGCCGACTGGTGCCTCGTCGCCCGCCAGAATACGCGCGGTTGGGTCAACTCGCGCTTCCTGACGCCCATGCAAGACTGGGACATTTGATTTTCCGCGCCGTTTGCCCGGCGCTTCTGCCAGTACCCCGCGTACCTCCTACCCATGCATGTTGACTTTTCCGGTTCTGCACTGTTCCAAAAGGGCAGTCAGGACCGGAGTTTTTTGTATGGACGCCAATCCCGTTCTCGCCGAGGCCGTGCGCGGCAACTGGGTGGAAAACCGCCATCGCGGTGCTTTCGTGGTGATGGACGCCGAGGGCAGGGTGATCGCCTCGGCCGGTGATATCGAACGGCCGGTCTTTCCGCGCTCGGCGATCAAATCCATGCAGGCGCTGGCGATTTTCGACCGGCACGCCGTCGATCGGTTCCATCATTCGACCGAAGAACTGGCGCTGGCCTGTGCCTCTCATCACGGCGAGGACGATCATGTGACCAATGTGGCCAATTTTCTTGGCCGCATGGGGCTTTCCGTCTCCGACCTCGAATGTGGTGCGCACCAGCCGACCAATGGGGCGGCGCGCGAGGGGCTGCGCGAGCGCCATGAAGAGCCGACGGCGCTCCACAATAACTGCTCGGGCAAGCATGCCGGCATGCTCAGCGTAGCTCTTGCCATGGGCGTACCGACGACGGACTACGTGAAGCGCGAGCATGATGTGCAGCGCGCGGTGCGGGCGGCGGTGGAAGCGGTCATCGGCGAAGGGCTGACCGAAGATCGCTGCGGCACCGATGGGTGTTCGATACCGACCTGGGCGGCGCCGATTCGCGCCTGGGCCCGTGGCTTTGCCCGCATGGCGACGGGGCAGGGCCTCGACACCGGACATGCAGTAGGCGCGCGGGCGCTCTTTGATGCGGCAAGCAAACATCCCCATCTCGTCGCCGGGACCGGGCATATCGACACTCTCGTCATGGACGCCTTTGGCGGCCGCCTTATGCAGAAGGGCGGCGCGGAAGGGGTGCAATGCGGCGCCATCCGCGACAAGGGATGGGGCTATGCGCTCAAATGCGATGACGGCAACATGGCTGCGAGCCAGGCCATGGTGGCGGCACTGCTGCTGAAATTTGCCGATCCGGATGAAAAGCAGCGGGCGGTGCTGGAACGCTTTGCGCGCCAGCCGACACTGAATGTACGCAAGGCCGTGGTGGGGGAGATCAGGGCGGTGGGCTTTTAGAGCCCACTAAACCTAGCGGATCGTGACGTGTGGGTAGCGGTCGGCTACGGCGCGGAGGTCGGTTTCGGCGACGTCGGTCCATTTGAGTCCGACGATTTCGCCGACGCTCGGCTCATGCACCATATTGTCCGCGATCAGCACACGGCCGGCGCCCTCGGCGACCGAGACCCCGATGCCGATATTGCTGGCATAGACGACATTGCTGGTGATGGTGATTGAGCGCATGAAGCTGCCGAAACCGGCGGCGATGGCGACGCCGGGGACGTTCTCGACCACGTTGCCGGTCACGGCGACTTCCGCTTCGACATAGATGCCGACCGGAACGGTGTCGGGGTTCACCTCTGATTTCGGAGAAATGTTCCGCACGATATTGCCCGAGCAGACGGCGAGGTGGCCACCGGTATCGAGATTGGTGATCGAAATGCCGGTGGCGGCGCCCTCGACGATATTGTCGGCGATGATCGAACCAGAAAAGCCGAATTCGGAGAAGATCGCGACCTCTCCGGAGGTGCGGCAGATATTACCGCTGACCTGGCAGTTTCGGGTCGTGTTGAGGCGGACCGCCGTGAAGGCGCAGTCGGAAATGTGATTGTCGGCGACGACGACTTCGTCGGCCAGGTACACATTGATGCCATTGCCGTTCTGGCCGTTGCCGCCCTGACGCCAGTCGATCTTGCTGATTCGATTGTTGACGAGAATGGAGCCATCAGGCCCCGCTTCGTTGCGCCAAATCCGAATGCCGGCATTGCCGCAGCCAGAAATGGTGTTGCCGCTGGCAAGCAGCCCCGTACCGTCGAGGGCATGAATGGCAGCATCGCCATGGTTCTCGAAATCGCAATCGCGGATGGTGGCGGCGCTCTGGAAGAGCGAGAGGGCGATGCCTGGGCTCTCCGAGAAACGGCAGCGCTCGAGCGTCACATTGTCGGCCGACTGGATGCCGAAAAGGGGATCGCTGCCGCTATCGCCGGTAAAGCCGATATCGCGCAGAACAAGGCCCGATTGATGGAGAAAGCCGCCGGTGGCCGTGCCGGTGGCGACGAGCCAGGTGGCGCCGGGCACGCCTTCGACGACGAGATTGGCTGGAAAACTGACATTGCTGACTCGGAAGCGGCCGGCCGGCAGGGCGAGGCGGCCAATGGCACCATCGAGTGCGGCCTGCAGCGCCGCGCTCTGATCGGCGTCGCTGGACGGATCGAGCGCCGCTGCCTGGGCCCGGGCAGGGCTCGAAGCGGCCGCAGCGAGGGCGGAAAGGCCCACAAGGGCACTGCGGCGGGTGATCTGGGTTCTCTGGCGCATGGGCCCATTGTGCCAGCTTTGCCGGCCACGACGAGCAAAACCCGGGGAATTGGTTTACGAGGGACGGCAATGCCCGCCTTGTTCGCGCCCATGCGACGCGGCTATAACGGGCTGGCATATTGAAAACACAGGTGACTTCATGCTCGTGGACGGCAAGATTTTTCTCGGCACGAGCACGCGGCCGGAATACCTCACGCTGAAATATGGCAACCGTCATGGCCTCGTGACCGGGGCCACCGGCACGGGCAAGACCGTGACCCTACAGGCGCTGGCTGAAGGCTTTTCGTCGGCGGGCGTGCCGGTGTTCGCTGCCGACATCAAGGGCGACCTCTCGGGC
>NZ_JAFKHD010000479.1 GCF_017307565.1 Devosia sp.
CAATTGCTGGGTGAAGGGCGAGGCCGGATTGCTCGAGAGGTCGCGATTGATATCCCAAAGATCGACCTCGGCCACGGCGTCGGTCGTAAACACATAGACGCTGCGCCACTCATCGCCGAGCTTGACCTCAAGCGTCCATTCCGGCTCGCCGCCGACGAGGCGAAAGGTCTCGTGCGGGGTCGATTGTTCGGTGCCGGCCCGCAGCCGCAGGGGCGCGGTGAGGCTCAGGCCGCCAAAGCCGACATCGGCGATGTAGCTGGCGCCCTTGATATCAACCAGCAGCAGCATGTGGCTCGGCGGCGCCAGCACGGCATCAGTATTGGTCCAGGTGACCCGCGCGAGCAGCGGCCGCACCTCATAATCGAGATCGGCCAGGATGCGCATGAAGAGGAAATTGTGCTCGAAGCAGAAGCCGCCGCGCTTCTCGGTCAGCAGCTTGCGCTCAAGGCTCTGTTGGTCGAGCAGCACGGTTTCGCCCATGAGCGGGCTGAGATTTTCGAATGGGATGGCGGCCGGATGCAGTGCGTGCAGCTGTTCCAGCGTCTGAAGCGTCGGGGCGATGGAACCGGCAAAGCCGATTCGCTCGAAATAGGCATTGAGATTGACCTTTTCGGGCATCGACCACCTTTGTCGCTGTTTCGATTGGCCCCATTATATGGGCAAAGGGCAGGCTTTTGTCACGGGGGGCAGATTTTCATCCCCGCCCAAGCAAGGCTCTTCCCTTGAAGGAAGGCGCCTAACCCTGTCTCTCTTCCGCCCCGTCACTCCCGCAAAAGCGGGAGTCCCCGGCGCAAAAAAGAAATTCCCGCTTTCGCGGGAATGACACTGTGGATTGGAAGATCAAAAGGCTCAGACCGGGGTCTTGCGGACCCGGATGACTACGTCGACATGGGCCACTTCCATGCCCTTGGGGGGCTGGGGCAGCGCCTTGAATTCCACCGAAGAGGCCGGGATATCGATCATCCGCTGCTCGTCTTCCACAAAGAAATGATGGTGGTCTGAGGTATCGGTATCGAAATAGGAGCGCGAGGCATCGATCGCCACTTCGCGCAGCAGGCCCGCTTCGTGGAACTGGTGCAGCGTATTGTAGATCGTGGCGAGGGACACGTTCACATTGGCGTCGCTGGCCTCGGAATGCAGTTGTTCGGCGCTGACATGGCGATGCGGGCCGCCAAACAGCAGCTCAGCCAGGGCAACACGCTGCCGCGTCGGCCTGAGCCCGGCCATGCGCAGCACTGCCGTCAGACAGGGCGTATGGGACGCAGGACGGTCGGCGAGGTCAAAATCGGTCATTGGGCCAGTGTAACTCGTCTCATTGGTCCAGAAAGCATGGCCTTGTTATAGTGTTGGCGAGGGCTCGAAACAAGTCGCTCAACTGTCACACGCCGGGCACGCTCGACAGACTGCACCTTTGGGCCGTCTTGACCCCTTTTCCGCACCTCTATACGAGACAAGGCTTGAGCTTAGCGGGGATGGGTAATGGCGGACCGGCAACACGCATTTGGTTATGAAGAGCTTTTGGCGCATGGTCGCGGCGAATTGCCGGGGCAGATGGACGCGCGCCTGCCCGCTCCTCCGATGCTGATGTTCGATCGCATCACCCATATCGACGAGACCGGCGGCGATTTCGGCAAGGGCCTCGTGCGCGCCGAACTCGATGTGAACCCGGACCTGTGGTTCTTCAAGTGCCATTTCATCGACGATCCCGTGATGCCCGGTTGCCTCGGCCTCGATGCCGTGTGGCAGATGACCGGCTTTTTCCTCGGCTGGATCGGCCAGCCCGGCAAGGGCCGCGCGCTCGGCGGGGAAATCAAGTTCACCGGCCAGGTGACCAATGACGTCAAGCTCGTGGAATACGGCATCGACATCAAGCGCGTCATGCGCTCGCGTCTGACCCTGGGCATTGCCGATGGCTGGGTGAAGGCTGACGGAAAATTGATCTACGAAGCTAAGGATCTTCGCGTGGGCCTGTTCACCGATGCCCAGCTTCACGAGCAGAAGACTGCCTGACCGGCCTTAGTGCTGCACCAAACAGAATTTATTAGGTGATGCGCCATGTGGATGGCGCCTTCACAGGACTAGAGCGAGGACTTTATGAGACGAGTAGTGGTAACCGGCATGGGTATCATTTCTTCGATCGGGAACTCGCTCGACGAAGTCACTGAGAGCCTGCGCCTGGCCAAACCCGGCATCGTCTTTGCCGAAGACTATGCCGAACTGGGTTTCCGTTCGCAGGTCAAGGGCGACCCGCGCCTTGACCCGTTCGAGCTGCTGGACCGCCGCGTCACCCGTTTCATGGGCAAGGGCGCAGCATGGAACTACCTCGCCATGCAGCAGGCCATTGCCGATGCTGGCCTTGAAGAATCAGACATTTCCAACCCCATGACCGGCATCGTCATGGGTTCGGGCGGTGCTTCCACGCGCACCATCGTCGAAGCTGCCGACGTCACCCGCGAAAAGAAATCGCCTAAGCGCATCGGGCCGCTCGCAGTGCCGAAAGCCATGGGCTCCACGGCCTCGGCAACGCTGGCCACATCCTTTGCCATCAAGGGCGTCAACTATACGATCACCGCCGCCTGCGCGACCTCCAAGCATTGCATCGGCAATGCCATGGAGCAGATCATGCTGGGCAAGCAGGACATCGTCTTTGCCGGCGGCCACGAAGACCTCGACTGGACGCTTTCGAACCTCTTCGACGCCATGGGCGCGATGAGCTCGAACTATAACGACACCCCGGAAAAAGCCTCACGCTGCTACGACGCGGCCCGCGATGGTTTCGTGATTTCCGGCGGCGCCGGTGTGCTGGTGCTCGAAGAGTACGAACACGCCAAGGCGCGTGGCGCCAAGATCTGGGCCGAGCTCGTCGGCTATGGCGCGACGTCTGATGGCGTCGACATGGTCGCGCCCTCGGGCGAAGGCGCCGAGCGCTGCATGCGCATGGCGCTCAAGAACATCAAGGCGCCGATCGACTATATCAATCCCCACGCCACTTCCACCCCGGTCGGTGACCTCAAGGAAATCGAAGCCCTGCGCGCCGTCTTCGGCAATGAAGACAAGTGCCCGCCGATCTCGGCGACCAAGTCGCTGACCGGCCACAGCCAGGGTGCCACTGGCGTCCATGAATCGATCTATTCCATCCTGATGATGCGCAACCGCTTCATCGCCGAAAGCGCCAATATCGACGTTATCGACCCCGCTTTCGAAGACATGCCGATCCTGCGCCAGCGCCGCGACAATGTGGACCTGGGCTATGTGCTCTCCAACTCCTTCGGTTTTGGCGGCACCAATGCGGCTTTGGTGTTCAAGCACCCCGAGGCGTAAGGCGTTTTCCAAGGACGTTCCAAACCACCATGTCATCCCCGCGAAAGCGGGGATTTCTGTTTACGGCATCTGCTCCGAGGGAGCGCTTGCCGCATCTCGATGCTCTCAGAACTCAGGCAGGCAGGTCCCAAAAGCCCCCCAAAAAAAACGGGGCCCGAGGGCCCCGCTCAATCACGTCACCAGATAGATGATGATAATCAGCCAGATCGGCACGCCGAGCAGCCAGAGTGCGAGTCCCTTGAACATGGCTTTCTCCTTTCGTGTCTGATCAGAAGCGGCGGAACACGTCGGTGAAGACAGTGTTCTCGTCACGATGGTTGCCGCCCTTCTGGGCCGCCCAGAAGGCGCCGATGGCCGAAACGAGGGTCGTGGCGGCGAGGAGGAAGGCTGCGATGATGGCGGTGTTGCGGGCGATCCGCGCCGCTTCCAGCGCCTGCTGCTTTGCCCCGTCGATGGCAACGACCACCTGGCTCACGCGCGCGGCGGATTCTTCCGGCGTCAGGCCGGTATTGGCGGCCACGACATTGGCAAGATAGGTGCGGTCGGCCTCGGGAATGCTGCCATCGCCAAGGGCGGCCTGAGCAAGGATGCGGGTTGCTTCGCCACGTGCCTCGGCATTGCCGGCAACCGGCTGTTCGGCGCGGAAGAGCTGGTCGGCATAATAGGCATTGGGATCGAGCACATTGCCTGTCCCTTCAGCCACGGTAGCGGTCGCCGTGGTCGCCGTCGCCAGAGCCGAGCCTGCCATATTGGCCGCGGCACCAATGCCGCCAAGGGCGATCACGGCCCCGAGCACGGTGGCACCGGCCCACACGATAAGCCCATGGGCGCCGTCGCGCGCATCGCTTTCGTCTTCGGTGGCATCGAAATGGCGGCGGCGCAGCCGGCCGGCGAGATAGCCGCCGGCCATCAGGCTCGACACCTGCACCCAGAGCAGCCAGCTGGCGGCGGCAATGCCGATCAGAATGCCGGGTGCGCCCTGACGGGCATGAAAATTGACGAAGTTGAGCCCCAGCGCCGCGCCGAAGCTGATGAAGACGAGCGAAATGGCGCTGGCAAAGACCACGCCGGCCAAGATCGCCGACCAGTCCACATAGCTCGCCCCTTCGCGTGTGGCGGATGTTTCAACGACCGCAATCTCGGCCGGTTGTACCATGCTCATATCGGCCTCCCGCTCAGGCGAGGCCGACAAAGGACAGGATGGCCATGACGATGACCACGAGGCCAACGAGATAAATTATCGAATTCATGAAATCGGCTCCGGCAGTTGAAGTGTGAGACCTCAACTGAACGGGCGCGGCTTTTGTTCCGGCGCGTTTAGCCGGTGATCTGCCGGAACCAGGCCATGACGGTCGCCATGTGCTGGGGATTGGTCCAGAGGAACCAGGCGCCACCGACCAGCGCCAGCACGATGATGATGCCGACCATCTTCTTGACGACGGAGAAGATCAGCCAGATGACGACGACGGCGCCAATGCCGAGGCCCAGCAGCGTAATCGGGTCTGTCGGCATTTTCGTCTCCTCAGTCTTTTGCGCCTTGTGCCGGGCTTCGGTGGCAATTTCAAGATAGCGCCATGCCGCTCAATCCACCGGCCACCACCCCGGCCGAAGAAGGGCACAAAAAAGCGGGCGGGGACAATTCCCCGCCCGCCTCGAACATATCGGCGAAACCTACTTCAGCGCGTCGGTGACGACGGTGGTATAGGCGCCTTCGGGCTGGGCCTTGATGATCTTCTGGTCGAGCAGCGCCTTCACCGTACGATCATAGGTCGTCATGTTGAGCGCGGCGTCGTTGGCATCGACGAGCTTGGAGACTTCGCCCACCATGTAGAGCTGGTGCGCGAGCTCGGCGGCGCCGGTTTCGTCGCTGTCGACGACGATCTGAGCGGCTTCTTCCGGGTTGTCGAGTGCATATTGCCAGCCCTTCATCGAAGCGCGGACAAAGCGGGTATAGGCGTCGACCTTGGCCGGATCCTTGAGGGTGTCCTCCATGACATAGAGGCCGTCTTCGAGGAGGTCGTTGCCCATCTCGGTATAGTTGAAGATGGTCAGGTTGTCCGGGCCATAGCCGGCGTCGAGCGCCTGGCCATATTCGTTATAGGTCATCACGGAGATACAGTCGGCCTGGCCCTGGATCATCGGCTGGATGTCAAAACTCTGCTGCAGCACCGTGACGCCGCCGGGCGAGCCGTCGGTCTTGATGCCTTCCTTGTTCATCCAGGCAAAGAACGGATACTCATTGCCGAAGAACCAGACGCCCAGGGTATGCCCCGGGAAGTCGGCGACGGTTTTGATGCCCTTCTCGATCGGGCAGATCATCATCAGGCCCGAGCGCTTGAACGGCTGGGCGATGTTGACCAACGGCACGCCGGTGTCGCGCGCGGCAAGACCGGCAGCCATCCAGGTGACGATGACGTCGGCGCCACCGCCGGCGATCACCTGTTCGGGGGCAATGTTCGGGCCGCCCGGCAGGATCGTCAGGTCGAGGTTCTCCTCATCATAAAAACCCTTGGCCTCGGCCACCAGATAGCCGGCAAACTGGGCCTGCGTCACCCACTTGAGCTGCAGGGTCAGCGCGTCGGCTGCAAAGGCGCTGGGCATGGCCGCCAGCGCCATGGCGCCGGCGAGGAGACCCGTGAGATAAGTCTTCATTCTTTCGTTCCCTTTTCCCTGTTACGCCCGTCCACCACGGACGGACGGATGCCAGAAGGTGACGCCCCTTTCTATGAGGGCGATCACCCCGTAGAAGGCGGACCCCGCGACCGCAGCAACCGCGATCTCCGCCCAGACCAGGTCGATGGCGAGACGCCCCACCCCGGTCGAAATCCGGAAGCCCATCCCCACAACAGGCGTTCCGAAGAATTCCGCTACGATTGCGCCGATCAAGGCCAGAGTCGAGTTGATCTTGAGGGCATTGAAGATGAAGGGCCCCGCAGCGGGGAGGCGTAACTTCAACAGTGTCTGCCAATAGTTGGCAGCATAAGTCCGCATCAGGTCGCGCTCGATGGAGGAGGCTGCGTTGAGCCCCGCCACCGTATTGACCAGCATGGGGAAGAACGTCATGGCGACGACGACGGCAGCCTTGCTCTGCCAGTCGAAACCGAACCACATGACCATGATCGGCGCGATGCCGATGATGGGCAGCGCCGACATGAAATTGCCGATGGGCAGGAGCCCTGCTTTCAAGAACGGCGAGCGATCGACCGCAATGGCGACGACAAGCCCGGCGAGACACCCGATGATATAGCCCGGGATCACCGACTTGACGAAAGTCTGGATGAAATCGGCCCAGAGGATCGAGGCGGAATTGCCGAGTTGGGCCGCAATGGCCGAAGGCGCCGGCAGCAGCACCGGCGGCACCCGCGCCCCGCGCGTCACGATCTCCCACATGACCAGCAGCACCGCGCCGAAGACGATGGGAATGACGATGTCGGTACCCGTATGGGGCAGGCGTCCGGCCCTGATGGCCGCCGAAAGACGCTCGGCAAAGTTCCAGGAGAGCAGCCAGAACGCGGCCAGATACAGCCAATAGGCCGGCCCCATGGCCATGTCAGGATAGGCCGTCGCCATGCCCGGCAGCGACAACGCCGCCCCGAATAGCAGAACAAGGCTCGCGATTGGCTCCAGCAGACTCCAGCGCGTCAGGAGCCCAATGATCCCGGCGAGGAACAGCCCCACCATGGGCACGAGGAAGACCGGCCAGCCATGCTGGACGCTGCCCTCCCCGACCAGTTCCGGCATCAAGACGCCGAAGATGACAAAGGCCAGGCCAAGGGTGGCGAGGAGACGATGATGAAAGATCATGCCCGCACCCCGATCCGCGCATT
>NZ_JAFKHD010000480.1 GCF_017307565.1 Devosia sp.
TCCGCCGTCGATCGCGGCAGGGGTGTGCAGGACGGCCTTGCAAAGCATGGCCTGGCGCTGCCCATGCGCGCCAGTGGCGAAGACAGCCGCGAGGTGACCCAGCAAGTGGTGCGCCAGTTCATGTCTGCGCCGGTCCAGCCTGACGCAATCTTCTGCGCCAATGACCTGATGGCGCTCGCCGCCATGGAAGTGGTGCAGATCGAGTTCGGCAAATCGGTTCCCACTGATATTGGCATTGTCGGTTACGACAACACGCCGCTCTCCGCTTCGACGCTCCATCCGCTCAGCAGCGTGGACCAGAATCTACCCCTCATGGCCGACGAGGCCGTGAGCATGCTGATGGAAAAGATCGCCGGTCGCCCGGTACCCGTCGATCACGTCAACATCACTCCCCAATTGGTGGTTCGCGCCACGACTCGTTGATGCTTCGTCTGTCCACTTGACAGGCCATGCATTTCATTCCTAGGTTCTGCACGCGGGTGCAGAGTCACCCCAATGGTCTTGGGAGGTAATCTTGTCCATTTTCAATAAGGCGGTTCGCACCGCCGCGCTTGCTGCTGTCCTGTCGTCCGTGAGCATGGTCGCCGTCATGGCCGCCGATGTGACGCTGACGCTGATTTCGGCTGAGAATGATGCCGTGGTCGCACCGGTCATCGAGGCATTCGAAGCCTCTCACCCCGGCATCAAGGTCGAACACCAGTCGATCCCGTTTGAGAGCATGAATGCTGCGATCGAAGCCCGTATCGGCGGCGGCGATAGCAGCATCGACGTGCTGTTCGTCGACAGCCCGCGTGTTCCGTCCATGGTGGCCCGTGGTTATCTGAAGTCGCTCGAAGACCTGCGCTCCGAGATCGAGCCGCTGGTCACTCCGGTGGCGCTCGACGCGCTCAGCGTGGATGGCACGATCTACACGCTGCCGCTTTGGACCTCGACGCAGATGATGTTCTATAACAAGGACCTGCTGGATAAGGCTGGCATCCCCCATCCGGGTGCGGATCAGGCCGACCGCCTGACCTATGAGCAGATTCTCGATCTCGGCAGCAAGGCACAGGCCGCTGGCGCCAAGTATGGTTTCGCCTTCGAGCAGATCGACCGCTACTACCAGCTGCAGCCGATCTTTGAATCCATTGGCGGCGGTTCTGGCCTTACCGGCGCAGGCAATCTCACGCCCGATATCACCAATGACAAGTGGGTTGAAGGCGCGACGTTCTACGCCAAGATGTTCGAAGACGGCATTGCGCCTCGCGGCATTCCGGCAGGTCAGGTTCCCCCGCTCTTTGCTTCGGGTGAAGTTGCCTTCCTCGTCGGCGGTCCCTGGAGGCTTGCTGGCTATACCTCGACCGAAGGCCTTAACTTCGGCGTGGCACCGGTTCCCTACTTCGCAAACGGCAAGCCTGTCACTCCGACCGGTTCCTGGGCGCTGGCCGTCAGCCCCCACAGCGCCCACCCCGAAGAAGCCATGGCTCTCGCCAAGTTCATGACGCTCGATCCCCAAGGGGCCTTCAAGACCGTCGAAGCCAACCCAATCCCGCCGGTGAACCTGGAAGCTTTCAAGCTGTATTCCGCCTGGTTCGCCCCGAAGTTCCCCGGTGTCGGCGACGATGCCCAGAAGATCATGGGCTATGAGCTGCGTGACTCCGCCGTGAGCCGCCCGCTCTCGACTGGCTTCGTGGCCTTCGAGGAAGTCATGAACCGTGTCTTTGGTGACCTGCGCAACGGCGCCGACGTGAAGTCGACCCTCGAAGACGCGCAGCGTGAGCTCAACTCGACCCTGGCTCGTATCCAGTAATCACTCAGGCCGGGGAGAAGCGCGTGTCAAAAACCAAGAATATCTATGTTGCATTGGCCTTTCTGGCTCCTGCATTGCTGGCAGTCGTCTGTCTGAGAATTTGGCCAGCGCTTCTCTCCGTCCATGAATCGTTGCTCGCCCCGCGAGCAACGACCTATAGCCTCGAAAACTACATCTATATCTTCGGGGATCCGATCTTTCAGTCCTCGGTCTGGACGACGCTGTTCTTCTCCATCGTGGTCAACCCGCTGCAGATCGCTATTTCTCTGGGATTGGCGATCCTGCTCAACAACAAGCTGCCCGGAACCGGGTTCTGGCGCACGCTGGTGCTGTTGCCGGTCGCCATTCCTGCCTCCGTCTCCGCCGTTGTCTGGGCCGCGGCCCTGCGCCCGGACGGGTTGATGAATGCGCTTCTGGGCCTGTTCGGTCTAGGGCCGCAGCCGTTCTTGACCTCGCCGCAACAGGCTCTTGCCTGCATCATTCTCGTCACCAGCTGGATCGGCGTCGGTTATTGGATGACCATCCTGCTGGCTGGCCTGCAGGACATTCCCAAGTCACTTTATGAGGCGGCGCGCATCGATGGCATGAACCGCTGGCAGCAGTTCATCAATGTCACGCTGCCCCAGTTGCGCCGTCCGCTCACCTTCGTGCTCGTCGCCGACACGGTGTCGAACTTCCTTGTCTTCGCGCCGGTGCAGATCCTGACCCGTGGCGGGCCACAGCGCTCGACCAACCTGATCATGCACGAAATCTACAATCGCGCCTTTGCCGCTGGCGACAAGTCCAGCGCCTACGCAGCCACCGTGGTCCTCATCCTCCTGATGCTGACCATCGTCGCCATTCAGTTCCGCATGATGAGCGACAAGGGAGAGTCATGATGGCCAATATCAAGCCGAGCACTGCGCTCCATATCGCCATCGTCGCTGCCACCGGCATCGTCTTTTTCTTGCCGCTCTGGTGGATCTTCGTCAGCGCCTTCCGGCCAGAGGAAGATATCTTCCGCTATCTCAGCCCGCTGGGAATCGAGACCTTTTTGCCCACCCGCTGGACGCTCGATCACTTCGTCACGCTCTTTGAAAGCACCTTCGCCCGCTCGATCTTCAATTCGCTCTTTGTTGCGGTAGCGACGGTATTGGGCGGCCTGCTTGTCTGCACGCTTGCCGCTTTCGCGCTCTCGGTCATCGAATTTCCGGGCCGGAATATCGTCTTCACGATCATGATCGTGAGCTTCCTCATTCCGTTCGACGCCATTGCGTTGCCGCTCTACCAGATCATGCGCGGGGCCGAGCTGCAGAACAGCTATCTGGGCCTTATCCTGCCCGGTCTTGGTAACGGTCTGGCCGTGTTCCTGTTGCGCCAGTTCTTCCTGGGTCTCCCCAAGGAGCTGCGCGAGGCGGCCATGGTCGATGGCATGGGCTGGTTTCAGGTGTTTTGGCGCATCTACCTGCCCCTGTCGGGCCCGGCCATGATCAGCGCTGGCCTGATCATGTTCATCTTCCAGTGGCAGGCCTATCTCTGGCCGCTGCTGATCGCGCCCGCTACCGAGTACAAGGTGGCTGCCGTGTCCATCGCCCAGTTCAATAGCGCTTATGGCGTCGCCTTCGGCCCGATCATGGCCGGCGCCATGTGCATCTCGCTGATCCCGATGATCATCCTCGTGTTCTTCCAACCCTATTTTTCCAACTCGGTCGCCTCGACCGGCAGCAAGGAATAGTCATGTCTGCGTTCACCAAATCCCCTGCGCCGCAACTCTCGGTCGAAGCACGCCTCGCGCTCCTCGCGCCGCGCGCCGGAAAACTCCGTGTGGTGCTCGACACCGACACCTACAATGAGATCGACGATCAGTTCGCCCTGGTGCAGCTGATCCTTTCGCCCGAGCGCATTAACCTCGAAGCCATCTATGCTGCGCCCTTTTTCAACGATCGCTCGTCCGGCCCGGGCGAGGGCATGGAACTGAGCTACAATGAAATTCTCGAGCTGCTGAAGCGTCTCAATGTCAGCCCGGACGGGCTCGTCCATCGCGGCGTGACCGAGTATGTGGGCTTCGACAAGGTGGCTCGCGACGCCCCCGCAGTCGATGACCTGATCGCGCGCGCCCGCTCGGCCTCACCCGCCGATCCGCTCTATGTCGTCGCCATCGGGGCCATCAGCAATGTGGCTTCGGCATTGCTCAAAGCCCCCGATATCATCGATCGCACGGTCGTGGTCTGGCTCGGCGGCCATGCGCTCGAATGGCCGCACCAGGTCGAATTCAACCTCAAGCAGGATGTCGGCGGCGTTCAGGTGCTCTTCGACAGCGGCGTGCCGCTGGTTCTGGTGCCCTGCATGGGCGTTACCTCGCACCTGCACAGCACGGTTCCGGAGATCGAGAAATACATCGAACCCTGCGGGTCGATCGGCGCCTTCCTCTCCATGCGGTTCAAAGAATATTCCGACAATCACGTCGGCTGGGCCAAGGAAATCTGGGACATGGCCGCCGTCGCCTGGCTGCTTGATGAAAGCTGGACCCCGAGCGTTGTCACCCATACTCCGATCATGACCGACAACGTGACCTATTCGAGCGATCTCGGCCGTCACCTGATGCGCTACGTGACCTTCGTTGATCGTAATCCGATCCTCCAGGACTTCATCGTCAAGCTCCAGGCTTTTGCGGCGCGTCAGTAGTTTTTCGGCTCGCCTTATTTCTCTCGGGCCACGCTGCGGCGTGGCTCGAATGCGTTTGATACCTATTCAAGGACGTCTCCATGAGCCTCTCCCTCAATGGCCAGGTCGCCGCCATCACAGGTGCAGCGTCCGGCATCGGTTTTGCCTGCGCCAAATCGCTGGTGGCGGCCGGTGCATCGGTAGCCCTGGTTGATCGCGATGCGCCGGCGCTCGACGCGGCGTGCGCGGAACTGGGCGGCAATGCCTTCGCGGTCGATATCGATCTGCTCGATCCGGCCAGTGTTGGCACCATGCTGCCGCGTATTCTGGAGCGTTTCGGCCAGCTCGACATTTTTCACGCCAATGCAGGCGCCTATATTGGCGGCCCAATCGTGGAAGGCGATCCGGACCAGTGGGATCGGATGCTCAACCTCAATATCAATGCCGCGTTCCGCTCCATTCATGCGGTGCTGCCCTATATGGTCGAGCGCCAGACGGGCGACATCGTGATGACGAGTTCGATTGCCGGCATCGTGCCCGTGGCATGGGAGCCGATCTACACCGCCTCGAAATTCGCCGTGCAGGCGTTCGTGCACACTGTTCGGCGCCAGGTGGCCCCCTCTGGCATCCGTGTCGGTGCAGTTTGCCCCGGCCCGGTGCGCACGGCCCTCATTGCCGACTGGCCTCAGGCTAAACTGGATGCGGCTCTGGCCGCCGGCGACCTGATGGAAGCCGAAGACGTTGCCGACGCCGTGCTTTTCATGCTCTCGCGCCGACGCAACGTGACAATTCGCGATCTCGTCATCCTGCCGCAGCGAAACGATCTCTGACATGAGCGAACAGTATTTTATCGGCGTCGATGTCGGCACCGCGAGCGCGCGCGCCGGGGTATTCGATCGGGGCGGGGCCATGTTGGCTGCGGCGAGCGACCCGATAAGTCTGTTCATCGAACCGGGCGATCGGGCGGAAAGTTCGAGCACCGACATCTGGCGCGCCGTGTGCAAGGTCGTTAAAGCGGCCGTGCGCGAGGCCGGCATTGCCCCCGAACGTGTTGCAGGTATCGGCTTTGACGCCACTTGCTCGCTGGTTGTGCTGGGGCAGGGCGGGACGCCAATCTCTGTCAGCGACACTGGCGCGGACGAACGCGACATTATTGTCTGGATGGATCATCGGGCTCTCGATCAGGCAGCGCGTATCAATGCAGGCGGCCACGCGGTCCTCGACTATGTCGGCGGAAGCATTTCGCCCGAAATGCAGACGCCGAAATTATTGTGGCTTGCCGAAAACAAGCCCGAGGCCTTTGCTCGCGCCTGGCAATTTTTCGACCTTCCCGACTTTCTGACGTGGAAAGCGACGGGTAGCCTTGCGCGCTCCTCCTGCACGCTGACCTGCAAGTGGACCTATCTGGCCCATGAAAAGCGCTGGGACGCGTCGTATTTCCAGGCAGTCGGCCTTGGCGCACTGGCCGAAGAAGGTTTTATCCGGATTGGCACCGAAGTGCTCGCGCCCGGCACGGCGCTGGGCGAGGGGCTGACTGCAGAAGCCGCCGGCGAGCTTGGTCTCAGGCCTGGCACCGCCGTTGGCAGCGCCCTCATCGATGCCCACGCTGGCGGAATCGGCACCATCGGGGCGAGCGACGGGCCTGGTGAGATCACTGACCGCATGGCCTATGTTTTTGGCACGTCGGCCTGTACCATGGCCTCCGCCACGGAGGCGCGCCTGGTTTCGGGCATATGGGGACCCTATTTTGACGCCATGGTTCCGGGCCTCTGGCTCAGTGAAGGTGGTCAATCCGCAGCAGGGGCCGCGCTCGATCATCTGGTGACTCTCCATCCGGCAAGTGCAGCTGCCGGCGCAAGGGCCAAGGCTGCAGGACTGTCGCTTCCAGCCTATCTTGCGGAACACGCCGAGGCGTCCCTGCCGGGTCTGTCGGAAGTCGCCGGGCTGGCGCGCGGGCTTCATATCGTCCCCGAATTTCTCGGCAACCGTGCTCCCAACGCCAATCCCCTGGCCAAGGCCATTATGTCCGGACTGGGTATGGATCGGTCCGAGGCAAGCCTTGTGAACCTCTACGTGGCAGGACTGCTGGGTCTTGGCTATGGCCTGCGGCAGATACTCGATGTCTCCGATGCGGCCGGTCTCCAGATCCAGTCGATCTATATCAGCGGCGGCGCAGGCCGGTCCAAGCTGGTGCGGCAATTGCTGGCGGACGCCTCGGGGCTACCGGTCGCCGTGACTGCGGCCGGTGAGCCGGTCCTGCTGGGTGCGGCCATGCGCGGCGCCACGGCCAGCCAAGCCTTTGCTTCGCCGCGTGATGCCATGTCGGCAATGTCGAAAACGCAGGAAATTGTTGCGCCCAATGAGGACTGGCAGGCGTACCATCAACAGAGATACCTGGCCTTTCGGCAACTGCAGTCGCTCGCCGAAGCCATCAGGCAATCCGACGCGGTCTGAGATCCGGTCCCTCACGGATTTCTGGTCGTCGGGTACCGCGCCCGCCGCGCGGTACCCCAATTATTGGTCGGACGAGACGATTACATCGAGTTTGCCGCTACGACGCGGACACCTCCATCGCCCCGATCAGGTCTATTCCGCCGGCTGCACGGCGCTTTTGCTCCGCCCCGACAGGATGACGATGGCCAATCCAGCTGCGGCTACAGCCGCGCTCGCCGCCGACACCGCTTCGAGCCCGAGGCCGGAGGAGATGTGACCGAGGAGGCAAGGCCCGGCGCTGCCGCCGCCACCTGCATGACCTTGGTCTGCACCGGCGGCACGATACCGAACGTCGCAATGCCGAACAGGAAGAGGCCGATAGCGGCGCCTAGTTCAGTGCTCAGCAGATAGGGAAGAATAATGAGGACAGCCGTGATGGCGGCCAGGAAAAGCTTGATGCTGCCATCCAGAGACCACGCTGCGAGCCGACCACCAAGATTGTTGCCGACGGTAAAGCCCAGGCCAATCAGAACGAGTCCTATCGTCACGAAGGTGGGCGAGGCTCCGGTGATCGTTTCGAGCATGGGCACGACGTAGGTGTAGAGCGTGAACATTGCGCCCGCGCCGAGCACCGTCGTCAGCATGGCCAGCAGCACCGGCCCGCGGGTGATGACGGCCATCTCCTTGCCAATATCGGGCTGCTGCGCGGCTTCTCCGCGCGGGAGGGCGAAAAACAGGGCAAGCATGGTCAGAAGCCCAAGGCCGGCCGTTGCGCCAAACGCCATGCGCCATCCGATCTGCTGGCCTATCCAGGTGGCGGCAGGCACCCCGCCGATATTCGCGATGGTCAGGCCCATGAACATGGTAGCGATCGCCGCAGCCTGCTTTTCCTTGGGAACCAGGCTAGCGGCCACCATCGAACCCAAGCCGAAGAAGGCCCCGTGATTAAGGCTCGTTACGAGGCGCGACGCGAGCAGGGTCCAGTAGTCCGGCGCCAGGGCGGACAGGATGTTGCCGAGGGTGAATATCGCCATCAGCGTGATCAGTGCTGTCCGCGTCCGTACCCTGCCGAACAGCAGCGTCATGATCGGGGCGCCAAGCATGACGCCGATGGCATAGGCGCTGACCAGCAGGCCGGCCGTTGGGATGTCGACACCAATACCCGTCGCGATCGTCGGCAATAACCCCATCGGGGCGAATTCGGTGGTGCCGATGCCAAATGCGCCTACGGCAAGCGCGATCAAAGGCCACTGCATGGTGATGTTTCCTTGGCGTCGTCCATCGGCGTCTGCGCCGCGGACAAGGGTTGAGCCAGCTATATGGCACTGCATAATGGGCGCGATAACCGCCTGACGATGACCATCAGCCGTGAATAAAATTCATAAGTAAGCCGAAATTCTATAGCTTTCCGACGAACATGGAGGCGCCAATGGATAACCGCATGGGCGAAGTGCAGGTCTTTCTGCGCGTGGTCGACACAGGCAGCTTTTCCGAAGCGGCCCGGCAGACCCGCACGACTCCATCTACAGTCAGCAAATTGATTGCCCGGATAGAATCCAGGCTCGGTGTGCGCCTCATCGAGCGCTCGACACGCCGGCTTTCGCTCACCGAAGAGGGGCGTCTTTTCTATGAGCGGGGCAGGGCGATGGTGGAGGCGTTCGACAGCTTCGAACGCGAACTGACAATGGGTGCTTCGAGCACCGGTGGCACGGTGCGTGTCAGCACTTCTGTAGGCATAGGTGTGCATGGCCTCGAGCCACTGCTGCCCGAGTTCTGGAAAGAGTACCCCAATATCGTCATCGATCTGTCCCTATCGGACGAAGTCGTGGATCTCTATCTCGACCGGACGGACGTGGCCCTGCGGGTTGGGCCGCTCGCCGATTCCACGCTGACGGCACGACGAATCGGTGCTGTAAAAAGACGGATCGTCGGAACGCCTGATTACTTCGCGCATCACGGCGTCCCAACTTCGCTCGAAGATTTGAGCCGGCACAATTGCCTGGGCTTTAATTTCCGGCGGGCCGGCCCCATCTGGCCGGTGGGCGATCGGGGGCGGGTGGCAGACCGGCAGATTGCAGGAACCTTGCTTGCCAATAACGGTGAAACGGTGCGCCGGATGGTTCTTGCGGGCGTAGGGATTGCCCGCCTGGGGGACATCCATTTGCGCGACGACCTAGCGACAGGCCGGCTGGTCGAGGTCATGCCCGATTTCGGCGATGGCGATCTCGACGAAATTCACGCTCTATATCTGGGCGGAAAACTGGTCCCGCACCGGATCAGGCTATTTCTCGACTTCATCGTCCCCCGCCTTCAGGCAAGGCTCGCAGCATAGCCGTGGCACGACCGCCAATCAGGCGCAGCAAAGAGACGAGCGAGGTCCCTTTGGGGGGCTGCACTGAGTAAACGGCTGGGTTGAGAGAAATTGGCTGGGGAACCTGGATTCGAACCAAGATTGACGGAGTCAGAGTCCGCTGTTCTACCGTTGAACTATTCCCCAGCACAGCCTGCTGGCTAGGCCGCTCTGGCGAAGCAGGGCTTCAGTGCGGCGCGGGGTCTCATTAGACAAAGCAGAAGAGGATTGCAAGCGGGGATGGAGCAAGTTTGCCCAACCAATGTGTGCATTGCGCTTGTGGCCCCATTCAAGTACCGTCTTTTCAACAACGCAACACCAAAGCTGCGCCTTGGGCGCGGCCGGAAAAACCGGCCAGCGACCGCACAGCGTCAGGAGAATCAAGTGACCGATTCGAATCGGTCCGCTGCCTTGTCGGTCGCCCGGACCGGCACGGCGCTCCGCACGCCTCCCGGCCAGGACCGGAAGGCAAGGGGTACGGCTGCGCCACATCAGGCGGAGTCGCGGACGAGCCACGCGCCTCGGCGCGCACGCGGCCCGCTCTATGCGGCGCTCGATCTTGGCACCAATAATTGCCGCCTGCTGATCGCCCGCCCACACGAACATGGATTTCGCGTTCTCGATGGCTTTACGCGCATCGTCAGGCTCGGCGAGGGCGTCTCGGTAACCGGGCGCCTCGGCGAAGCGGCTATGGAACGCACCATGGAAGCGCTGAAACAGTGCCGCAACAAGCTGCGCGACCATCAGCCCACCCGCATGCGCCTTATTGCCACCGAAGCCTGCCGTGCCGCTGAAAACGGTCCGGAGTTTCTTAGACGGGTCAAGGATGAGCTCGGGCTCGAACTCGAAATCGTCGATCGTCGCACCGAGGCTGAGCTGGCCGTTACCGGTTGCGCCGATCTCATCGAAGAAAATGCGCAGGGCGCCTTGATGTTCGATATCGGCGGCGGCTCCTCCGAACTCGCCTGGCTCGATTTTCGCGGCGGCCGCCCGCGTTCGCAGGGGCGCATGTCGGCCTCGATTCGCTCCTGGCAATCGCTGCCGGTCGGCGTCGTTTCGATCGCCGAGCGTTTTGGCGGGGTCGACGTTACCCCGGAAGTCTTCGAAGCCATGGTCAGCTTCGTCTCCGAACATCTCAAGCAGTTCCGCGGTCGCGAAAAGCTCCGGCAGATGATCGCAGCACATCCCGTGCATCTGATCGGCACGTCGGGTACGGTGACGACGCTGGCTGGCTTGCATCTCGGGCTCGAGCGTTATGAGCGCCAGAAGGTCGATGGCCTCTGGCTCAAGAGCGGGCAGATCGACGATATTCTGCGCGTGCTGCTCAACATGCCCTTCGAGCGCCGCGTGGCGCATCCCTGCATCGGCCGGGATCGTGCCGATCTCGTGCTGCCCGGCTGCGCCATTTTCGAAGCCATTCGGCGCGAATGGCCGACCGAGCGTGTGCGCGTGGCCGATCGTGGTCTGCGCGAAGGTATCCTGATTTCCCTGATGGATGCAGATAAGGTTCACAAGCGGCCGAGCCGCCCCAAGCGGAGAAACGCAAATGGTGGATAAAGCCCTCGGCACCGGTGGCCGGAAATCCGACCGGGACCTGAAAATCCGGCTCAAGACGGCCAAGGGGCGGACGACCTCGTCCACCAAGTGGCTGCAGCGCCAGCTCAACGATCCCTACGTGGCTCGCGCCCGTTCGGAAGGCTATCGCTCGCGCGCGGCTTTCAAGATCAAGGAAATCGACGACAAGCATAAGCTCTTCAGG
>NZ_JAFKHD010000481.1 GCF_017307565.1 Devosia sp.
GTCGACGCGCTTCAATTCGGTCAGACTCTGGAAGGTGACGAGCAGGTGCCGGTCATCCTCTTCGAACCAGTCGCTGCCGGGGCTCCGAACGGGCGCAACAGTGACGCGATCCCAGGTTTCGCTGGGCAGGGTTTCGTGCAGTTCAAAACTCTGCGGCGCCCCGCTGCGTAGCGCCGCATCCACCGCTGCCACCAGTTCGGGATTGCGCATGACGAGGGTCAGAACCTTGCCGTTCTGCACATTGGGATATTGGCTCGCGGCGGCCTGGTTGCGATAGGCCACCGCCCCGCGACGGTCGAGTACGAGGCACGGCTCACCCAAGGCCTCGGCAAAGGCGGCCATGACGGATCCGCTGTCGTCTTCGGGCGGCAGCTGCACCACCGGCGTCTCGACGATGCGCGTCACCGTGCGCACCGGCATGGGCAGCAGGGCGACAAAGCCAAGGACGAACAGATAGCCGAGCGCGGCGAGATCGGGCCTGAGATTGCCAAAAAGCACGAGCGCGACAAAGAGGCCGGCGAGCCCCAGAAGGAGCCCGGCATAACTCACAATGCGCGCCAGCATGGCCTGGCCGCGCAGCAATGTCTGGGGCGATTGTGAATCGTCCATTTTTGCCCGCCGAATCAAGCGCTTACTCCCGCCACTTGCGCGGGATCGAAACTTCTAGCACGGTGCTCGTGACAATGGAGCGACAGAGTGAGCGATCCCTTCCTCAACTTCGATATCAACAATCCCGAACTGCCCGAGGCCATCGACAAGGCGGCCATGAAATCGGGCGGTTTTCCCTATGCCAAGAAGCTCGACCGGGACGAGTATGACACTCAGCTTTATGCGCTGCAAAAGCAACTCGTGCTGCTGCAAGGCCATATGGCCAAGGCCGGCGAGCGCATCGTCCTCGTCTTCGAAGGGCGCGATGCCGCCGGCAAGGGCGGCACGATCAAGACGATCCTCGAATTTCTCAACCCGCGCTACAACATCATCGCCGCCCTGCCCAAGCCCAACGACCGGGAACGCACCCAGTGGTACTTTCAGCGCTATATCGACTGGCTGCCGGCAGCGGGCGAAATGGTGCTCTTTGACCGCTCCTGGTACAACCGCGCCGGCGTCGAGCCGGTCATGGGCTTCTGCAAGCCCGAAGAGACCGAACTGTTCCTGGACGAAGCGCCCGAATTTGAAAAGCGCCTCACCAAGGACGGCATTCGTCTGTTCAAGTTCTGGCTGTCGATCGGCCGCGAAATGCAGCTCAAGCGGTTCCACGACCGCCGCCACGATCCGCTGAAAACCTGGAAGCTGTCGCCCATCGATCTCGAAGCGCTCAACAAGTGGGACGATTATTCGCGCGCCCGCGACCGCATGCTCGAGCGCACCGACAGCCGCCACGCCCCCTGGGCGGTGATCCGCGCCAATGACAAGCGCCGACTGCGGCTCAATGTCATCCGCACCGTACTCAGCGGCGTTGACTATGAAGGCAAGGACAAGAAAGCCATCGGCGAGATTGACGACAAGATCGTCCTCAGCGCCGAGGATTTTTTGAAGATGCACGGGGAATAGAGCCCCCCTCCCGTCCTCCCCTATCAAGGGGGAGGTGTCGCATCGAGTAGTTGGCACTATCTTGCGCAGGCCACTATCCCTTCACCTCCCCCTCGATGGGGGAGGCTGGGAGGGGGTGGTGCCCCGCGCGATGGCGCTATTTCAAAAACTTCGGCTCCACCAGCGCACCCTTGTGGCCGATAACCACCCCGGCCACGCGATGCGCTTCTTCCGCTGCCGCGCGGATCGACTTGCCGTTGAGCCGCGCCGAGAGATAGCCGCCATTGAAACTGTCGCCGGCCCCGGTCGCGTCCACCACCTTCTCAGCCGGTTTCGGCGAAATGCGCACCCGCTCGCTCGCCGTCGCGATCAGCGCTTCCTTGGCGCCATCCTTGACCACCACTTCCTCGACCCCGAGTTCGAGATAGCGGTCGGCGGTGTCATCCACCGACTTGTCGCCGAAAAGCGGGGCTTCATCGGTATGTGTGGGCAGCACGATATCGCAAAGGCTCGCCGCCGCCGTCAGCACCGAGGCCATCACCCTTGGGCTCGACCACAGGGCCGGCCGCAGATTGGTGTCGAAGGCGATTTTTGCGCCATTGTCTCGCGCCTTGACGATGGCGCCCAGCAAGCGACCACGCGCCTTGGGCGCCAGAATTGCGAGGGTAATGCCCGAGAAATAGACAAGGCTGGCGCCTTCCACGGCCTTTTGCAGCGCCGATTTGTCGTCGGCCAGCAGCTTTGCCGCCGACTGGTCGCGCCAATAGGTAAAGTGCCGGTCGCCCTTGTCCTGATGGATCATATAAAGTCCCGGCCGCCGCTCCGGGATCGTGCCGATATGGTCGGTGCCGATGCCATTGGTCTTGAGGAAAGTCCTGATGTCATCGGAATAGCGATCCTGGCCAAGCGCCGTCATATAGTCGACGTTCCAGTCCTTCCCGAGCAGGGCGCGCAGATACCAGGCCGTGTTGAGCGTGTCGCCGGCATAGCCCAGGCGATAGGTGCTGTTCTCGCCACCGCTCATCTCGATCATGCATTCGCCGATGCTGACGATCCGCTTGCTGGCCATGCCGCTCTCCTCCCAATTCCTGCAAAGGCTTATGCCGGGCCCGGCTTGCCCCGACAAGCCTTCCCCTCATAAACAGCATAGCGCGCCGCAACCAGCCTTCCATACAAGATTGGAAGCCACTATGCTGCGCCCGATTTGAATTCCATGGAGCCGTCATGACCAGCCCGCGCCTCAGCCCTGCCACCCTTGGCTCCCTCAAGCCGGGCATCGGCGTGCCGAAATATGATCGGGCCGAGGTGACGCCGGGCATCGTGCATCTGGGCATCGGCGCTTTCCACCGCGCCCATATGGCCGTCTATGTCGATGATCTCCTCGCCGGGGACCCAAGCTGGGGCATTGTCGGCGCCAGCCTCCGCCGCCCCGACACCAAGGAAGCCCTGGAACCGCAGGGCAGCCTTTACACCATTGCCGTGCGCGACGCCGAAGGCACCCATCCGCGCGTCATCGGCTCCATCCTCTCGGTCATGGATGCCAATACCGAGCGCGAAGCCCTCCTCGACCTGATGGCATCCCCCAACATCCGCATCGTCTCGCTGACCGTCACTGAAAAAGGCTATTGCCACGACCCGGCCACTGGCGAGCTCGACCAGAAGCATCCCGACATCGTCCACGACCTCGCCAATCCCGCCGCGCCGAAATCGGCGCCGGGCATGCTGGTCGAGGCCCTCGCCCGCCGCAAGGCGGCCGGCATTGCCCCCTTCACGGTGATGAGCTGCGACAATCTTCCCTCCAATGGCGAAACCGCGAAGCGCATCGTCACCCGCTTCGCCGCCCTCCGCGACGCCGATCTCGGCGAATGGGTGAAGTCTGTCGCCTTCCCCTCGACCATGGTCGACCGCATCGTGCCTTCCACCACCGATGCCGACCGCGAGGAAGTCACAAGCCTGATCGGCGCGGAAGACGCCTGGCCGATCATGACCGAGCCTTTCACCCAGTGGGTGATCGAAGACCATTTTCCGTCCGGCCGCCCGGCATTCGAAAAGGTCGGCGGGCAGCTCGTGAAAGACGTCGAGCCCTTCGAGCACATGAAGCTCCGGATGCTCAATGGCTCACACTCGACCATGTCCTATCTGGGCTATCTCGGCGGCTACCAGTACATCGCCGAAGTCATGGGCGATCCGGCCTATGTAAAGCTGGTCCATGGCCTGATGACCGAAGAAGCCATGCCGACGCTCGACATGCCCGGCGTCGATCTCGGGGCCTATCGTGATCAGCTTCTTGAGCGCTTCCGCAATCCGGCCCTGAAGCACCGCACCTGGCAAATCGCCATGGACGGTTCGCAAAAGCTGCCCCAGCGCCTCCTCGGCACCATCCGCGATCGTCTCAAGGCCGGTCAGCCGATCACCCGCCTTGCCCTCGGCGTCGCCGCCTGGATGCGCTACGTCACCGGCATCGACGAAAAGGGCAATGAGATCGACGTTCGGGATCCGCACGCGCTCAAGATGATGGCCATCTCGGCCGATGCCGGCGACGACCCGGTAGCGCTGTTCGAAGGGCTTTCGAGCCTGATCGAAGTTTTCGGTACAGACCTCGCCGGCAACGCCGTGTTCCGCGACACGGTGGTGGGCCATCTCGAAAACCTGTTCGACGAAGGCGCCAAGGCGACTGTGGCCGAGGTCGTCAGCTGACCGAGAGCCACTAGCCTTCCCCTCGCCCCTTGCGGGAGAGGGACCGACCAATTTGCGTTCAGCAAATTGGTCAGGGTGAGGGGTGTCTATCCTCCGCAGAGGAGCGAGTGACACCAGCAAGAATACCCCTCATCCCAACCGAATTCGCGTTTGCGAATTCGGTGATGCTGCGCGCCACCTTCTCCCTCAGGGGGAGAAGGGCGAACCG
This sequence comes from Devosia sp., assembly GCF_017307565.1. Lineage (GTDB taxonomy): Bacteria > Pseudomonadota > Alphaproteobacteria > Rhizobiales > Devosiaceae > Devosia. The sequence continues at coordinate 4,436 of NZ_JAFKHD010000481.1, forward strand.
GTGGTTGGGACGAGGCTTCTAAACCCGTCCCTCCAGCGCCCGATCAAAAATCGCCAGCGCCAGTGCCCTGGTCAGCTCAACCGGGTTGCCACCCGCCGTCGGGTCGACAATCGCCATGTCGCCGATCTTCTCCCGCTGCGCGCTATCGACCTTAAAATCCTTCAGCGTATGCGGCACGTCGAGCCGCAGCCGCAGCCCGATCACGGCATGCAGGAACGCGTCAAAACTCGGTGCCAGCCCGATATAGGCCGCGAGCCGGGCAATCTTGCCCTCGATCGCCGACTTATTGGCCTGAAGCACATAGGGCATGAAGACCGCATTGGTCATGCCGTGATGGGTATCATAGAGCGCCCCCACCGGATGGCTCAGCGCATGAATGGCCCCGAGCCCCTTCTGGAACGCCGTTGCCCCCATGGCCGCCGCGCTCATCATATGGCCGCGCGCCTCGATATCATTGGGGTTGGCCACAACCTTGGGCAGGTTTTCGAACACCAGTCGAACGCCTTCCACCGCAATGCCATCGGCCAGCGGATGATAGCCCGGCGCGCAATACGCCTCCAAACAATGCGCCAGCGCATCCATGCCGGTGCCCACGGTGATGAACTTTGGCATGCCCGCGGTCAGTTCGGGATCAGCGATGACGACCTTGGGCATCATCAACGGATGGAAAATCACCTTCTTGGTATGCGTCGTCTCGTCGGTAATGACGCCCGCGCGCCCAACTTCCGAGCCCGTCCCCGCCGTCGTCGGCACGGCGACGATCGGAAAAATCCCCTTGGGATCGGCGCGCGTCCACCAGTCGCCGACATCCTCAAAGTCCCACATGGGCCGCGTCTGCCCGGCCATGAAGGCAATCACCTTGGCCGTGTCTAGCCCGGAGCCGCCACCAAAGGCGATGACCCCGTCATAGCCGCCCTCACGCAAAACTTTTATGCCCGCTTCGACATTGGCCGAGATCGGGTTCGGTTTTACATCGGAGAAAAGCCCAACCTCGATGCCGCCGGCTTTGAGATCGGCCAGCACCTTTTGCGTCACCGGCAGCGCCGCGAGCCCCGCATCGGTCACCAGCAGCGGCTTCTTTATCCCCGCGACCTTCAAGGCATCGGGCAATTCGGCAATGCGCCCCGCCCCGAAGCGGACGGCGGTCGGATAATTCCAGTTGGCTTTGGTCATTTTCCTAGTCCCTCGATACAACCGCCCCCACCGCTGTCATCCCGGCGAAAGCCGGAATCCATCCTGAGATCTCAAGTTGGGCTCCGGCTTTCGCCGGGGTGACAATCGAGCGTGGGGCGGCGTGTGTGCTCAAACCCGCCGCAGATGAAAACTCTTGGGCTGGGTCAAATTATGGTAGCCGATCTCGCTGAGGCCGCCGCCCTTGCCGGTGTCCTTCACGCCGGTCCAGACAAGCGCGGGATCGAGATAGTCGCAGCGATTGGCAAAGACCGTACCGGTCTCGACCCGGCTGCCGATCCGCCCGGCCGCGGCGATGTCATCGGTCCAGATGGACGCCGTCAGCCCATAGGGGCTGTCATTCATCAGCGTGATCGCCTCGGCGTCGTCCGCCACCTTCATGATGCCGACGACGGGTCCAAAGCTCTCCTCGCGCATGACGCTCATCTGGTGATTGACGCCGGTCAGCACTTCGGGCGCCAGATAGGGCGAACCTGCCGTGTCACGGGCATCGCCCCAGTTGAGATGCCGCGTCGCGCCCGAGCGCACGGCTTCGTCGGTCTGGTTCCGCACATGGTCGGCAAAGCTGCCGCGCGCCATGGGCCCGACAATGGTTGCCGGGTCGAGCGGATCGCCCAGGGTCCAGCCGCGCGCCTGCTGGACGAAGCGCTCGACAAACCCGTCATAGACCTCGGCATGCACATAGATGCGCTCGACGCCGCAGCACGATTGCCCGGAATTGAAAAAGCTGCCGTCGACAAGGTTTTCGGCGGCAAAGTCGAGATTGGCGTCGGCACGGACATAGGCCGGATCCTTGCCCCCGAGCTCGAGGCCCAGTGTGGCAAAAGTCCCGGCCGCCGCCCTCTCGATCCGCCGCCCACCTTCCACCGATCCGGTGAAATTGATGTGGTCGATCTCGCCCGAGCCGACGAGTTTTTCCGCGTCGCCATGGCTGAGGACGAGGTTCTGGAAAATCCCCTCGGGCAGTCCCCCCGCTTTGGCCGCCGCTGCGAAGCGCTCACCCGCCAGCAGGGTCTGGCTCGCATGTTTCAAAAGCACCGCATTACCCGCCACCAGCGCCGGCACGATGGAATTGACCGCTGTCAGAAACGGATAATTCCAGGGTGCAATCACGAGCACCACACCCAGCGGTTCATGTGCGATATAGCGCACAAAACCCTCTTTCTCGGGCCGCATCGATGGCGCCAGCGTAGTCTCGGCTATGGAGAGCATATGCCGGCTGCGCTCCTCGACCCCGCGCTTTTCCGCACCGAAGCGGATCGGCCGGCCCATCTGCCAGGCGAGTTCGGGCACGATTTCTTCGTTCATGGCAAGGAGCGCATCGACCATGCGCCCGACCGCCCCCACTCGCTCGGCCACCGCCACCCCGCGCCACTCGCGCTGTGCCGCCTTCGCCCGGCTCACGGCCGCGGCAATCGAAGGCCCGTCCAGCGTCTGGCGCTCGGCAAACACTTTTCCATTCACGGGAGAAATGATCTGGACCGTCTCGGTCATGCTTTTGTTCCACTCAA
>NZ_JAFKHD010000482.1 GCF_017307565.1 Devosia sp.
GAGTTTTCCGGCGGGCAACGCCAGCGCATCGGCATTGCCCGGGCCCTGGCAGTCGAGCCGGACTTCATCGTCGCCGACGAGCCGGTTTCGGCGCTCGACGTGTCCGTACAGGCGCAGGTTCTGAATCTTCTGGGCGATCTGCAGCGCAAGCTCGGGCTCACCATGCTGTTTATCGCCCATGATCTCAGCGTCGTGGAATATCTCTGCGACGAGGTGGTGGTGATGTATCTGGGCCGGGTCATGGAGCGTGGTCCGTCGCGCCAGGTCTACGCCAAACCCAGGCATCCCTATACCCGCGCGCTGCTCGCCACCGCGCCGGTACCTGATCCGACGCGCAAACGCACTCATGTGCCGCTGGCAGGGGATATTCCCTCGCCCATCGACCCACCCTCGGGGTGCGTCTTCCGCACCCGCTGCCCCATGGCCATCGATGCCTGCGCCAGCATTGTCCCTACCGCCGAGCATATCGGCGGCAATCATCACGTCGCCTGCATTCGCCAGGGCGAACTTGCCTGAGTTGGAGTTGTTTGCATGAGTGTTACCGAGCTTGCCGCGCGCCCGGACGCCAGCCCCTACGAGCGCCTCGCAGCGCTGGGCATTGTTCTGCCGGCGGCGCCTGCCCCGATTGCGAATTTCGCGACCCACGTCGCCGAGGGCAAGCTGCTTTTTCTCTCGGGCCAAGGGCCCAGCGAGGCAGACGGCCGCCTGCACAAGGGCAAGGTGGGCACCGATGTATCGGTCGAGGATGCCTATGCCCACGCTCGGCTGACCGGCATAAATCTCATCGCGGTCATGGAAGCCGCCCTTGGCGACCTGCGGCGCGTTCGCCGCATCGTCAAACTGCTGGGCATGGTCAATGCTGCGCCGGACTTCGCCGACCATCCAGCAGTGATCAACGGGTGTTCGGACCTGATGTGGGCTGTTTTTGGCGAAAAGGGTGCCCATGCACGCTCGGCGGTCGGTTTCGGGTCACTGCCCAACCAGATTACCGTCGAAATCGAAGCGATCGTGGCTTTTGACTGAAGGGGAGAGGACAATGAGCAAAACGACCGATGCCGATATTCGCGCCGAACTGGGCCTGCGCCCCGTCATCAATGTTTCTGGCACCATGACGTCATTGGGCGCATCGATCGTGGTGCCCGAGGCCGTTTCGGCGGTGACCCGGATCTTGTCCGAATTCGTCGAAATGGGTGACCTGCATCGGCGGGCGAGCCGCGCCATTGCCGAATTGACCGGCGCCGAGGCCGGTTTCGTCACGGCTTCCTGCTCGGCCGCCATCAGCCTCGCCGTAGCGGCAGCGATCACCGGAGACAATCTCTGGGCCATCGAGCAACTGCCCGACGCTGGCCCACTGCGCAACGAAGTTCTCATTCAGACCGGCCACATGGTCAGCTATGGCGCCCCCGTCGATCAGGCAATCCGCCTTGCCGGAGGCAAGGTTGTGCCCGTTGGCCAGGCCACCAGCGCCCACGGCTACCAACTGGCCGGGGCGATCACCGAGCGAACAGTCGCCGCCGTTTTCGTCGTTTCGCATCACGTGGTCGACTATGCGCAAATTCCGCTCAAGACCTTCGCCGATATCTGCCACGCCCGCGGCGTAAAGGTTATCGTCGACGCCGCCTCCGAATACGACCTCAGGCGCTTTCTCGCCGATGGCGCCGATGTGGTTCTCTATTCGGGCCACAAGTTCCTCGGCGGCCCGACCTCGGGCATCTGCGCCGGCGAAAAATCCTTTATCCGCAATATCTATTTGCAGAACCGCGGCATTGGCCGCGGCATGAAGGTCGGCAAGGAGGGTATCGCGGGCGTCATTGCGGCGCTCGAGGCCTGGAAGACCCGCGACCACGACGGCATTCGCGCCCGCGAACGCGCTGCACTCGAACTCTGGATGGAAACCCTCGAAGGGCGACCGGGCATCACACCAAAGATCGTTCCCGACCCCACCGACAACCCACTCGACCGGCTCGAGGTCAGGGTTGATCCGGAAACGGCAAGGATCACCGCGTGGGACCTTGCCTCTGCACTCGCCCGCGGCGAGAGGCCTATCATCGTGCGCGATCACGAGGCCGAGCACGGACTGTTCTTCCTTGACCCGTGCAACCTGCACCCGAACGAGGAGACTGTCGTTGCAGCCCGGCTGGTGGAAGAACTCGAAAAGGCCCAGCGCGCCAACGAGGTCATCCATACCAGTATCGCCGACCGCTGGCTCGCGCAGGAAGCAGCGATATTGAACTGGCCCGATTGAGCGCATAAATCGTCGGCGTCAAACCCGAAGGGATCACTTGCGTGAACGATAGTCCGACTACGGCGCAACCCGAACGCCGCTCGCGCACGAGCGGCATAGACCGAGCCCTGCAGATTTTTGACCACCTGCAGAAAGTGGAGCAGGCAACGACCGCTTACGAGATCGCGCGCGCCGTTGGCGCGCCGCTCTCCACCATCTATGCCATCATCGACGACCTGGTTGAAAAAGATCTGCTGAACCGGGACGGCAATGGGCTCATCTGGCTGGGGCCGCGGCTCTATCACTATGGGCTCACCTATGCCCGGAACCTCGACCTTCTGGGTGCAGCTACCCAGGAAATGCACGAACTCGCGCGCCTCTCGGGCGAGACCGTGCAGGTCTGTGGGCGTGATCAGGACATGATGGTCGTGCTCGCCATGGAGGATGGCAGCGGGCACTTCAATGTCAGCTCCCGCGTTGGCAGCCGCAGCCCGCTCAATTGGACGGCTTCGGGCCGCCTTCTGGTGGGGCACCTGCCCAAGGCCGAGCTTCTCGCCATCTTTGAGCGTTCGGCGCGCGTATCCCCGACAGGCCGGGCCGATACCGATCCGACGACGCTGGCGGACCATGCCCACGAGGCCCTGGCCCGGGGTATTTCCATTCAGGCCGGCGAATCCGACTTCGCCGTCGCCTGTATCGCCGCCCCGGTCCTCGACGCCAGCGGCGCTTGTCTTGCCACCATGTCCATTGTCGTGCCAGAGGCCAAGGTACACCAGAAAAACCCCGACCTCATCGACCTGGTGAAATCCAGCGCCCGTCGCGTGGAAAGCCGGCTGGGCTGGAATCGTTGAAACCCATGACGCCGGTGCATCACTTCTAGCTAGAGCACCGGCAGGGTCGGGTTATTGAACCACCCTTGGCTCTGTCTCAATCTTGCGGCCTATCTCGCAGTCGAGGTCCGCAACATGGCCGAGCAGCCCGCCGTCAGTGTCATCATTCCCCATCTCAATGACGCCGATGGCTTGCGGCTCTGTCTCACGGCGCTCGCGGCGCAGCAGGTTGATCGTCCCATTGAGATCATCGTCGTCGACAATGGGTCACGTGAGCTTCCTGATTTCGCCACGAGCCTTGTGCCCGGCCTACGCCTCCTGCGCGAGCCGACACCTGGGCCTGGGCCGGCGCGTAATCTCGGGGCCGCAATGGCCGAGGCGCCACTGCTGGCCTTTATCGATGCCGACTGCGTCCCCGCCCCCGGCTGGCTCGCTTCCATTCTGGGCCACTTCGACAGCCACCCCGAAACCGATTTCGCCGGCGGCGATATCCGCATTCGGCCGGCGCGGCCCGGCCGCATGTCGGCCGTCGAAGCCTATGAGAATGTCTATAGCTACCGCACGCGGCTTTATGTGGAGCGCTACGGCTTTGCCGCGACCGGCAATATGGTAGTTCGCGCCGATGTGTTCCGATCAGTGGGTCCCTTTGGCGGGATCGGCTCGATGGAGGACACCGAATGGGGCCAACGTGCCACCGGCATGGGATTTCGTATCGCCTATCTGCCTGATGCCAGGGTTTCCACCCCCTCCTGCAGTTCGTTTGCCGAACTGGCCCGCCGCTGGGATCGCCACGTTGCGCATGAATTCCGCAGCGTGAATTCACGACCGCTGGGACGGTTGCGCTGGCTGGGCAAGAGTGCCGTCATGGCCATGTCGCCCGCCTACGAAGTGCTGCGCATCTGGCGCTCGGATCGGGCGCCGACCTGGCGGGACCGGGGACTGGCGCTGGCCTGTGTGACCCGCGTGCGGTTCTACCGATGCCGGCGCATGATCGGCCTTGTCTGGCAGGACAATGCGGCGGGCATGGTAGACATGTGGAACCGCGAAAATCCCTGATCGGGCCTGCATCCATCGATCTATCACCCGACGCCAGGCGCTCGGGCGCGCTGTCCCTCCATCCATCGAATGGGCGAAGTGCGGCAGTCCCGGCCCCATGGCAGGTTGCTGAGACAATCAGGGGCGAAACATGCTGCAAGATATGATTGGGTTGCCCGACCACGCCGACGATCCCGGTCCGGAATTCGACCGCATTCTGGGGCTCGACAGTCGCTTCGATGTCGCCCGACGCCGCCTGCCCGAGCTGTGCGCGATCGCCAGCGACGGGCTCAAGCGCATGGCGCTGCCGGGCCTGCAGTTTCCCCAGACAATGCGCGGCATCGGCGACAAGAATGGCGGCGGTACTGCCCCCGAGGGCAGCAGCCTGCGCTATGCCATCATCGTCGCCATGGGCCTTGCCTGGACCTTCCAATCGATGCAGCGTCATGTGCTGGGCGAGCGCACGGCCATCGATCTGGTCAATGCCACGGTGGAACGGGCGGCGCGCTCGCGCGAGCCGGGGGCTGTGGCCCTCGCGGCCTGGGCGGCGGCGGAAATTGCGGGCGTCTATGCCGGCAATCTCTTCCAGCAGTTGGAAGACTATCTTGAAAGCGGCGAGGTGGAGACCGTGCCGGTCGCCTGGGCGCTGACGGCTGCATTGGCCGCCGGCGAGCTCGGCCCAAGTGAAAAGGTGGAGTGGCTGGCGGCAAGAATGCTGCTCGATGCGCAGGGACCGGGCGGGCTCTTTGCCCACACCATGCCTGCCCGCGCCGCTGGTTTTGCCCGCGGCCATGTCGGGTGCTTTGCCGATCAGGTCTATCCCATCCAGGCGCTGGCGCGACTGGGTTTTGCCAACAGAAATGCCGCCGCTCTCAACGCGGCTGAAGCCTGCGCTGCGCGGATCGTGGCGCTGCAGGGGCCGGCTGGGCAATGGTGGTGGCACTATGATGCACGCGAGGGCAGCGTGGTGGAAGGCTACCCGGTCTATAGCGTACACCAGCACGCAATGGCGCCGATGGCGTTGCTCGACCTGCACGACGCCGGCGGCACCGACCACCGCGACGCCATCATGAAGGGACTCGACTGGATCGACCATCACCCCGAGACCGCAGAGCCCATCGCCTCCCCCGAGGATGCCATGATCTGGCGCAAGGTGGGCCGGCGGGAGCCGCGCAAGCTCGTGCGTGCGCTGTCGGCGCTGACGACGGCGGCGGTTACCGGCTGGCACCTGCCCTATCTCGACGCCGCCTTCCCGCCCGGCCCGGTCGATCGGGAATGCCGCCCCTATGAGTTTGGATGGATGCTCTACGCCTGGCGCTCACGCGGCGTGGTGCAGGCCCTGCGCAGCCAGGCGCGATAAATCGCCTAGGGCTCGCGCAGGCTTTCGTCGAGGCCCCGAACCAGCGGATAGAGGAAGTAGGAGATGACGGTGCGATCGCCGGCATGGATTTCGGCTGATACGGTCATGCCCGGCAGCATGCGGAAGGTCTGCGGCAAGCCGCGCAGCTGCCCGTCGCCCAGCGCAATCCGCACCCGGTAAAAGCTCGGGCCGCTTTGCTTGTCGGCGCCCTGCTGGCCGGAGAAGGCGTTCTCGCTGATCGAGACGACCTTGCCTTCCAAGGTCCCGTGCTCCTGGAACGGGAAGGCATCGAACTTGATGCGTGCCATGTCGCCGACGGCAAGGTGGCCGATGTCGCTGCCCGAGACGGTCGCTTCCACTTCGAGCGGCACGTTGAGCGGCACCAGTGTGATCAGCGGCTCGGCCGGCTGTACCACGGACGACACCGAGCGCTGCGCCACTTCGAGGACGGCTGCGTCGGCCGGCGCAGTCATGCGCGACATGGCTTCGCGCAGATCAACCTTGCGCAGTTCTTCGGCGGCGCCCGCCTGCTGGTCCTGTAGGTCGATTAGGGATTCGAGCGACACGCGGCGATAGTCTTCCACGTAGTTCTGCCGCTCGGCGCGGGCCTGCTGGAGCTGCTCGGTGGCGACGGAATACTGACCGGAAAGACGCGTAAGGCTGACCCGAAGATCAAGGCTCACGTCCTGGCTTTGCAGAAACGCCAGTTTGGATCCGTTGCCGCTAGTGGCCAGCGTGCCGTGCATGGACTGGATTTCCTGGAGGCCCGCGAGGCGCTGGTTGAGCATGTCCTCCTCCGACCGGGTGGCGGATAGCACTGCCTCGCCATGGGCGATCTGGGCATCGAAATCATCAAGCTTGGCCTGATAGGCCGAATGACGCTGTGCCGAAAGCTGGCCCTGCATCAGCGCCTCGGCACTGGCCCCGGCTGGCGGAACGTAGACCTCGCCTTTCAGCTCGGCCTGAAGCCGGTCGATCTGCGCATTGAAGCCGGCGAGCTTGGACTGGATCTGCCCGGCATCGGAGGAGCTGAAGGTGGGATCGAGCGTCGCCAGCAGCTGGCCTTTGGTGACGATGTCGCCGGGTTTGACCGTGAGAGAGCGGATGATGGAGGTTTCGAGCGGCTGCATCACAAGCGTCGGCTCGCTGGTGGTCAGCCGGCCTGGGGCAACCACGATCTGGTCGATGCGCGACACGCTCGCCCAATAGATGGCGCAGCCGATGGTCAGCGCCACTAGATAGAGCGTCAGCCGCGCGACCGGCGGGGGGCGTCGCTCCTCGAGCGCAATGGCGTCGGTCTGGAAATCCATGACCGCGTCCTGCTTGACCGTCGGCACCACCTTGAGCGCCGGCTTGCTCGGGGACTTGACCAGTTTGACGGGCTTGGCGGGTTTGGCAGGCTTTGCTGGTGCACTCATCCGACGAGCTTCATCTGCTGGGTCCACAACTGCCGATAGGTCGTGCAGCGCGAGACGAGCTGGCTATGCGGGCCGACATCCACCAGCCGGCCGCGATCGATGACGAGGATGCCATCGGCATCGGTCAGCATCGAAAGGCGATGCGAGACGATGATGACGGTGCGCCCGGCAGCGATCCCCTTGATGCTGCGCTTGACGATGGCCTCGCTCTCGGGGTCGAGCGCGCTGGTGGCCTCGTCCATGA
>NZ_JAFKHD010000483.1 GCF_017307565.1 Devosia sp.
GTCTACCTCGCCCCGGTTCTGGGCGATGATGGCGCCTATCTCGAGTGGAGCCTCCACCCCATTCGCCTCAATGCCGGTGTCAGCGGCGGCATCGTCATCGTCCGCGACGTCACCGAGCGCTACGATGCGCAGCGCGAACGGCAGTTGCGCGAGGTCTATCGCGATTTCGTCGCCATGGTCTCACACCAGTTCCGCACGCCGCTCGCCGTCATCGATTCCACCGTCCACCGCATGATGCGCCGCGGTCCGCTGATGGACGCGACCGAGTTCTCGGGACGCTCGATGACCATCCGCAATGCCGTGGCCGACCTTTCGCGCCTGATGGACAGCACCCTGACCGCCGAGCGCATCGATGCTGGCGAAATGGATGTCAGCTTGCGCAATACCGATATGGAACAGCTGCTGCGTGCCATCCAGGCCCGCTTCATCGACCTCTTCCCCGAGCGCCGCATCACCCTCACCCTCGAACCGCTCGACACTATCGAATGCGACGCCATGCTGATCGACCAGGCCATCGGCAATCTCGTGGGCAATGCGCTCAAATATTCGCCCGCCGACCAGCCGGTCGAACTCAGCGCCGCCATGGCCGGTTCAACCATAGTGATCGCCGTCGCCGATCATGGCGTTGGCATTCCCGAAGCCGAACAGCCCCGTCTTTTTGAACGCTTCTTCCGCGCCAGCACGGCCACCACGGTCAGCGGCAGCGGCATCGGTCTTTATACCGCCCGCCAGATCGCGCGCCTCCATGGGGGCGACATCACTGTCACCTCGGGTCCCGAGGGCACGGTCTTCACCCTCGTCCTTCCCCGCCAGCATTCCGAAACGCCATGACCTCTCGCGCCCTCAGCCACCCGGAAGAGTTTCTCATCCTCTGCGTCGAGGACGAGCGCAGCCTGCGCGACAACATCGTCGAGGAACTGCAGGACGCCGGCTATCAGGTGCTCGGCGCGGATGACGGGCAATCCGCGCTCGATCTGCTCGGCGATCGCAAGCCCGACCTGATCCTCTGCGACATCACCATGCCGCGCATGGGCGGCTTTGAACTGCTGCGCGCGGTGCGGGGCATGGGGCCGGACATGGCCAATGTGCCTTTTGTCTTCCTCACTGCCCTCTCCGATCGCCTCGCCGTCATCGAGGGCAAGACTGCCGGGGCCGACGACTATCTTTCAAAGCCGATCGATTTCGACGTGATGCTGGCAACCGTTCGCGCCCGCCTCGATCAGGTCGTGCGCATCACGACCGGCCTCGGCTCAGCCGCCGAAAGCCAGCGACAGGCCGATCTCGAAGCGGCCAGCCGCCGGAGCCTCGGTGATCTCGTCCATACGCTCGATCACATCGCCCTCGGCGTCGTGCTCTTCGATGCGCAACGCGACATCATCCACCAGAACCATCAGGCCGAGGCGGTGATGGGCGAAACGCTCTTTCACAGCAATGGCCGCCTCTCGGCCGCCGACAGCAAGGTCTCCCAGCAATTGCGCACCGCGCTCGACGCTGCACTGGCCGAAAGCAAAAGCTCGGACCTGATCACGGTCAGCGAGGAAGGCCGCCACCCCGTGCTGGTCCGCTTCGTCGCCCTCGGCTCCCAGGAAAATGGTAGCACTTCGGCCGCCATGCTGCTGCTCGACACGCAAGCGCCACCGCCGATTTCCGAAGCCCTGACCGCGCGGCTCTTTGCCCTCACCCCCACCGAGGCCCGCGTCGCCGCGTCCCTTGCCCGGGGGCTCCGTACCGATGAAGTGGCCCTAGACATGGGCATCACCGCCACTACCCTCGCCTTTCACATGCGCAACATTTTCCGCAAGGCCGGGGTCGGCCGCCAGCAGGACCTCGTCGCCCTGATCTTCCGCGGAGCCCTGCTCGTCGACGCGCCCACCGGCTAGTGCTGCGCCAGAATCGCTGTAGCCGCCTTTTCCGCGATCATCATGGTGGGCGAATTGGTATTGCCCGAGGTGATGAAGGGCATGGCCGAAGCATCGACCACCCGCAGCCCGTCGACGCCAAAGACCCGCAGGTCCTTGTCACTCACCGCCATGCGGTCGCCGGCCCCCCCCATCCGCGCCGTCCCTACGGGATGGAAGATGGTCGTCCCGATATCCCCTGCCACCCGCGCCAGTTCTTCCTCGCCCTGCAAATGCGCCCCAGGCCGAAACTCCTCCGGCCGATAGCGCGCCATGGCCGGCTGGCTCATCACCTTGCGCGCCACGCGGATCGAGGCGGCCGCGACCCGCAGGTCCTCGTCGGTCGAGAGATAGTTCGGCGCGATGGCCGGCGCCTCCTCGGCCGCTGACGAGCGGATATGGATGGAGCCCCGGCTCGTCGGCCGCAGATTGCACACGCTCACCGTAATGGCCGGAAAATCGTGCATGGCGTCACCAAACTTGTCGAGCGAGAGCGGCTGGATATGGAACTGGATATTGGGCGTCGCATGCTCGTCCGACGAGCGGGTGAACGCGCCCAACTGCGATGGCGCCATGGTCAGCGCCCCGCGCCGCAGCAGCAGATATTCGAGCCCCATCAGCCCGCGCCGCCCCAGCGAGCGATAGAGCATGTTCATGGTCGGCACGCCGGAAACCTTGTAGATCGGCCGCAATTGCAGATGGTCCTGCAGGTTGGCGCCGACGCCGGGCAGATCGCGCACGACGGCAATCCCCGTCTGCCGTAGATGGTCCGCATCGCCAATGCCCGAACGTTCGAGAATGGCAGGGCTCGCAACCGCTCCGGCGGACAGAATGACCTCGCGCCGGGCCGAAATGGTGCGGCTGACGCCACCCTGGCGGATAACGACGCCCTTCGCCCGGCCATCCTTGATCACCACGCGATCGACCAGCGCGCCCGTCATCACCGCCAAATTTGGCCGCCGCCGCGCCGGGCGCAGAAACCCCCGCGCCGCGCTCCAGCGACGGCCGCGCCGTTGGTTGACGTCGAAATAGCCGCAGCCTTCATTATCGCCGGTATTGAAGTCGCCGCTACGCGGAATGCCTGCGCTTTCCGCCGCCTCCATAAAAGAGTCGAGAACCTGCCAACGAATACGCGGCTGTTCCACGCGCCATTCGCCCCCTGCGCCGTGCATGTCGCTGGCTCCGCGCCAATTGTCCTCGTGCTGCTTGAAGACCGACAGCACGTCATCCCAACCCCAGCCTTCGAGCCCCATGGCGCGCCAGCGGTCGTAGTCCTCTTTCTGGCCGCGCATATAGATCATCGCATTAATGGCCGACGATCCGCCCTGCACCTTGCCGCGCGGATAGGCGAGATCGCGGCCATTGAGACCCGGCGTGCTTTCAGTGCGAAACAGCCAGTCGGATCGTGGATTGCCGATGGCAAAGAGATAGCCGACCGGAATGTGGAACCAGATCCAGTTGTCACCCCCGCCTGCCTCAAGCAGGGCAACGGTATAGCGTCCTCCTTCCGACAGTCGATTGGCGAGGACGCACCCGGCCGAGCCGCCCCCGCAGATGATGAAGTCGAATTCGTCGTTCATGCCGGTCTCCCCAGCACAATGCTATCGTCCACCGGGCCCTGTGCAAGCAGACATTGCCAATTGTGCGCCGGAAACCCTATCGGGAGAGCGGCCCCTCGCGTCGCCATGCTGCGCGACTATCTCGCCCGCCTCGAAGCCCACGCCGCCTCGCGGGCGGACGCGTCTCGCTACTAGGCCTAAATCAGAACATTTCCGCCGCCAAAAACAATAAGGGCGCCGCTGGCAATGCAGCGGCGCCCCGTGTTCTTCAGCTCGTTCGGCGCAGGCGTTTAGCCGGCGAAGAACGGCTGCGTGCCGTGCGCTTCGATGGCGTTGGCGAGGCGGCCGAGCGCGTGGATATAGGCAGCCGAGCGCACCGAAACCTTGCGCGACTGGGCGATATCCCAGACGGCGCGGCCTTCGCGTTCCATCATCTTGAGCAGGCGAGCGTGGATCTCTTCGATATCCCAGTAATAGCCCTGACGGTTCTGCACCCACTCGAAGTAGGAGACGGTAACGCCACCGGCATTGGCCAGAATATCGGGCAGGACGATAATGCCCTTGTCGTTGAGGATCTTGTCGGCATCCGGGGTAACCGGGCCGTTGGCCAGCTCGAGCAGAACCTTTGCCTTGATGGTCGGGGCATTGTCCTTGGTGATCATGTCTTCGAGCGCGGCCGGAACCAGCAGGTCGACGTCAAGCGCCAGCAGATCATCGGGCGAGATGACATGGGCGCCGAGTTCGGCAGCCATGTCGGCAACGCGGCGACCGGCATTCTTGCCAGCGATCAGCTTTTCGACGTCGAGACCGCCCGGACGGTGGATCGCACCGGTCGAGTCCGAAACCGCGATCACCGAATTGCCATCAGCGGCCGAGAGGCGCGCATAATACTGGCCGGCATTGCCGAAACCCTGGATGGCGACCGTGTGGTCGTTTTCGAGGCCGAGTTCGGTGGCGAGGTGCCGCACGAGGTAGAAGCCACCGCGCGCCGTCGCGTCGTTGCGGCCGAGCGAACCGCCCAGGGCGATCGGCTTGCCGGTGATGACGGCGGGGGAAACTTCGCCGGTGATCTGGTTATATTCGTCGGCCATCCACCCCATGATCATGGCATTGGTGTAGACGTCCGGCGCCGGAATATCGCGGTCGGGTCCGATGATCGTAGCAAAAGCCTGCACATAGGCGCGCGACAGGCGTTCGAGTTCGGTCTTGGACAGCTGGTGCGGATCGACGCGCACGGCGCCCTTGCCGCCACCATAGGGCAGGTTCATCACCGCGCACTTGAAGGTCATCCAGAAGGCGAGCGTTTCGACTTCCTCGACGGTGGAATCGGGATGGAAACGAATGCCGCCCTTGGTCGGGCCGCGGGTGTCGTCATAGCGGCAGCGCCAGGCAAGGAACGACTTGCGCGAGCCATCATCCATACGGATCAGCAGGCGCGTCTTCGTGGTTTCTCGCGGGTATTTGAGTTTCTCGATGACATCCTGATCGATCTTGAGATGGTTTGCAGCCTCTTCGAGACGAATTAGGGCGCGATCTAACAGGGTGTCGTCGGACATCATGGCTCCTAGCGATCATGGAATGTGCACAGCGCATAAAAATGCGGCTGCAAACTTCCATATCAGAACGCTTAGGTCAATAATCCTGACGCTTGTTGATTAGAATATATTCGCGCCGACTATTGACTGGGCAATTTGGCAATTGGCATATCGTAGCATATCGTTTTCTCCGGTTCGCCGCCTTGCTCCTCTCCCACACTTTGCCCGAAATCCTCATCAACTCGGACGATTACAACCGGGTCATGGTGCTCGCCGAACGCTCGTTCGACAGTATGCCTTATGTGTCGGCCTATCTTGAGCGCGAACTGAAGCGGGCAGAGGTTTGCGACCCGTGGGATCCCGCAGGGGTTTCCATGGGCCAGCGGGTGATGTTCAGGCTCGACGATGAAGGCCAGGTACGCCTCGGCCGCCTGACTTATCCCAACCGCCCGATTGGCGAACGCGGCAACGTCCCGATTCTCGGTCCGGTCGGCGCGGCCCTCATCGGCATGCGCCGCAATTCGTCCATCGAATGGCTGGATGACGGGCGTCTGCGCACACTCACCGTGCTCGATTATGGCTGGTAATTCGAACCACTTGGAATAATGCATTCCAAGAATTCTACCACTCAGAATAGAATATTATCGCTTTCGCAGCAGTTGTGCTCTGGACGCGTCGTCGCACGCTGACGACGCCCGCACGCGAACTTAAAGCCGCTCGGAATTTTTCGTCCCACCGACAGCTAAATCTGCTCCACCGTTCAGCTTCTTGTCCTCGCCAAGGCCCTGCCGTCCACAGGCTGAAAATTTGAGGAATAGAATATTCCTGGTTTCGTTGACACTTGGAATATTCACTCCTAGCATCCCTATCCAGCGATGCTTGGCGGCATGGGAAGCACTTGTTTGGGTGCAGGATGCCGCCGGGAAAGGCGGGCTACTCCTGCCCATCGACAAGGATTTGCCGATAGGGAGCGGCGCACAAACATGGACCTGCTCGTCAATCTCTATAGCCGCAAGCTCGAAGAGCTGCGCGAGCGAGCCCAGAGCGTGGAGGCGACCATTCGCGTCGCCCTGCCGCCCGAGCAGCACATCATCAAGGATTGGGTCCGCACCCATTTTTCCGAATATTGGGTCAGCGAAGTCAGCGCCGCCATGGCCCACCAACCGCCTGGTTGCCTGATCGCCACCGTTGATGGCCAGCTCGTCGGCTTTGCCTGTTATGACGCGACGGCGCGCGGCTTTTTCGGCCCCACCGGCGTTTCCGAAGACCAGCGCGGCAAGAATATCGGCCTCGCGCTCTTCTACCACACCCTCGCCGCCATGAAGGCCCATGGCTATGCCTATGCAGTCGTGGGTTCGGCCGGTCCTGTCGATTTCTACGTCAAGGCGGCCGGGGCCATGCCGATCCCGTCGGACAAGGAAGACATCTACCAGGGCCTTTTGCGCATCAAGAAGCCGGAAGCGAACTAGACATGACCACCACGCCTCTCGCCCTTTTCGTCGGCATGCCGGGATATGAGCTCTCGGCCGACGAGATCGCGTTCTTCCGCGAGACCAATCCCTTCGGCCTCTTCCTGTTCCGGCGCAATCTCGACAATCCAGAGCAGATCAAGCGCCTCGTCCACCAGTTCAAGGAGGCCGTCGGCCGCGACGACGCCCCGGTCTATATCGACCAGGAGGGCGGCCGCGTGCAGCGCCTCGACAATGGCAATTGGCCTTTGTTCCGCAGCCTCGGCCAGTTCGGCGCCCTCGCCCGCAAAGACCTTGAAACCGGCAAGCGCGCCATGCGCCTCTCGACCCTCGCCATGGGTTCGATGATGTCAGAACTCGGCCTTGGCAGCGGCACCACGCCCGTCGTCGATCTCGCCCGCAAGGGTACGCATGATGTCATCGGCCAGCGCGCCTTTGGCGACGATCCCGACCTCGTCATCGAAATGGGCCGCGTCGTCATCGATGCCATGCTCGAGGTCGGCTCGATGCCGATCATGAAGCACATTCCCGGCTATGGCCGCGTCACCGTCGATCCGCATTTCGATTGCCCGGTGGTCGATGCCGAGGTCGACGATCTCCGTGAG
>NZ_JAFKHD010000484.1 GCF_017307565.1 Devosia sp.
GAAGAGCCAGCCCTATGAATTTGGCGACCAGACGCTGACGCTCGACTATTCAAAACTACCGGTGCGGTTGCTGCTCGAAGACGGCAGCGAAGTCAGGCCGAGCGGCTGGAGTTGGAACCGGACCTATCTTTTCGGCACCGACCAGTTGGGGCGCGATATTCTGGTGCGCCAGCTTTATGGCGCGCAGATTTCGCTGACCGTGGCCTTTGTCGCGACACTCGTCAATTTTTTCATTGGCGTGTTTTATGGCGGGATCGCAGGGTACATGGGCGGCAAGGTCGACGCGGTGATGATGCGGTTCGTCGAGATTATTTCGACCATTCCGCTGACGCTTTATGTCGTGCTGCTCATGGTGGTTTTTGACTCGGGGTTGCTGTCGATCATTGTCGCTATCGGCTCGGTGTTCTGGGTGGATATGGCGCGGATCGTGCGCGGGCAGATCCTGAGTTTGAAGAGCCAGGACTATGTCGCGGCGGCGCGGACCATGGGGGCTTCGCCGGCGCGGATTTTAACGCGGCATCTGCTGCCCAATTCCATCGGGCCGATCATTGTCACCCTGACCATGCTGATCCCCTCGGCCATCTTCATCGAGAGCTTTATGAGTTTTATCGGGCTTGGCGTGACGCCGCCGCTGGCGTCCTGGGGCTCGCTGACTTCGGAGGCGGTGGAGACGCTGCGCGCCTATCCGCATCAGTTGTTCTTCCCGGCGGCGGCGATTTCGCTGACCATGTTTGCCTTCAACTTCCTGGGCGATGGGCTGCGGGATGCGCTTGATCCGAGGGTTGGGCGATGAACCAGCCAATTCTTTCGGTTCGGGACCTGACGACTTCGTTCTTTACGCGGCGCGGCGAAGTGCAGGCGGTGCGCGGCGTCAGTTTTGACGTGCATGAGGGCGAGATGCTCGGGCTCGTCGGGGAGAGCGGGTCGGGGAAATCGATTACCTGCATGTCGGTGCTGCGGCTCTTGAAGGCCGGCGGAACGATCAAGGCGGGATCGGCGACGTTTGAGGGGACGGACATTCTCTCGCTCGACGAAGAGGCGCTTTCGGACCTGCGGGGTAATCGGATTGGGGTGATTTTTCAGGACCCGATGACTTCGCTCAACCCTACGCTGACGGTCGGCGAGCAGGTGATGGAGGCGGTGAGGCGGCATCGCAAGGCTAGCGCGGCGGAGGCGCGGGCGCGGGCGGTGGAGTTGTTCGAGCTGGTGCGGATTCCGTCGGCGGCAAAGCGGCTTGATTCCTATCCGCATGAATTTTCGGGCGGCATGCGGCAGCGCGTGATGATCGCCATGGCGCTGGCTTGCGATCCGAAACTGCTGATTGCCGATGAGCCGACGACGGCACTGGACGTGACTATCCAGCGGCAGATTTTGGCGCTGCTGAAGGATTTGCAGCGGCGGCTCGGTATGTCGGTGATCCTGATTACACACGATCTCGGCGTGATCGCCGAAGTGACGGATCGGGTGCTGGTGCTCTATGGCGGGTTGGTGATGGAGACGGCACCGGTGCGGGAGCTTTTTGCGCGGCCGGCGCACCCCTATACGGTGGGGCTCCTGGGGGCCGTGCCGGATTTGCGGGACGATACACATAAAAGGCTGACGCCGATTCCGGGGAGCCCGCCGAACATGCTGGCGCCGCCGCCGGGGTGTCCCTTTGCGCCGCGCTGCCCGCATGCAATGAGCCAGTGTATGGCGGCGCTGCCGCCGCTGTTTGGTGGTGTCCACCAGTCGCGGTGCTGGTTGCAGCACCCCGAGGCGCCGAAGGTGGATGCGGTGCATGAGGTGGCGGCATGACCCAGCCCTTGTTGCAGCTGCGTGATCTTCACAAGCATTTCCGGATGCCGGCGGCGCCGTTTGGGCCCAAGCCTGTTTTGAAGGCGGTGGATGGTGTCGATCTTGACCTGATGAAGGGCGAGACGCTGGGGCTCGTGGGCGAATCCGGGTGCGGAAAATCGACACTGGCGCGGACGGTTATTCGCCTGCATGAGCCGACGTCGGGAAGCATTGTCTTTGATGGACATGAGGTTGGGAAAGCACCCGAGGGGCTGCTGGGAAGTTTCCGGCGGCGGGTGCAGATGATATTTCAGGACCTTTATGCCTCGCTCAATCCGCGGATGAGCGTCGGCGATCTGATCGCCGAGCCGCTGGAGATTGCTGGGATTGGCACGGCGACGGAGCGGCGCAAGAAGGTGGCGAGCCTGCTCGATCGCGTTGGGCTGCCAAGTGATTCGGCGCAGCGTTTTGCGCATGAATTTTCGGGCGGGCAGCGGCAGCGTATCGGCATTGCCCGGGCGATTGCGCTGGAGCCTGATCTGGTGATCTGCGACGAGCCGATTTCGGCGCTCGACGTGTCGGTGCAGGCTCAGGTCGTCAATATGCTGGAAGACCTGCAGGCCGATTTGGGGCTCACCTATCTCTTCATCACCCATGACCTTTCCATGGTCCGGCATATCTCGGACCGTATCGGGGTGATGTATCTCGGGAAAATCGTTGAGCTGGCGACCAGCGCCGATCTCTATCATCGGCCTAGCCACCCCTATACGCGGGCACTGCTCTCGGCCATTCCAGTGCCGGACCCGGAAGCGGCGCGGGCGGTGGAGCCGATGCAGGGGGAAATTCCGAGCCCGATCGACATTCCATCCGGCTGCCGCTTCCGCACGCGCTGTCCACTTGCGACGGAGCTGTGCGCAAAAGTGGAGCCGCAGCTGACTGATATTGGCGGGGGGCATCTGGCCGCCTGCCACTTCGCCGGGGAACTGGCGCAACAAGCAAACGGGGTAAGGGCCCCGCTACAGGAGAGAACGCAATGAAGAGACTGGTTCTGCCGCTCATAACCGCGGCGCTGCTGGCTTCGGTCGGCACGGCTTTTGCCGCCGGCGAATTGACATATGTGGTCAACAATGAGAGCGCCAAGTACGATCCCGGCACCACGGCCGAGACCTTCGCATCCCCGATCATCGGCAACACTTTTGAAGGCCTCGTGCGCCTGAGCCCCGAGGGCGAAGTCGTGCCGGCGCTGGCCGAAAGCTGGGACATCTCCGAAGATGGCCTCACCTATACGTTCCACCTGCGCGACGCGAAGTGGTCGGACGGCGAGCCGGTGAAGGCTTCGGACTTCGTCTATTCCTGGAAGCGTGTGCTCGATCCGACCACCGGCGCGATGAACTCGCAGATGCTTTATCACATCGTGGGCGCTGAAGAGGCGTTCAACGGTGGCGATGCTTCGGCGATCGCGATCTCCGCGCCCGACGACAAGACGCTGACCTTCACGCTCAAGCAGCGCGTGCCCTATATGCTGCAGCTGCTCAACTATCCGACCTTCTACCCGGTGCGCGAAGACATCGTCTCGGCCGATCCCGAAGGCTGGACCCGTAGCCCGGCGACCTTCATCGGCACCGGCCCGTTCCGCGTGACGGCGTTCAACCAGGGCGAGTCGGTCGTCTTTGAAAAGAACCCGAACTATTATGACGCCGATGCCGTCAGCCTCGACAAGCTGACCTTCCGCCTGATCCCCGATCCGGCAACGGCGCTGGCCGCTTTTGAAGCCGGCGATGTCGATGGTATCGAAGCCGTGCCGGCACCGGAAATTCCGCGTCTTTCGGTTGAATCCCCAGGCTTCATGATCGTGCCGGCGCTCGGCACCACCTATGCCTTCTTCAACCCGCACCAGGCACCGCTCGACAATCTCCATGTGCGCAAGGCGCTTTCCATGGCGATCGACCGTTCGGAAATCATCGAGTTCGTGCTGCAGTCGGCTGATACGCCTGCTCTCGGCCTCGTGCCGCCGGGTATGAGCCTTGCAGGTGAAGATTTTACCGAAGGTCGCGACACTTTTGGTCTGTCTGACACCGCCGATGTCGAAGGCGCCAAGGCGGAACTCGCTGAGGGTGGCTTCCCGAACGGCGAAGGTTTCCCGAAAACCGTGTTCGTCACCTATTCCTCCCCGCCGATCGAAAAGCTGCTCGAAGCCATCCAGCAGATGTGGAAGGAAAATCTCAACATCGACGTCGAGATCCAGGCCACCGAGTGGCAGGTCTATTATCCGGAAGTGCAGAAGGTCGAGTACCAGATCGCGCAGATGGGCTGGGGCGCCGACTATCCGCACCCGATGACCTTCCTCGACAATTTTGTTACCGGCAGCGCCAACAACCTCGCGAACTGGTCGAACGCCGACTATGACGCGGCCATCGAAGCGGCCAAGTCTGCCAGCGACGAAGCCACCTCGCGCGACGACATGCGCAAGGCCGAGGCGATCCTGATGAACGACCACGTCATCCTGCCGCAGTATCATCGCTACAACTACATGATGATGAGCCCCAAGGTGACCGGCTTCTGGCGCTCGCCGCTCAACGTGCCGTACTTCCGCGACGCCGTTATCGCCGAGTAAGGCAGACGCAATACCGCGAACAAATGATCGCTCCCGCCGGACATCCGGCGGGAGTTTTTCGATCCCCCAACTGGACAGATTTCCGTGACCATTCCCGTCATTATCGAGACCGAACTCGGCAGCTTCACTATTGCGGTCGATGACAAGAACACGCCGATTACCGCCGCCAATTTCCTCGCCTATGTCGATGGCGGGCATCTCAACGATGCGACGGCCTATCGTCTTGTGACCAACGGCAATGAGCCGCAGAAGCCGATCAAGATCGAGGTGGTGCAGTGGGGTTATCGCGCCACGGACGAGCGGCCAGCACCGTTCGCCCCGATCGCACATGAGACTAATGACGTCTCGGGCATCAAGCACAAGAACATGACCGTCTCCATGGCGCGCTTCGAGCCGGGCACGGCGGCTTCGGAATTTTTCATCTGTATCGGGGATCAGCCGGAGCTCGATTTCGGGGGCAAGCGCAATCCTGATGGGCAGGGGTTTGCGGCTTTTGGGCAGGTAACCGAGGGCGAGGATACGGTGCGGCGAATTTTTGCACAGGCCGCGACTGAGAGTGATCACCCCGAGGTGCCGGTGAAGTTTTCGCGGGTGGCGCGGGCCTGAGGGCTAACACCAGCCTGGGTACGTGTTGCTGCCCCCTCCCGTCCTCCCCCGTCAAGGGGGAGGCGTTGCGTCGCGTGTGAGTAGAGGCGTGGGGCTCTGGGGCGCCTAGACCCGTTCCCTGCGCTGTCCGGCGATGAGGAGGTCCGTGTTGAAGGTGCCCGTGGCGATGACGTCTTCAACGCGGGCGATGTCAGGGGCGATGTCGAGGCTGTTCTGGGTCAGCCACTCATCGGAAAAATAGGTCTGCGCGTAGCGTTCGCCGCTGTCGCAGATGAGGGTGACGATAGAGCCGGTCTCGCCCCTTTGCTGCATTTCGGCGGCGGCCCAGAGAAGCCCGATGAAATTGGTGCCGGTGGAGCCGCCGACGCGGTGGCTCAGGTGGTGCGAGAGCACGCGGGTTGCAGCGATCGAGGCGGTGTCGGGCACCTTGAGCATGGCGTCGACAACATTGGGGACGAACGAGGCTTCCATGCGGGGGCGGCCGATGCCTTCGATGCGGCTGCCGCGCTGGCAACGGTAGGCGATGTCCTTTTCGCACCAGCCTTCATAGAAGGCGGAATATTCCGGGTCGGGCACGCAGAGCTCGGTTTCAAAGCTCTTGTAGAGAATGTAGCGGCCGATAGTGGCCGAGGTGCCGCCGGTGCCGGGGCTCATCACCACCCAGCGGGGGATGGGGTGGCGCTCCATGGCCATCTGCTTGAAGATGGATTCGGCGATATTGTTGTTGCCGCGCCAGTCGGTGGCGCGCTCGGCAAAGGTGAACTGGTCGAGATAGTGACCGCCTTCGCGCACGGCGAGGTTTCTGGCCTCGTCATAGATGGCCGAGGGCTCATCGACGAAGACGCAGCGGCCGCCATATTGCTCGATGGCGGCGATCTTGGTGCAGGACGTTGTGCGCGGCAGCACGGCGTAGAACTTGAGGCCGAGAAGGCGGGCGTAATAGGCTTCGCTGACCGCAGTGGAGCCCGATGAGGCTTCCACCAGGGGGGTGTCGGGGCCGATGACGCCATTGCAGAGGCCATAAAGGATGAGCGAGCGCGCCAGGCGATGTTTCAGGCTGCCGGTCGGGTGGCAGGACTCGTCCTTGAAATAGAAGTCGATCTCGGGAAAGCCGGGCAGCTGCATCGGGATCAGATGGGATTCGCCCGAGCGCTGGGCGTCGGCGTCCAAAATCTTGATTGCCCGGGATGTCCAGGCGCTATCATGTTCTGCGATGCGCGTCATTTGAAGAACCAGTATCCATCAAAACTCTTATTTAGAGTATGATGTTCTGAAAAGATCGTCAATTTTAGAATTGAGGGGCACAGCATAGCCCTGCGTGTGTATCGTCTTGGCGCGGTTTCGCGGCGCTTTGAGATTGAGATTCCCACAGGGCCAAGCCTTGCCGAAAATCGTTCCAAATAATCTGATTAACACACTTGAGTTAAGTTAATCAGCCTCCCATAGTCTGTCGTGAAGCTGTCACAACGGCCGACCGGAGGGGTCGGTGGCGAAGGCAGCCGAAGGAGAGGATCTAGTTTATGCCACGTTTGACTCGGCGAACTTTCATTGCGTCGGTGCCACCGCTTCTGGCTGCTACGCAAATTCCGGCCTGGGCAACTCCCGCGTCCGATCTGGAGCTGATTGCGGCGCAGAAGGGCGAACCCGTCATTGTAAAACTGTATCGTCAGCTCGAGCGCCTGACCTCGACGGTCACCCTGATGACCACGGGTGCGCACCCTGACGACGAGCCCAGCGGCATGCTGGCGGCACTGCGCCATGTCTATGGCATCCGTCCGGTGCTCTATTGCATCACCCGCGGCGAAGGTGGCCAGAACGCCATCGGGCCGGAACGCGGTTCGGTTCTTGGCGTGCTGCGCACCCGCGAAATGACCGAAGCCTCGCGCTCGCTCGATGCCTCGCTCGCCTTTGGTGGCCAGGGTCACAATGACAGCGTGCATGACTTCGGTTTCTCCAAGGACCCGAACCAGACCATCGACCGCTGGGGTCGTGACCGCGTCATCGAGCGTATGACTTGGGCGTTCCGTTACTATCGCCCC
>NZ_JAFKHD010000485.1 GCF_017307565.1 Devosia sp.
CAGGAACGGGAAGATCGCCCGCTTCTCGCTGCGGTACAGGCCAGGGGCGACGAACAGCCAGAGCTGCCCGGCCCAGATCGGGAAGGAGATGAAGGCCTACGGTGCCGACATAGTCGCCATCTCGCAGGATCGACCAGGCAAACTCGGTTTCCCCGCGCGCAATCTCGGAGACAAAATGCTCGCCGTCCTTTTCCGTATAGGGATGGGGCAGGCGCGAAAGCACTTCGTGGATACGTTTATTGTTCGCGAGGGCCGCCATTTGGGGAACATGCGCCATTGCCGGAGTGGCCAGTACCAGACGGGTAGTGGTCAGCGTCGCAGGCAGGCAGTCCTTGAGGGCGGCAGTCATCATGTATCTCCAAAAGCGAAAAGGGGGACCGGTTGACCGGTCCCCCTTTGCAGTTCTGGTTTGTCGCCAAACGCCGCCGGGGAACTGGTCACCGGCGGGTTAGTCGAGCCTGCCGGGTTATTCGGCGGCCTCTGCCGGGATGACAGACACGTGTACTTTGTTGTTCGCGCGGGTGCGGAACGCGACGCTGCCATCAACCAGAGCATAGATCGTGTGATCCTTGCCCAGGCCGACACCGGTGCCGACAGCCCACTTGGTGCCGCGTTGACGGATGATGATGTTGCCGGCGACGACAGCTTCGCCACCGAACTTCTTCACGCCGAGACGACGGCCAGCGGTATCACGACCGTTGCGGGATGAACCGCCTGCTTTCTTATGTGCCATAGTCTAAGCTCCTTATTCCTGATCGGCCTTCGGCGCAGCCTTCTTGGCCGGGGCCTTCTTCGCCGGCTTTTCAGCGGCGGTGTCTTCAGCAGCGGCCTTCGGTGCTGCCTTCTTGGCAGCAGGCTTCTTGGCCGGCGCTTCTTCGGTCACAGCGGCCGGAGCCTCTGCCTTGGCAGCAGCAGCGAGTGCTGGCTTGGCGCCGCCGGTGAGGATTTCCGTGATGCGCACGGTGGTCAGCTGCTGGCGGTGACCATTGCGACGACGCGAATTGTGGCGACGACGCTTCTTGAAGATGATGACGGTCTTCTGCTTCTTGGTCTCGATGAGTTCGGCAGCAACGAGTGCGCCTTCCACCAGCGGAGCACCAATCACGTCGCCAACCATCAGCACTTCGTCAAAGGTGACGATGTCGCCGGCAGCGGCGTCGAGCTTTTCGATCTTGATGACGTCGTTGGCAGCAACCTTGTACTGCTTGCCGCCCGTCTTGATGACTGCAAAAGTCATATGCACAACCGAACGGTTCAAGCGTCCGGTCCCTTAATCTGTCGCGCCCTGCGGCACCGCGGCTTGCATGCCTTTCCGCGGTTTTTAAGTCTGGGGCCGGAGAGTTCCGACCGGCAGCCTCGAGCAGCGTTTTCAAACAAAACCAGCGCACAGGTAGGACCAGTGCGCGTGGGATCGGGGGCTTATCGGGAAAAAGGGCCTCAGAGTCAAGCGCCGTCGCAGGTTTCGTCGGCGTTTTGGCCCATCAGCCCTGCCCGTTCGGGTACCAGTTCCGAAGGCGCACTTCGGTGTGTGCGCCCACCCCGGCTTCGAGCGCGGCCAGGTCGCTCTCGCCATAGTGGTAGGGATAGACGATCCCGGGCTTGAAGACGTTGATCGCCTCGACGGCCTGGTCCGGCGTCATCGTATAGGGCAGGTTCATGGGCAGGAAGGCGACGGCAATACCGGTCAGCCCCAGCATTTCCTCGGTCGGCTCGGTGTCGCCGGCGATATAGACCTGCTTGTCGCCAAGGCTCAGGATATAGCCATTGCCCACGCCCACCGGGTGGTAACGCATGCGATCTTCGGTGGTGTTGTGTGCAGCGATGGCCTTGAGCTTGACGCCATCGAGTTCGCCGTCTTCGCCATTGGCGATGGATTTGGCATTGGCCTTGAGCGTATCGGGCAGTTTGCCGAATACATCGGCATTGGTGAGAAGCGGGGCCGAGCCGGCAATGGCTTCGAGCGTCGGCACGTCAAAATGGTCGCCATGGCCATGGGTGAGCAGAATGGCGGTCGGTGCGGGCAGGCCTTCATAGAGCGAGGCCCCGCCGACGGGGTCGACATAGATCACCTTGCCGCCCCATTCGAGCACCAGGCTTGCATGTTGAACCGGGTGAATGACGAGGTCGCCCTCGCTGGTGGCAATTGTGTCGGCCATGGATGCGTCCTGAGCAAATACGAAACTGGTACCCAAAAGATTGGCGGCAAGGCCCGCCAATGGCAAGCCGGCCATGCCGGCGACCATGTTGCGTCGCGTAACCATAGGTTTCTCCCGTCAAATTGATCCCTGACGCGACATCAACGCAGATTTTTGCAAAAGGGAGACAGGTGGACACGGACTTGTGACCGAACCCGCGCCCGCTCATGCGTCACGCGCTTTCTGTGATATCGGCGCACAAGGGGTGTTGCAGGCCGCGCGTCGCTATGCCATAAGCCGCCCCGTATCGACCGGCCGGGATTTTCAACGATCCCTTTTCGATCTCGCGGAGAGATGGCAGAGCGGTTGAATGCACCGCACTCGAAATGCGGCATAGGGGCAACTCTATCGGGGGTTCGAATCCCTCTCTCTCCGCCAGTTTTCCCAAGAACATCAGGAATCCCGCAAATCCTAGGGGATTAAGGGCTTTTGAACCGCGCCACTGGTACACAGGAGCGGTACACATGGGCATCAGAATGGCCACCCTGCCGTCGCCGTCGCCGTCGCCGGCGACGTCGCGCGCGGGTCGTGGAGTGCGCTTGGTCTTGGGACCACCGTGCCGATACCGGTCTGCTGCAGAGCAATGGTCGTCAGTGTGGCCGCCATGGTGATCCGTACTCCTGCGCGCAGGACAACGGTGCCGAATGCCATCCAAGGATGCCCCTTGCGCAAGAGAGGCGAGATCCCGAGGATGCGAAGCTTTTGATCGATCCCGTGAAGGAACTGCTCGAGGGGGCCGCAGGTGGGCGGGAGGAGGTCGTGCACGCGATCGTCGCGCGGATGAGGCTCGAGGAGCGCACCGAAACGCAGATGTTCATGGCCGAGAACGACGCCGCCGGCGTGCAATGGCTGTCTTCGGTCGTCAGCGACATCAACTTCGGCCGTCAACCCCGCATGTCGCTTCCCGACCGCGTGAATGTGTTCCTGCCAAGTTCCTTCATGCGCAAATCGCCCTACGATCTGACCATCATCGATACGAAGGGTATCCATGGTGCTACAGACCGTACGGACCTACAGAAACTGACCGCAGATCCCCGTGCGATCAGTATTCTTTGCTGCTCCTTCAACGACGCCCCCGGGCAGGAAACCTTGAGTATTCTGAAAGGTCTCAAGGACATCGGTTCCGACGCCATGGATCGTCAGCGCGTTGCTCTGCTCGTTCTCCCCCGGGCCGATGAAGCCATAAAGGTCATCGACGACTCCGGTGAGCCCGTCGAGACCGTCGAAGAGGGTTATGCCTATCGAGAGAGCCAGATCCAGTCCAGTCTCAAGGCGGCCGAACTGCCATCAGTCCCAGTCATCTTCTACAACGTCGTTGAAGAAGGGGCTGGCATCGTTTGGCAGCAGATCAGCCAGCAGGTCGATCAAATCCGCCTCAGGCAATTGGAACGTCTGGAGCGCTTCACCGATCTCGCCGGAGAACTGCGAACCAACGCCGACGCGCATCGAATCCAACAGGCGCGCGTGACGCTCGCGAAGGAGGCGCTGGCGATCGCAAGGGACTACGACGACATCCCTGGTTCGATCAGCGTCGCGCAAAAACGACTGCTTCAGGAGCTGCGAGCGAGCCACCCTAGCAGCATTGCAGCCGCGGCGATGCGGAACGGCAGCTGGTACAACCTGGATGTGCACCACATAGTCGGAACCGGCGTTCGGGCGGACGCAAATCTTCGGACTGGGGAGTTCGTATCCCGCATTCTGGGGCGGCTGGATGGATTGGAGAACCAATTCGCATCGACGCCCGAGGCCGTGGCGCTGGTGGAAACGCTCGCCGAGGATATTTCCGACTGGCACCAGGAATTCCTCGTTCGCGCTCAAGCATCGGACGAAACACCTTTAAGCCCTATTTGGACGACGACCCAGATTTTTGGGCCGAACTGCGGAGCCGCTATGGCCAGGGAGCAGGTTATCGTGAGGACATAATCGCAAAAGTCGACAATTGGTTCGAGCGCGGTGCATTGAATGCGGCTCGTGCAAAGGTCGACGCCCGCCTGGCGGACGCATGGAAGGAGTTGCTTCTGGATAAACTGGTCGAGGCAACTGCGCTGGAAGAAGAAGGTGCTGATTGAGATGGATTGGGGCGGTCATCCATGCTCGCCGATGTTTGGTCGGACCGTGCCGCATTGTTCCATGGCGGGGAGGAGCACCCTCGAAAGCATGCCGCTGAGACGGCCAAGAGGCCATCTCATTGGTACGAACGAATAGTGGCTCTTCCCTGCCGCGCCCGGTCAAGCATAGCGCCCGGATCCTGGTCACATGCTGTCAGAACTGCAGGTCTTGCAGTCTCTCGACGAATAGACGCCAATCAGGATTTTTGGTCTTGTGATGCCAAGACACGCGAACGGTCCCGTTGATCACTTCGACCGGCAGGTCCATCGCGGAAAGCACATGGCTGGGTTCGTAGCTCGCCGAGGTGCAGGCGGAGCCATTCGATATAGCCACCAGATCCTTCGTTGCAACCATTGTAGCTTCCGAATCCACTCCGGGGACCGAGAAGCTCAAGATGTGAGGAAGCACGCCGCGCT
The DNA here is from genome assembly GCF_017307565.1 of Devosia sp. Classification (GTDB taxonomy): domain Bacteria; phylum Pseudomonadota; class Alphaproteobacteria; order Rhizobiales; family Devosiaceae; genus Devosia. Next base: position 4,721 of record NZ_JAFKHD010000485.1, read on the forward strand.
CTTCTCGAGCATGCACAACGGGACGTAGTGGTGCCAAAGCCGTCACCGCTGTTTGCCTGAACGCCATATTCGCCTGCGCACGCGCGTGTGCTTCTTCCGCAGCCAACTTGGCCGCGAGGCCAAAACCCGCAATCAAAGGCACGGGCAAGGTTCCAGGACGAAGCCCTCGTTCCTGCCCGCCACCGAACATCAAAGGCGCTAGCGGGGCTCGGCTTCCGTTCCTGCGGCGGGTTACCAGGGCACCAACCCCTTTCGGACCGTAGATCTTGTGCGCCGACAGGCTCAATAGGTCGATGCGTGGGTGGGCAAGTGCGTCGTTCAATCGCCCGAACGTCTGGGCCGCGTCCACATGGAAGTAAAGATCGTCGTCGCTGAGCAGCGACGCGACCTCAGCGATGGGTTGGACTGCACCGGTCTCGTTGTTGGCGTGCATCACCGAGACCATCAACGTATCGGTCCGGATGGCGTTCGCAACATCGGCTGCCGAGACATAGCCATCCTTATCGGGCTTCACCAGGGTCACCTCGAACCCTTCTGACGCCAATCGCTCCAGCGGTTCGAGCACGGCCTTGTGCTCGATCGCAGTCGAGACGATGTGACGCCTTCCCGAACGGACCGCATGTTCCCGCAGTCCGAGGATGGACAAATTGTTGGCTTCCGTCGCTCCGCTCGTGAACAAGATGTCACCCTGTTCAACCTTGAGCGGTGCTGCTATTCGAGCCCTTGCCTTGTTGACTGCCGCCTTGGCGTCCGCGCCGAACGCATGCGTGCGGCTTCCGGCGTTGCCAAATTCCTCGACCATGTGGTCCATCACCAATGCCGCCACGCGAGCGTCGGTCGGGGTAGTGGCCGCCATGTCGAGATATATTGGCATGTTTGTTCTGTTTGTTTCGTTTGGTTGACTGTGGCGCGAACAGGACTATACCATTCCGCGAAGTTTTGAAGCATGTTTCGGGGATGCAGTGCGAGCCGTTTTGGATTTCCCAGCCGTGCGAGGTGTCCAGGCTGGCCGAGAATACTATATCTCGATGTGCCCCCTGGGATTGGTGCCCAAGATATTCGTCTTCAACGAGACGGGGCTGACGGCCCAACAGCGCTCGCAACGACAACTCAACCGAGGACGAATTCCCCAGATCACCAAGTATCTGGTCGAGAACAAGACCGACTACGTCTTCTCGGCGATAACCGCGTCCATAGACGGTGAGGCGGTCTTCATGCCCAATGCGAGCGACGATCTGACGGGTACACTGCGCGTGCAGATGAAGCACGCGAAGCTCATAATCAATGATGGTCAGCATCGAAGGGCAGCAATAGAGGCTGCCATCGAGCAGGTTCCCGAATTGGCCGACGAAACCATCGCGGTCGTCTTGTTCTACGATCGCGGTCTCGCCCGTTGCCAGCAAATGTTCGCCGATCTCAATCGCCACGCGGTCCGTCCTTCCAAATCGCTGGGGGTGCTCTACGATCATCGCGATGGGCTCGCCATGATGTCGAAGCTTCTCCTGTCGCGAGTGCCGGGACTGTCTGAGCTGATCGAGTTCGAGAAGACCAGTCTCTCCCCCCGTTCGAAGCCGTTGTTCACGCTCAGTGCTTTCTACACTGCGACCGAGGCGCTGCTCTCAGACCTCGATATGGAAGAGAGCGAACGCGAGGCCAACGCGGGCGATTTCTGGGAGGCAGTGGCCCTTCATATGCCCCATTGGTCCGAGGTCACTTCCGGAGCGATGACGTCAGGATCGCTGCGCGACACCTACATCAACTCGCACAGCGTCGTGCTCCACGCGCTTGGAAAAGTCGGCAACACGATGCTTCGCTCCAGTACCATTGCCAATCCGAACGCTGCAATGGAAGGCTTGACCATGATCGATTGGAGAAAGTCGTCGCCGCTGTGGGACGGGCGGTGCGTCATCGCCGGCAAGATGTCGAAGGCCCATCATAGCGTTCTCCTTACTGCGAACGCGATCAAGCAACAGTTGGGCATGCCGCTCTCCGCCGGCGAACACTCTCTCGAACTCGGTTTCAAGGGGATATCGAATGCAGCTTGAAATAGGGAGCGGCACGACCCGCAGTTCCGCCTTCGCAGCCTCAGGCTTCAAAGCGACCATATCCACGCTGATGGAGGAGATCGCCAGGCTCTATCAGTCGGATAGCACGCCATGGGTGGTTGGCTACAGCGGCTGGAAGGATTCCACCGCTACGCTCCAGCTCGTCTGGATGGCACTGTCGCGGCTTCCGGCCACCGCCCTTCTGAATCCAGTATACGTGATCAGCACCGACACGATGGTTGAAAATCCAGTTGTCGCTG
>NZ_JAFKHD010000486.1 GCF_017307565.1 Devosia sp.
ATCGACGGCCTTCTGGATCATCGCAAGGGCTTCCTTGAGATTGGTGTTCATGTCGACCCAGGAATAGCCGAGGTAGTTCATCACCTGCGGCTGGTCGGGGAACAGTTCCAGCGCCTTGCCATCCGCCCGCTCGATCCTGAGCGTGCGGGTATGCCCATTTTCGTCGAGTTTTATGCGGTAAAACAGTCCGAAATCTTCGCCGATGACGGCCCCACGAATGCGGGTATCGCGGCCATTGGCGATGACATGGCAATGTTCGAGCGTCTTGAGATCAAGACCACGCCAACGATAGGACTGATTGAGGCTCACGCTGCTTCTCCCGGCACGCGTTGCATTTGCAGCAAATGCGCACGGGGAAAGCAAGCGCGTGATCTCAGGCGGGCGGTGTCACGCCATCGCGAATGGTATGGAATGTCGGCATTGCCGCATCGAGCCGGTCGGCATCGGTAACGCAGGAAACGGCCGTTCGTCCCTTGGCCGTTTCGACCATGGAAAGCACCAGCCGGACATTGTCCGCGCCCTTCTGCTTGGGCTTGCCGACGAATTCATGGCCCTTGTAGCCGGCCAGTTCGAACGACGAATCCGACAGGAAATCGAAGATCGACGACATGCCGTCCTTGGCCATGGCGACCCATTCGGGCGAGCCGATCTGCGAATTTATCTTTTCCATCGTCAGTCCCGCATTTCCCGGCACCGACTGGAAGCTGACCTGGCAGAGATAGGTTTCGCCCGAAAGCGGGGCCGGATCGCCCGAGACTGTCTTTACACCAAAGGTGACATGGTAGGGCGGCGGCGACGTCGTGGCCTCGACCACCAGCGTATCGGGCAGGTTCACCGCCAGCCCGCTCGCCGCGTCTTCGGCGGCAAGAACAGGCGAGGTGAAGGCAGCGGCCAGAAGCAGCAGGATGGGAGAAAAACGCATGGGCTCGGCTCACGAGGCATCGGGAATGCCCCGTGCTATGCCAGCAATGCGGCAACAAGGCGATTGGCCAAATGGTCGCCCTGGACAGCAAGGACGCCGGCAAGAAAAAGGGCGCCCCGAAGGACGCCCTTTCAAATTCATCGGCTGAACGATCAGAGGGTCTTGGCCAGCGCGGCCGTGGTGTCGGCCATGCGGTTGGAGAAGCCCCATTCGTTGTCGTACCAGCCCATGATGTTGACGAAGTTGCCGTCGATCACCTTGGTCTGGTCGAGCAGGATCGTGCACGAATGCGGATCGTGGTTCAGGTCGCTCGACACCAGCGGATCGCGGGTGAAGGTCATGACGCCCTTGAGCTTGCCTTCGGCGGCAGCCACCAGCGCATCGTTGACTTCCTGGGCGGTCGTGGCGCGCTTGGCCACGAACTTGAGGTCGACGAGCGACACGTTCGGGGTCGGCACGCGGATCGAGATACCGTCGAGCTTGCCCTTGAGTTCGGGCAGCACGAGACCGATGGCCTTGGCGGCGCCGGTCGAGGTCGGGATCTGCGAAAGCGCAGCAGCGCGACCGCGATAGAGATCCTTGTGCATGGTGTCCAGGGTCGGCTGGTCACCGGTATAGGAATGGACCGTGGTCATCATGCCCTTCTCGATACCGACGAGCTCGTTCATGACGAGGGCCATCGGGGCGAGGCAGTTCGTGGTGCACGAACCGTTGGAGATGACGATGTCATCCTTGGTCAGCGAGGCGTGGTTGATGCCGAAGACGATAGTCTTGTCTGCACCTTCCGCCGGAGCCGAAACGATGACCTTCTTGGCGCCGGCCTGCAGGTGAGCCGAGGCCTTTTCCTTGGACGTGAAGATACCGGTGCATTCGAGCACGATATCGACGCCCATGGCGGCATGCGGCAACTCGGCCGGGTTCTTGACGGCGGTGACCTTGATGGTCTGGCCGGCGGTCTTGATCGTGTCGCCTTCGACGATCACCTGGTGCGGGAACCGACCGTGCACGCTGTCATAGCGCAGCAGGTGGGCATTGGTCTCAACCGGGCCGAGATCGTTGACGGCAACCACTTCGATATCGGTACGACCGGACTCGACGATAGCACGCAGGATATTGCGGCCGATACGGCCAAAACCATTGATGGCGACGCGAACTGCCATGATTAGCGCTCCTAGAGGGAGGAAAGGAGAAAGGGAGGCGACGCTCTCTTACAACTGTGCGGTGACGGCTTCAACAACGGCCTTGGACGTAATGCCAAAGTGGGCATAGAGCGCCTCGATCGGGCCGGAAGCGCCGAACGAGTGCATGCCGACAAAGCGACCCTTGTCGCCCAGCAGCTTGCTCCAGCTCATCTCGATGCCAGCTTCGACGGCCACGCGGGCCTTGGCCTTGCCCAGCACTTCGGCCTTGTAGGCGTCGGACTGCTTGGCAAAGAGTTCCATGGACGGCACCGAAACGACGCGGGCCTTGATGCCCTGCTCGGTCAGCGCCTTCTGGGCCTCGACGGCAATCGCTACTTCCGAACCGGTCGCAAAGATCACGGCATCGGCGTCGGCGGGACCAATCAGCGTATAGGCGCCCTTGGCCGACTTGTTCTCGGTCGAGTTTTCGGTGCGCACGGCTGGCAGGTTCTGACGCGACAGTGCCAGGATCGACGGGGCCTTCTCGCTCTTCATCGCCAGTTCCCAGCACTCGGCGGTTTCAACCGCGTCGGCCGGACGGAAAACCAGCAGGTTCGGAATGGCGCGCAGCGCGGTCAGGTGTTCCACCGGCTGGTGGGTCGGGCCGTCTTCGCCAAGACCGATGGAGTCGTGGGTCATGACATAGATGACGCGCTGTTCCATCAGGGCCGAGAGACGGATCGCCGGGCGGGCATAGTCGGTGAAGACCATGAAGGTACCGCCATAGGGAATGAGACCACCATGCAGCGCCACGCCATTCATGGCCGCGCCCATTTCGTGCTCACGAATACCGTACATCATGTAGCGGCCAAGACGGTTGTCAGCCTGGAAGGGCAGCGTCTCGGGCGTATTGGTCAGGTTCGAATGGGTGAGGTCAGCCGAACCGGCCAGAGTTTCCGGCACGATCTTGTTGATGACTTCAAGCGCCATCTGCGAAGCCTTGCGGCTCGCAACCTTGGGCTTTTCGGCGACGAGCTTTTCCTTGTAGGCGGCCATGGCGGCGTCGAAGTCGGCCGGCAGCCTGCCAGCCATGCGACGCTCGAATTCGGCCTTCTTGTCGGACTTGGCAAGACGCGCTTCCCACTCGCCGCGCAGGTTCTGGCTGCGGGTGCCGGCGGCGCGCCAGGCTTCAAGAATGTGTGCCGGGATTTCAAAGGCCGGGTAGTCGATGCCGAGAGCCGCCTTGGCACCGGCAAGTTCCTCGGCGCCGAGCGGCGAGCCGTGAACCTTTTCCGTACCGGCCTTCTTCGGCGCGCCGAAACCGATCGTGGTCTTGGCAGCGATCAGGGTCGGCTTGTCGGTCGACTTCTTGGCGTCGTTGAGCGCCTTTTCGATGGCGGCCTGATCGTGGCCGTCGATCTCGATCGTGTTCCAGCCCACTGCCTTGAAGCGGGCGATCTGGTCGGTCGAGTCGGCATTGGAAACCTTGCCGTCGATGGTGATGTTGTTGTTGTCCCAGATCACCACGAGCTTGTTAAGCTTGAGGTGGCCGGCAAGCGAAATCGCTTCCTGGGAAATGCCTTCCATGAGGCAGCCGTCGCCGGCGAGAACCCAGGTGTGGTGATCAACGATATCGGAACCGAATTCGGCGGCGAGCTTGGCTTCGGCAACGGCAAAGCCGACCGAATTGGCAAGGCCCTGGCCGAGCGGACCGGTGGTGGTTTCAATGCCTTCGGCATGACCGAATTCCGGGTGGCCAGCGGTCTTGGAACCGAGCTGGCGGAAATTCTTCACCTGCTCGATAGTCATGTCCTTGTAGCCGAGCAGATACAGGGACGAGTAGAGCAGCATCGAGCCATGGCCGGCCGAGAGAATGAAGCGGTCGCGATCGGCCCAGTGGCTGTTCGCGGGGTCGAACTTCATCACCTTGGTGAAAAGAACGGTGGCGATATCGGCGCAACCCATGGGCAGGCCGGGGTGACCGGAATTGGCTTTTTCGACGGCGTCCATGGAAAGGGACCGGATCGCATTGGCCAATTCGTTCTGCTGGGCTGTGTTCGTCATCGGGCGGGCCGCTCTCTGTGCTGAGGAAGGCAGGGTTTCAGGGGGATGAGAGGCCGTTCGACCTCCTCCCCAAAGGCGGTTTGAGGCATAACAGGTTCGTCCCTGCTGTCAATGTCGCCCAAAGCCCGAGCCGTCCAGTCTTACGGCTGATTTACACGCATGGTTCTGGACCCAGCGGTTGCAAAGGGGCCGGGCTTGGGGCAGGCTCCTGGGTTATGAAACGACGTTGTGTTTGGGGTATTTGCGCCCGATGAGTGACGGACAGGATGAAGACGGACTTGCCGCAGCGGCCGCGCGCTTCGACGCTGCCATGGGCCGACTCGACCAGAGCCTGGCCGATCTGACCGGCCGCATGCAGCGCCTCAAGCGTATCGAGGTGGATACCCAGCGCCTCGTGCAGGAGCGTGCGCGCCTTGCTACCGAGCTCGACAAGACCTCGGCGCGGGCCAAGCGGCTCGACGATAGTGCCCACGATGTTTCCCGCCGCCTTGTTGAGGCCATGGAAACCGTGCGTTCTGTCCTTGCAAAGACGGAGTAGGCGATGCCCGAGGTCAATGTCGAAATCAACGGACGCAAATATCGCATGGCCTGTGAAGAGGGCCAGCAGGGGCACCTCATCGCCCTGGCAGAACGCTTCAACACCCAGGTCGAAGGCCTCAAGGGCGCCGTCGGCGAAATCGGCGACAACCGCCTGACCGTGATGGCCGGCATTGCCGTCCTCGACGAACTGGCCGAAGCCGAACGCAGGATCGCCGCGCTCGAAGCCGAAGTGGACACCCTGACCCAGGCCGGCCACGAGATTGCCGGCGAACTCGAAGCTACCGAGCGCGCCTTTGCCGGCAAACTCGACGAGGCAAGCCGGGTGATCAACTCCATCGCCGGCGTCCTGGACGAAACGGCGCCGCTTCAGGGGTAAGCGACGCCCTTTCTATCGCCATGCACCGCGTCATCCCCGCGAAAGCGGGAATGACGCAGCGACAGAGGCACAGGAATCAAAACTGCGCCGTCACCGGATCCGACCCGATACGGCCATCGGCGGCATCAAGCCCATTGATCGCTGCCTTGTCCGCATCGCTCAGCGCAAAATCAAACACATCGAAATTCTCGACGATGCGGCTCGGGGTCACCGATTTCGGAATGACCACCAAACCCTCTTCGATATGCCAGCGGATGATCACCTGCGCCGCGCTCTTGCCGTGACGCTGAGCGATACCTGCGATCACCGGATCGGCCAGCAACTTGCCCTGCCCCAGCGGGCTCCAGCTTTCCGTGATGATCTTTTTCGGCTCATAGGCCGCCCGCAGCTTGCGCTGCTGAAAGCGGGGATGGAGCTGGACCTGGTTGATGACGGGCGAAACACCGGTCGCATCGATCAGCTCGTCGATATAGGTCCCCTCAAAATTCGAGACACCGATCGAACGGGCCTTGCCTTCTTCCTTGAGGCGGATCAGCGCCTTCCAGGTTTCCAAATATTTGCCACGATAGGCCGAGGGCCAGTGGATGAGATAGAGGTCCACATAGTCGGTCCCCAAACGCTTCAGGCTGGCATCCATGGCGCGCAGCGTCTGGTCAAAGCCCTGGTCGTCGTTCCAGACCTTGGTGGTGAGGAAGATATCGTTGCGGGCAACGCCCGACTTGACGATCCCCTGCCCCACGCCCTCTTCGTTCTGATAGACGGCGGCAGTGTCGATGTGGCGATAGCCGGCCTTGAGTGCGGCTTCGACGGCGGTGACGGCGACGTCATTGGGCGTCTGCCACACCCCGAGGCCAATCTGGGGAATGGAACGGCCATCGTGGAAGGTCACGTGTGGTTGCGTGCTCATCTTTTTATCCATCGCTTGGGGAAATTGAACTGAAGGACTCAGCTTGATCGTCGTTTTACGATGAAAGACCGGCGCTGCCAAGTTCCAAAAGAATCTACCATACAAGACTATCCTTTCGTCTGATAACCCAAGGTCTAATCGACGCAAGCACCCGAAAGTCTAAGCTTTGCCAATCCCGTTTTTACAGCAAGGCGCCAGACCAAATGACCAAGTCGCTCAATGCCATCGCCCAGAAGCTGATGACGCCAGGCCAGGGCATTCTGGCCGCTGACGAATCCGAAGGCACGATCGCCAAACGCTTCGCCAAGATCAATCTGCCCAATTCGCTCGACCTGCGTCGCGACTATCGCGAGATGCTGTTCCGCTCGACCGATGCCATGCGCAACTACATTTCCGGGGTCATCCTCACCGAGGAAACGCTGGAACAATCGGCTGCCGACGGCACCCCGTTCCGCGCCATTCTTGCCGATACCGACGTCATTCCTGGCATCAAGGTCGACCGCGGCGCCTTCCCCATGCCCGGCGATAGCGGCGAAAAGATCACCGAGGGCCTTGATGGGCTGCGCCAGCGTCTGACGCGCTATGCCGAACTTGGCGCCGGCTTTGCCAAGTGGCGCGCCGTCATCACCATCAATGACATCGCCCCCACCCGCAACAATATCCGCGCCAATGCCCACGCGCTGGCCCGCTACGCCATTCTCTGCCAGGAATCCGGCATCGTGCCGGTGGTCGAGCCGGAAGTGGTGGGCGATGGCGAGCCGGGCAATCACTCGCTCGAACGCTGCGCCCAGGTCACCGGCGAAGTGCTCGAAAACGTCTTCAAGGAACTGCGCCTCGCTGGCGTCGAACTCTCGGGTATGCTGCTCAAGCCCAATATGGTGCTACCCGGCGTCAATTCGCGTGAACGCCCCTCGATCGAAGAAGTCGCCCGTCGCACCGTCGACGTCCTGAAGGCCCACGTTCCCGCCGCCGTTCCCGGCATTGCCTTCCTCTCCGGCGGCCAGACCGACGAAGAAGCAACGGCCCACCTCTCGGCCATGAACCGCATTCCGTTCAAGCCCTGGCCGATGACCTTCTCCTATGGCCGCGC
>NZ_JAFKHD010000487.1:0-6994 GCF_017307565.1 Devosia sp.
GGCTGAAGCACCGCCCGCTCGAAAATTTCGATCGCGGTCTCGGCGCCACCGAAATGGGCCTGATCTACGTCAATCCCGAAGGTCCGGGCGCCAATGGCGATCCGCTTTCGGCTGCCAAGTTCATCCGCGAAACGTTCAAGCGCATGGCGATGAACGACGAGGAAACCGTTGCCCTGATCGGCGGCGGCCACACCTTCGGCAAGACCCACGGCGCTTCGGCTGAATCGTACAAGGGCGACAATCCGGAAGCGGCCGACCTTGCCGAGCAGGGCTTTGGCTGGACCAGCTCCTATGGCACTGGCCACGGCGCCGACACCATCGGCAGCGGTCTTGAAGTGACCTGGACCCAGACCCCGGCCCAGTGGAGCAACTTCTTCTTCGAGAACCTCTTCAAGTACGAATGGGTGCAGACCCGCAGCCCGGCTGGCGCCATCCAGTGGGAAGCCAAGGACGCCGAAGAAATCATTCCGGACGCCCATGTTCCGGGCAAGAAGCACCGTCCGACGATGCTGACCACGGACCTCTCGCTGCGTTTCGACCCGATCTACGAACAGATTTCGCGTCGTTTCCTCGAAGACCCGCAGGCCTTTGCCGAAGCTTTCGCCCGCGCCTGGTTCAAGCTGACTCACCGCGACGTCGGCCCGCGCTCGCGCTATCTCGGCCCGGAAGCGCCGAAGGAAGAGCTGATCTGGCAGGACCCGCTTCCGGCCGTCACCGGCGTTCTCGTCGACGCTGCTGACATTGCCGAACTGAAGCAGAAGGTTCTGGCTTCCGGTCTTTCGGTTTCCGATCTCGTCGGCACGGCCTGGGCTTCGGCCTCGACCTTCCGCGGCGGTGACAAGCGCGGCGGTGCCAATGGTGCCCGCATTCGCCTGGCTCCGCAGAAGGATTGGGCGGTGAACCAGCCGCTGGAACTGGCTCGTGTGCTCGAAGCCCTCGAAACCATCCGCACCGAGTTCAACCAGAACGCCCGTGGCGGCAAGCAGATCTCGCTCGCCGACCTGATCGTCCTGGCTGGTGGTGCCGGTATCGAACAGGCTGCACGCGTTGCCGGACACGACGTTGCCGTGCCCTTCACGCCCGGCCGTACCGATGCGACTGCCGAGCAGACCGACGCTGCAAGCTTCGACTTCCTCGAGCCGCCCGCTGACGGTTTCCGCAACTACGAGAACCCGGCTCTCGCCGTCCCGGCCGAAGTCGTGCTGCTCGATCGTGCGCAACTGCTGACGCTGACTGCGCCCGAACTGACCGTGTTGCTTGGTGGCCTGCGCGCCATCAACATCAATGTCGGCGGTGCCGAACATGGTGTGTTCACCAAGCGCCCGGGCGTTCTGACCAACGACTTCTTCGTCAATTTGCTCGACATGAGCACGCAGTGGAAGGCGACTTCGGACGCCAAGACGCTCTACGAAGGCGTCGACCGCAAGAGCGGCGAGGTCAAGTGGACGGCAACCCGCGTCGACCTGGCATTCGGCTCCAATTCGGTGCTGCGCGCCCTGGCCGAAGTCTATGCAAGCGCCGATGCGCAGACCAAGTTCGTCAGCGACTTCGTTGCTGCCTGGACCAAGGTCATGAACGCAGACCGCTTCGACCTGCTCTAAGTCCTGCGAACAGCTAAAAAGCAGAGGGCCCCGGGAGATTTTCCCGGGGCCCTTTTTGTTGGTCCTGGGGATTTGGCAATTTGATTCAATTGCTCCCGGTTGCCTTCAGCACTCCCAAGCGAGTCTCCCCGCAATTTCATTCCATCTATGCGGTATCCCGCCCGGAGAAGGTTATGAGTGAATTCGAAGAAGGCCGTCGTGCGTTTGCGAGCTTTCGTGTGCTCAATGGCGAGGACAGCCATTCGGAGCGGGACCAGCTATTCCGCAATATGGCCAAGCTTTTCAGCTTCGTATCGGACCGATGCGACGATGAGCAGGTGGTCCAGTATGACGAGGCGCTATGCCTCCTCGCCGAGCTCGTGGAAGTCGAGGCCCGCGCTCATGTGGCGAAGATTCTCGCGCCGCTGCAGCGCGCTCCGGGCACCGTCGTCGTCAAGCTTGCCAATGACGATATCGAAGTGGCGCGTCCGCTGCTCGAATTCTCCAGCGTGCTCAGCGACGACGATCTGATCGACATCATCGAAAAGCAGTCCGAAGCGCACCGCGAAGCCATTGCCGGTCGCTCATCGGTTACCGAACGCGTCAGCGAGGCGGTGGTCGAGCATGGCGATTCCTCAACGGTTATCCGGCTGGTTCGCAATGCCAATGCCGAGATTGGTCGCACCACGCTCGAAAAGCTGGTGGCCCGTGCCAGCCAGGACGAAGCCATTGCCGAAGACCTTCGCAACCGCGCCGAAATCGACTGGAAATCGCTGCGCGGTGAAATCGACTCCGTCGCCGACAAGGTTCTCGAAACCCTCGGCGAAGTCGACGGCCGCTTCGATCCGGTCACGGCCGGCAAGGTCAACGCCGTCGTCTACAAGCGCATCCGCAACCGCGCCGGTTTCAACGCGCAGGAGTGGAAGGTTGCCTATAACCAGGTCCGCGCGCTGACCGATCGCAAGCAGCTCGATGATCGTGCGCTCGCCCGTTTTGCCCGCTTCGGCTATGGTCACCACGCCGCTGCCGCCATCGCGGTGATGCTGCGCGTTGCCCCGGAAATCGTGGTCAAATGGCTCGCGAGCCAGGACTATGCAGCCGTAACCGTTGCGTTACGCGCAGCCGGTCTCAAGTCCGATCTTTTCGGTGCCATCGCCTCGACCTTACCCTGGCGTGATATGCCCACCCATGACCATCAGGAGATGATGGTCAGCCGCTTCGAAGCTCTCGACGAGGAAGAGGCGCGCAACATTTTTGAGCTTTGGCGCGCCCACTCCTTCCGCCGTCGCAACGCTGCCGCGCAGGTGCATCAGCCGGAGGCTATGTCGGCTTAAGCCGCAGCGCCCGCCAATATCTCGAGCCCGGCCCAGGCGAGTTCTGGCGCCGGGCTTTGCTTTGCGGTCGGTGCGCTAAAAACACTGGACCTTGCACTCGTTCCAGATATAAACATATCTTTATATCTAGCGAGGAAGAACGTGTCGGAACTGGTCGGTGTTTTGAAGGCTGCAGGGGAGAGCACGCGTTTGCGGCTTCTGGCGCTGCTCGCCGATGGCGATCATTCGGTGAAGGATCTTACCGAGATCCTCGATCAGAGCCAACCCCGCGTTTCCCGCCACCTAAAACTGCTCGCCGACGCCGGCCTCATCCAGCGCCATGCCGAGGGCGCCTGGGCCTATTATGGGCTGGCGCCGCACGGCCATGGTGCCGAGCTGGCGCGCTGGCTCGTGGCCCGTATCGACCACGACAATCCCGAGCGTCAGCGCGATCGGGACCGTCAGGCGGCAGCGATGGCCGCGCAGCAGGCTTTAGCCACGGCCTATTTCGCCAAGGTCGCCGATAGCTGGGACCTGCTCAAGACCCTGCATGTGCCCGAGGAGGCTGTAGAAGCGGCGTTGCTCGAAGCGCTGCAGAACCGCGTCGTCGATCTTCTCGTCGATCTCGGCACCGGCACGGGCCGAATGCTCGAACTGCTGGCGCCGGTCTACAAGCGGGCCATCGGCGTCGATTCTAGCCGCGAAATGCTTGCGGTCGCCCGCTCGCGCCTTGCTTCGGCTGGCGTGAACCATGCGCAGGTGCGGCTGGGCGACATCGCCGCGCTCGACACCTCGATCGGGCAGGCCGATGTGGTGGTGATCCACCAGGTGCTGCACTATTTCGACGATCCCGGCCGAATGCTGGCACAGGCGCGACGCCTCCTGAGGCGAGGTGGCGAAATCCTGATCGTGGATTTTGCGCCGCACGCCCTCGAATTCCTGCGCACGGACCATGCCCATCGCCGGCTTGGTCTATCGCGCGAGCAGATGACAGGCTGGGCCGAGGCCGCCGGATTGCGGGTGCAGTCGGTGCGCGAGTTCCCCAGCAAGAACACGGACGGTGGACTGACGGTATGCCTCTGGCGCCTCAGCGACCGCACAGACACGGAATAGACCCATGATCGACGACGACCACCGCGCCAGTCGCCTCACCGCTGACAAGCGCCCCCCACTGCAGATTTCCTTCGAGTTCTTCCCGCCCAAGACGGACGCGATGGAAGAAAAGTTCTGGGAGTCGATCAACAAGCTGGCGCCGCTGAAACCACGTTTCGTTTCGGTTACCTATGGCGCCGGCGGCTCGACCCGCGAACGCACCCTGCGCATGGTGCGCAATATCACATCCGACACTGGCGTGCCGGCCGCAGCGCACCTCACCTGCGTGGGCGCCTCGAAGGGCGAGGTCAATGACGTGGTGCACGGCTTTGCCGAGGCGGGTGTGAAGAGCATCGTGGCCCTGCGCGGTGATCCGCCGGAGGGCATCGGTCAGCCCTTCGTTCCACATCCCCAGGGCTATCAGAACGCGGCGGACCTTGTGGCCGGTATCCGCAAGATCGGCGATTTCGACATTTCCGTCGCCGCCTATCCCGAAAAGCACCCGCAGAGTGCCGACTGGGACGCCGATATCGACAATCTCAAGCGCAAGGTCGACGCCGGCGCCAACCGTGCCATCACGCAGATGTTTTTCCGCAATGCGGACTACCTCAGGTTCGTCGAGCGCGCCCGCAAGGCCGGTGTCAATGCGCCCATCGTGCCCGGCATCCAGCCGATTCACTCGTTCAAGCAGATTTCGGGCTTTGCCGCGCGCTGCGGCGCCTCGATTCCCGATTGGCTGGCCGAGCGTTTCCAGGGGCTCGAGGACGATCCGGATACGCATGCGCTGGTGGCCGCAGCCGTTGCCGCCGAGCAGGTGACCGAGCTTCTCGATGAGGGTGTCACCGAGTTCCACTTCTATACGCTCAACCGATCCAACCTGGTCCTGGCGCTGGCGCGCCTGCTCGGGCGGCGTCCAAACTAGGGGTTGTGGGGCAGGGGCATGGGCCGGAACACGCCCGTCTCCTGCCATTCAGCTTCTGTTCAGCTTGTTGGCCGCAGAAGGTTGTGAACGGGTGGTTCATAAAATGGCCACCAAGTTCGCCTTGATCGGCAGATCAATCGCGTCGCAAAGCGGAGCCGAATAGACCTATGAAGATGGATCGCCGCCTGACCAATGGCCTGGCATGGGCCGGGGCGCTGCTCGTCATTGGGATTCCTGCTGCTGACTATATCAGCGGTGCATTCGCCGGCGGCGCCGGGCCTAGCATCGCCGTAGTCGACGCCACGCCGACCGCGCCCGCTGCGACAACGCCGCCCGCTGCCGCCAAGCCCGCGCCTGCCGTCGAGAAGGCCGCTGAAGCGCCAAAGCCTGCTCCGGTGCCAGAAACCACGCCGCAGGCCGTTGCCAGCTCGTCAGACCCCGTCGACGGCTTCCTGCAGTCCGGCAGGGAGCTGCCGAGCTATATCACTGGCGGCGGTGCTCCGGCGGCGACCAAGCCCACGCAACCCGCCACAAAGCCGCAGATCGCGACGCCCGCACCAACGGCGCCCACGCCGACGCAGACGGCCACCACGCCGCCGGCCACCCAGCCGCCCGTGACCCAGCCGAACCAGCAGGTTGCCGCCTTGCCGCCCAAGGTTGCCCCGATTCCGATGCCGCTCTCGATGCGTCCGCAGCCGGTTACGGTTCCGCTTGCATCGAACCAGCAGCCGCTGATCATCGACCGTCCAACGGTGCCCCCAGCCGCTTTGCCACCGCAGCAACAGCAGCAGGGCGATTTCGTTAGCTCCGAAGATCTGCAAGACTGGGAATCCGGCCCGCTGTCGGAATTTCTGGCCCGTCGTAACCAGCAGAGCAGTGCCACCTATCAGGTGCAACAGAACCAGCCGGCCTATGACGGCAACGGCTTCTGGCTCGATGAAGGTCCGGGCAACAATCGGCCAGCGCAGCGCTACCCGCAGCGCGACAACGACGTCTATTACGTGCCGTTCTGACCGTCGGGCAGCGGGCGTCTCCCATGCGCTAGGGGCCATGGACCGCCGCGCAATGCATGGATAATCTGCGTACCCTATAATTCGGGGCTGACTCGACAGGTATGAGGGCAAGGCCGATGCTGTGCTGCGTACGCAAGGCTGAAGAAAATCGCGATGTCTGGCATAAGCTTTCGAGCTTTCTCGGTTCGTTTTCGCGACGCACCGGCGTGGTCGGTCATATCGCCAATATCCTCGATCCCGACACCTGGCTGCCCGGCGGCCGCGAGGCTGCGTTCACGCTTGCCCTGATCGCCCTCTCGGCCAAGATGGCCATGGCCGATGGTGCCGTCACGGCGTCCGAAGTTCGCGCCTTCAACGCCACCGTTGAAATCACCAAGGGGCAGGAGCCTCAGGTGGAGCGCCTGTTCAACCTCGCCAAGCAGGATGTGGCCGGCTACGAGGCCTATGCGCGCAAGGTGGCCCGCTTCTTCGCCGATGCGCCCGAAACGCTGGAGCACGTGCTCGATGGTCTCTTCTTCATCGCGACGGCCGATGGCCTGGTGCATGAAGCCGAACTCGATTATCTGCGCTCGGTCAGTGCCATTTTCGGTTTCGACGAAGTCCGCTTCGAACAGATCGCGGCCCAGCATGTAATGCTCGAAGAAGGCGTCGATCCCTATGTGGTTCTCGGCCTTTCCCAGGATGCGCCGCCCGAGGAAGTGCGCCGTGTCTATCGCCTGCTGGTTGCCGAACACCACCCCGATCGCCTGATCGCCAAGGGTGTGCCCGAAGAGCTGATCGATGTGGCGACAGCCCGCATGGCTGCCATTAACCTTGCCTACCAGGCGATCACAAAACCAAGGCCGCAGCCGCTGCTTGCCTGATCTTCGCGCTTGACGCGGGGCAGGGCGCGCCCCTACATCGGCGCGCCAGTTGACCGGGTGGCCGCTGGCATGAGGGTAACCTCATGCCGGAGGAAAGTCCGGGCTCCTTCGAAACACGGTGACGGCTAACAGCCGCCGGGGGCGACCCCAGGGAAAGTGCCACAGAAAGCAAACCGCCCCGGTTCGCCGGGGTAAGGGTGAAAGGGTGCGG
>NZ_JAFKHD010000487.1:7074-8196 GCF_017307565.1 Devosia sp.
CGCACCGGGCCGCTGGCAACAGGGGCCGCACGGTAAACCCCACCGGGAGCAAGACCAAATAGGGATGACGCGGGGCTTGCCCCAGCCGGTTTTGAGGCCAGGTCATCCGGGTTGGTTGCACGAGCGCCCTGGCAACAGGCGCCTCAGATGAATGGCCACCACGTCGCGTTTTACGCGGCCCTACAGAACCCGGCTTATAGGTCAACTGGCTCACTCCACCATCGCGCAAGGCACGGATGGCGCCCCACCGGGCGCCGTCACGGAACTGCCATGTTTTGGCCCAGCGAACGCCGCAAGCATGACCGGAAATTCATATACATTGCCGCTACATTACGTTAAGTTCATGATTTTGTTGAGTGATTTTATCCGCGTGCAATGTTGATGCAATGCTGGGGTGGTTATTTCTGTCTCGTCAACAACACACGGAGACACACCAAATGAAGAAGATCTTCGCACTCGTCATCGCCTCGGTCATGGTTGCCGGCGTTGCCACCCCGTCCTTCGCTGCCGACCACTGCGCATTCAAGGACAAGTCGCTCTGCGTCACCGAGTCGCTCTCCCCGACCACTGGCGACTGATTAGCGCCGGCCTTCGTGCCAGCGTATTGGGGCACTCGGGCCTGATTGCCTGAGAGTCCGGCACTACCCAGCGACGGCCTGGTTACCGGTGATCTCCCCCCACTGGAAAACTGAGCCGTCGTGGCCAATTTTGCTTTTGTTCGTAACGCTTAAGCAAGGTGAGCGGCACTAGACACGTCGCGATTTCATACTAAGGAGACCATTTATGAAAGCCATCCTTGGCGGCCTCGTTGCCGCACTGCTGATTTCCGCGACCGCGGCTCCGACCTTTGCGGCCTCCACGTCTGACGTGAACAATTGCGCGTTCAAGGACAGCTCGCTCTGCGTAACTGAATCGCTGTCGCCGACGACCAACGAAGCAGGTCCCGAGCCGGTTAAATCCATGTAATCGCGCCGCTTTAAGCAGCACCGAAATGTGAACCCCTGGACCGTTCGGCCCGGGGTTTTTCGTTCTTGTATGTACCCGCGCCGTTGCTGCCTGCTCTTGCGCGCACACCTCCATGGCTTTAATGCGGGTGCCTGCTTTCCGCCGAAGACCCGGCGG
>NZ_JAFKHD010000488.1 GCF_017307565.1 Devosia sp.
GGGGCCGAAAGTCTCGGTCTGGCGCACTTCGATTTCGCCCTGGCGCACCAGTTCCAGACTGGAGGCAAAGGTGGAGGCGCGGACCGTGGAGCGTTCATCGGGCCGTGACAGGTATTGTTCGAGATAGGTGTCCATCGACACCCATTCGGAGCTGTCCCCGATCAGTCTTTGCAGGATGTCCCGTGCCTCCTGCAGGGACCAGACGGTACGAACGAATGGGCGGTACTCCGTGACGGAACCACGTTCGCGCTGCGCCGAGTAGGCTTTCAGCAACTCGTAGTAGCTCGCCTCCCAAATAGATTTCCGCGCAATCTCCAGCGGCTCCGGCGCGCCGCGCGAGTAGATCTGGAGGCCAAGCCGCGGGCGTCCTAGGAGACGACTGGCAGCAAGTCGCATGGCTTCGAGCCGCTTCAACCGGAACTGCAGCATGGCCGCCAGCATCTCGCCTGAAGGTTCGTCGTCGTCGGGCGCCTGCGGCACCATGAGGCGGCTCTTGAGATAGGCGAGCCAGGCGGCCATCACGAGATAGTCGGCCGCCACCTCGATGCGCCGCTCGCGCACCTTGTCGATGAAGGAGAGGTACTGTTCTGCGAGCGCAAGAATGGAGATCGCCGCAAGGTCGACCTTTTGGCGGCGCGCCAGATCCAGCAACAGATCGAGCGGACCTTCATAGCCGTTCACATCGACGTGCAGAGTCTCCGCCGGAGTCGGCGTTTCAGCGTCGAGCCAATCGGTCGGCGAACCATTCATGCGGAAAACCGGCAGACAGAATTCATGCCGCATCCTTGGCGGCACGAAGTCGAGGCGTCAAGCGACCGAAGATCAGGCGCTAGAAGCTGAAGACACCTTCCACCGGAACATGATCGCTCGGCTTGTCCCAGCCGCGAACATCCTTGTGAACGGTGACATCGTCCAGCCGATCCGTCGCCTGCGGAGACAGCATCAGGTGGTCGATGCGGATACCGGCATTGCGACGCCAGGCGCCGGCCTGGAAGTCCCAGAAGGTAAAGGCCTGCTCGCCGGTGATCGCGCGCAGCGCATCGGTCATGCCTAGGTTACGCAAAGTACGGAACCGCTCGAGACTTTCCGGACGATAGAGCGCGTCGCCCCACCATGCGTCGGGGTCGTGAGCGTCGATGGGCGCGGGGATGAGGTTGAAATCGCCCATGAGGACGAACGGCTCTTCCAGAGCCAGACGGCCAGCAACAAAAGTGTTGAGGCGATCCATCCAGCGCAGCTTGTAGGGGAATTTCTCGGTGTCGACCGGGTTTCCGTTCGGCAGGTAGATGTTGCAGACGCGGACAACGCCGCCTTCGACCGAAAAGACGCCTTCGATCAATCGCGACTGCTCATCCGCGTCGTCGCCCGGCAGGCCACGATGCACCTCATCGAATGGCAGCTTTGAAAGCAGCGCCACACCGTTCCAACTCTTCTGGCCGTGGGTCACGACATTGTAGCCGAGCGCCTCGATCTCGGCGGTCGGAAAGCCCTCGTCGACGGTCTTGATTTCCTGTAGCCCGACGATGTCGGGCTTTTCTTCCTCAAGCCAGCGGACCAGCAGTTCGAGCCTGGCCTTGATGCCGTTGATATTCCAGGTGGCAATGCGCAAGGCCATGGCTCTCTCCGGCGTTAGTTGAGGTCGGCATAAACGGCGCGAATGAGGTCCTTGGGGTAGCGCCCCGTACACCCTTCGAGCGCCGTATTGCTCATGGACACTATCGTAATGGCATTGGCGGGATCGACAAGCCAGGAATGGCCATAAACCCCACCCCAATTGACCGTGCCCGCGGCAGAAGGCGACTCGGCCGCCGCAGGATCATCGATCACCGCGCCGAAATAGCCGAAGCGCTGGCCCTGGTCCTTACGATAGAGGTCGCCAATACGATTGGAGAATCCAAGCGCGACTGTCTCGGGCTTCAGCGCAGCGCCGCCGCCCGTGCGCAGGGCCTCAAGGAACTTTGCGATATCCTCCGCCGTGCCAGCCATGCCGGCGCCGCCCGACTGGAAGGCCTTATCGCTAAAGATGCGCGAGGGAGAAAACACTACCGAACCACCATCGTCGCCCTCGACCGATTGCGGATCGGCCATGGCCGTTGGAGGCGTGCCATCGGCATAGGGTTTTGCGAGGCGCGCACGATCGGCGACGAAAAAGCCGGTCTCGCTCATGCCCAGAGGGCCCGTCAGATGCGTCTGCACCGCATCCTGCAGCGAGCCGCCTACGACAGTCGCAAGAACGGCGCCGAGTACGTCGATGGCCACCGAATAGTTCCAACCCGTCCCCGGAGCGAAAAGCAGTGGCGCCGCCGCGACCAGCGAGAAGTTGGCCCTGAAATCCTTGTCCGATGGTCCAAGGCCGGTCGAAATCGTCGGATCGGCATAGCCATAGGCAAGGCCGGCGGTGTGGGTCAGCAGATGATGGATAGTGATCGCTGCCAGCGAACCGTCTTCGAGCCTTGGCGCGAAATAGTCGAGGTGGTCGGAAACGAGATCGCCAAGGCTCAAAAGCCCCTTGTCGATCATGGCCAGGGCGGTCGCCGCGACGACAGGCTTGGTGACCGAAGCGAGCCGGTAGATGGCATTCTCGATCATCGGCGCGCCGGCCTCGCGATCGAAATGACCTGCGGTGCGCCGCAGGACCAGATTGCCATGACGATAGACAATAACCTCTGCCCCGACGATTTTGTTGCCGGACACAGCCTCATCCATGACCGCGTTGACGCGCGCGCCCATGTTCCCCTCCAGAAATGTTCTTGAAATAGTCTTAGACGGCGAAACTCGTGCCACAACCGCAGGACGCGATGGCGTTCGGGTTCTTGATCTGGAACGACTGGCCGATCAAATCGTCGACATAGTCGATTTCCGCGCCACCCATGAATTCCAGGCTCAGCGAATCGATGAGCACTGTGGCATCACCCTTCTGCAAAACGAGGTCATCCTCGTTCGCCGTCTCCTGCACGAGATTGTACTCGTACTGAAAACCCGAACAGCCGCCACCAGCGACCGAAATGCGCAGGACGGTTCCAGTCGGCTCTTTCGAGAGAATTCGCGACACGCGCTTGGCGGCGCGATCCGACAGGGTCACGGCGGGAGATTCGGCAAGGGCGGCTGCGGTCATTGAAGTGTCCGATACGGTCGTAATGTCATAACACTGGCCTTAAGATAGGCGCATGTGGCGCCAATGCAAAGGCCTGGAACGAGAAGATGAGCGAAACAGCCTCCTACGCCAGCAAGCCGGAAGACTCTCTCGGGCGCCTTTACGGCACCGGTCCCAGCCCGACTCGTTCGGAATTCCAGCGCGATCGCGACCGCATCATTCACTCGACCGCGTTCCGTCGCTTGCAGCACAAGACGCAGGTTTTTCTGCATCACGAGGGCCGGCATTTTCGCAATCGGCTGACTCATACGCTTGAAGTCAGCCAGATCGCGCGCTCGATCGCGCGGGCCCTGCAGCTCAACGAGGACCTGGCAGAAGCCGTCGCGCTCAGCCATGACCTCGGCCACACCCCGTTCGGTCATGCGGGCGAGCGCGCACTGCACCGCGCCATGGCGCCCTTTGGCGGGTTCGACCACAATGTTCAGGCGCTCCGCGTCGTGACGCGGCTCGAAAATCGCTATGCCGAGCACGACGGGCTGAACCTGACCTGGGAAACGCTCGAAGGCATTTTGAAGCACAACGGCCCCCTGCTCTACCCCGACGGCCGCCCCTATGGCCGCTATGCGGAAGAGGGCCTGCCGGCCGGCATCGAAGACATTCCGGCCGTGGCCGACCTTCGGCTCTCAAGCCATGCGAGCCTCGAGGCACAGGTCGCCGCAATCGCCGACGACATTGCCTACAATGCCCACGACATTGACGACGCGCTGCGCGCCGGCCTCGTGCAACTGTCCGATTTCGAAGACGCGCCGATGGCGGGACCGATCGTGCTTGAGGTGGAGGGACTTTATCCCAAGGTCGATGCAAAGCGGCAGACACATGAAGTGCAGCGCCGGATGATCACCCGCGCCATCGAGGATGTTATCTCCCATAGCGCCCGACTCATCTCGGACGCCGGCATCACAAGCGCAGAGGACGTGCGTCAGGCCGGCAAAACCCTGATCGCCTTTTCCCCAGCGACGGCCGAGGCAGAGAAGGGCCTCAAACAGGTTCTTTATAAGCGCGTCTATCGCGACGAGGCCGTCATGCGCCCAGTGCGGGAGAGCGAAGCGGTCGTGGAGCGCCTTTTTACGGCCTATATGGAGCGTGGCGACATGCCAGGACGCTGGGGTGAAGCGGCGCTACAGACGGTGGATCAAAATGCCCGGGCCCGCATCGTTGCGGACTTCATTGCGGGCATGACTGACCCATATGCTCTTGACGAACATCAGCGCTTGTTTGACGCTCGCCCGGAATTCCGCTAACCGCCTGCCAGCATTTCCAGCGGGTTTGTCATGGATATCTTTGCACTTTTCACCACCCGGGTCACCGAGGCCCTGCTTGCCGATCACCCTGAACTGGGCGCCGATCTGCTGTCGCGCGTGGTGGTGGAGCCGCCGCGAGACCCTGCACATGGCGATCTCTCGACCAATGCCGCCATGGTCGTGGCCAAGCCGCTCGGCCGCAATCCGCGTGAGGTTGCTGCTGCGCTGGTTGAGCGCTTCAAGGCCGATGCCGACGTTACCTCCATTGAGGTTGCCGGCCCCGGCTTCATCAATTTCCGTCTCGCAACGCCGATCCTGCACAAGGTGCTGAAGGCCGTTGGCGAGCAGAAGGAAGCCTTTGGCAAATCCGACATGGGCAAGGGCGAGCGGGTGAACGTCGAGTATGTCTCGGCCAACCCCACCGGCCCCATGCACGTCGGGCACACGCGGGGTGCCGTCTTCGGCGACGCCCTCGCTTCGCTCATGGCCTATTCCGGCTATGACGTAACGCGCGAATATTACATCAACGACGCGGGCGGGCAGATCACCATTCTCGCCCAGTCGACCCTGCTGCGCTATCGCGAAGCCCTAGGCGAAACGATCGAAATTCCACCCGGCCTCTATCCGGGCGACTATCTCGTGCCTGTCGGGCAGGCGCTCAAGGCCGAGTTCGGCGATAGCCTGCTCTCGAAGCCGGAAAGCGAAGTCCTGCCCATCGTCAAGGATCGCGTTCTTGCGGCAATGATGGAGCTCATCAAGGCCGACCTCGCGCAGCTCAACATCCACCATGACGTGTTCTTCTCGGAGCGTACCCTCCACGGCCAGGGCGGCGATATCCAGACAACGCTCGATTGGCTGCGCGAACAGGGCATGGTCTATGAAGGCCGTCTTGATGCGCCGAAGGGCAAGACGCCGGAAGACTGGGAAGACCGCGAGCAGACCCTGTTCCGCGCCAAGGACTATGGCGACGACACCGATCGCGCGCTGATCAAGTCCGATGGCAGCTACACCTATTTCGCCGCCGACATTGCCTATCACCGCAACAAATATCTCCGCGGCTTCAACCACATGGTCAACGTGCTCGGCGCCGACCACTCGGGTTATGTGAAACGTCTACAGGCGGCCGTGAAAGCCGTGTCGCATGGCAAAGCCGACATCGACGTACGGATCTGCCAGCTCGTGCGCCTGCTCAAGAACGGCGAACCGTTCAAGATGTCGAAGCGCTCCGGCGATCTCGTCCTCCTTTCCGATGTCGTCGAGGAAGTGGGCGCCGACGCCACGCGCTTCATGCTGCTCTTCCGCCGCAACGACGCCTCGATGGATTTCGACTTCGCCGTCGTCAAAGAGCAAACACGCGACAACCCGGTCTTCTATGTGCAGTACGCCTACGCGCGCGCTTACTCGGTCTTCCGCAAAGCTGCGCTCGAAGTGCCGGGACTGGATTTCAGCGCCGCTGCCCTTGCCGATGCGGAAGTTGAACTGCTGACCTCGGCCGCCGACCTGGAACTGATCCGGCTCCTCGCGGCTTGGCCTCGGACGGTGTCTGCAGCTGCAGTTGCGCACGAGCCGCATCGTATTGCATTCTATGTCCACGACCTCGCAGCGGCCTTCCATGGCTTCTGGGCGAAGGGCAACGATGATCACTCGTTACGATTTGTTAACGCAGCCGATCCAAAGCTCACTTTGGCTCGACTCGCGCTTGTGGATGCCGTGCGCCAGGTAATTCGCAATGGCCTTGGGATTCTGGGCGTTTCAGCCCCCGAAGAGCTTTCATAATTCGGGCGCATTAGTGTGAAAACTCGCGGCAAATTCCCTTTGGAAGGGTTTGCAGCAATCTAGGGGCGCTGGCCGATGACGACAGCGAAACCGAAACATATGGCAGGACAGACCGATAGCGCGGACGACCTGATCGCGGAACTGGCAAGGCTCATGGCCGCGGATGCTCAGGGCGACAAAGCCAAGAGCGAACCGGCAGTGGCGGTCCGAATTCCGGGCGGCGACGTTCCTCCCGCGCCTGTCCAGCCCAAAGCTGCAGAAGCGCCCGCCCGGCCGGTTCGAATTCCGGGCGGTGATGCTCAGGCACCCGATTCTTTCGCGTTCGACATTGACCGCAAGCCGCGGCAGCAGGCCCCCGAGCCCGCGGCTCCGCAGCAACGAATCGAGCCAACCGCCTTCGTGCCGGCTTTTGGCGCACCAGAACCTGCCCATAGAGAGGCTCCTGTTATCCCGCAGATAGCGGAGCGGGTAGCGCCTGCCCAGCCGGCGGCTGTGCCGAGCGCGCCGGTCGCGCCCGTGGCCATTGCGCCTCAGGAAGTGCCAGCGCCGAGCCCGGTCTTTACCCCCACCGAACCGGTCGTTCCGCCGCCCGCAATGCCGGCGCTTGATCAGGATAGTCTTGCGGACCTGATCGCCGCGGAGCTTGCCGTTTCAGATATCGCGCCAGTCAGTGAACCCGAGCATCCCGCGTCCATCGAAGAGCTGGATGTAACCGAAGAAGTGACTGGTGCGAATTTTCCGCGCGAAGTCGATTCGTTCGGCGTACCGCCCGTCTTTGGACTGGGTTCGGGTGCGGTGAGCAGGCCGG
>NZ_JAFKHD010000489.1 GCF_017307565.1 Devosia sp.
GGCCGGATGGACTACGTTTTCGATGGCGGCCCGGTCTCGGTATCAGACAACCGCCTCATCGCGTTTTGGGCCGGCATTCCCCACCCGACTGTAGCCCTGCACGACATCGGCGAAGGCAAGCAGCTCAATATCTACCTGCCGATGGACGCCTTCCTCGAAATGCCCCAGCTTGGCCGCCTCACCGAAACCCTGATGGGCGGCGGCGTCATCCAGCTCACCCCCGATTGCATCGGTCTTGAAACGCTCGAACGCTGGCACGGCGATTATCGCAGCGGCAATTCCCTGCGCACCGATCTCGTCCGCGCAGAAATCGCCACCATGTTCCGCCGCGCCGCCATCACCGGCTGGGACACGCTCCTGCCCGCCTGGCTCGAAAAGTCCGGCACCCGCACCCGCACTGCGACCCCGGTGCGCTACGTCGTCCGCATGGTCCGCCATATCGTTGAAAACATCACCGATCCTCTTTCAGCCGAAGATATCGCTAGGGTTGTCGGCCTCCACCCCAACTATGCGACCAACCTCTTCACCAAGGTCATGCACATCTCGGTGCAGAAATTCGTCACCCGCATGCGCCTCATCCGCGCCCGCAGCCTCCTCTTCGACGGCAGCCTTTCCATCGCCAACGTCGCCTTCCAATCTGGCTTCGTCAGCCAGACACAGTTCTATGAGCACTTCCGCAAGGCTTATGGCATGACGCCGAGCCAGATGCGCAAAGACACGATCGAGGGCTAGAGCAATGAGCTGGGACGCACTTTCTGCCTGGGGCGACAACGCCACCCGCATCGAAAGGCTGACCGGCGGCGTCGCTAACGACGTCTGGAGTCTCAGCATCGACGGCCAACTTGCCGTCGGCCGCCTTGGCAAGCGCAGCGATGCCGATCTCGCCTGGGAAGCGAACCTGTTGCAATACCTTGAGCACCACGGCCTCGCCGTCCCCGCCCCCGTCCCGGCCAAAGACGGCCGCCTCTTCGCCGGCGGCCTCACGGTCATGAAATACATGGAAGGCGGGCCGCCCCAGACCCATGCCGATTGGACCCGCGTCGCCGCAACCCTGCGTCAATTGCATCGCCTCACCGCCGGCTGGCCCCAACGCCCTGGCTGGCGCGGCTCGACCGATCTCCTCAAAGCCGACACCGGCACGCGGATCGACCTCACCGCCATGCCCGCCGAAGCCGTCGCCCGCTGCCGCGCAGCTTGGGCCAGGCTCGCCGGCCGCAAAACCTGCGCCGTCCACGGCAATCCCAACAGCCCCGCCAATGTCCGCATCACCGCCGACCGCGTGGCACTGATCGACTGGGACGAAGCCCATGTCGACGTCCCCGATCTCGACCTCGCCCTCCCCTTCAACGGCGCCGGCCTCGAAGGTATTTCCCGCGACACCGCCGAACAAGCCGCGGCCGCCTGGGAAGCCGCAGTCTGCTGGAAAGACGACTATGCCGAAAAGCGCCTCGCCGAGGTCAGACCCATCTAGTCCCGGTCCTGCCGCTGCCGAAACTGCTGCGGCGACAGTCCCATGAAGCGGCGGAACCGCTGCGAAAAATAGAACGGACTATCGAACCCGGCGCTCGCCGCGATTCTCTTGATCGGAAAGCTGGTCTGCCGCAGCAGGTCTACCGCCATCTGCATCCGCCGCGCCTCGATATGCCCCTGCAGCGTCTCGCCCGTTTCCGCCCGAAACAGATGCGCCAGCCGCGACGGCGAAAGCCCCACCGCCTCCGCCACGTCGTCCACCAGCAGCTTCTCCCCCAGCCGATCCCCGATGAACGCGACCGCCCGCCGGATGCGCTCATCTCCCGCCTGCGCCTCCCGCTTCGGACGATGCCCATCGAGCCCCAGCAGCAGCCCCTCCAGCGCATGAAAAGCCCGCGCCTCGCCGCGCGCCTCCTGGCTACTGCAAAGCTGGTGCACCGCCAGAAACTGCTCCGTCAGCTCCCCGCTCTCGATCCGCAGCCGCATCAACCCGTCGGCCTCCGCCGGCCAATCCAGCCATTCCAGCCAGTCCGGCCGCGGCTGAAAGTGCGCCCAGACCAGCTCCCACCGCCCCTCCGTCTCCTCCACCCCATAATCATGCGGCGCACCGGGCCGTAGCAGCACCCAGTCCCCGGGTTCGACAATCAGGTTGCCACCCGCATGCCCGAAGCGCCCGCTCCCGCCCGTCGTATGCACCAGCAGCCAATCGCCCACCCCGCGCCGCCGCACGGAGCGGTAGCCCGATGTTTCATGGAAATGCCCGGTAAGGAGCCGCCTCGTCGCCTGATACGGGTTCTCTGCAATTTCGCTCATAGCAGGATATTATATGCAACAGGCAGCATGTTCCATGGCCAACCGCTCTCCGATCTCCTAACTTGAAGCCAAAGGGGAGGACGAAATGACATACACCCATCTCAACGAGAAACAGGCGGCGCAGTTCGAGCGCGACGGCTTCCTCGCCATTCGCGGCCTGATCTCATCGGACGAAATCGCCGATATCCGCCAAACCTTCATGGACGCTGCCGCCAACGGTCCCGTGCCCGGCCTCTCCGACACCCCGCGCGGTAACACGCCCAACGATCCGCTCAGCCGCTACCCGCGCATGATGCACCCGCACAAGCACCCCGACAAAGCCGCCGGCCAGCTCGCCATGCGCTACATGCTCGATCCGCGCCTGAAACCCGTCCTCGCCGACCTCTTCGGCGAAGAGCCCCTTGCCTGCCAGTCCATGTTCTATTTCAAGCCGCCCGGCGCCCGCGGCCAGGACTTGCATCAGGACAATTTCTACCTGCGCGTAAAACCCGGCACCTGCATGGCCGCCTGGATCGCCGTCGACGATGCGGACGCCGACAATGGCGGCATGATGTGCGTCCCCCAGACCGCGATGCTCGACATCGCCTGCCCCGAACCGTCAGACCCGGCCCTGTTCTTCACCACCGAACATGTCGAACCGCCTCCGGGCCTCGAACCGCAAATGATGCAGCTCAAAGCCGGCGACGTGCTCTTCTTCAACGGCAGCGTCATCCACGGCTCGACGCCCAATACCAGCCCCGACCGCTTCCGCCGTTCGCTGATTTTCCACTACGTGCCCGCCAGCACCAAAGAGATCAGCCACTGGTACGAAGCCCTCAGCTTTGATGGCGACAAGCAGGACATCGCCATCAACATGGACGGCGGCCCCTGCGGCACCAACCAACCGGCCATGGGTCCACACTGAGACCTCACAATAGATCTCACCCTGAGCCTGTCGAAGGACGAAGTCATTGCACACCACTCCGCACAAAAAGAAATCCCCGCTCGCGCGGGGATTCAAACGTCAGTGCTCTTGGCTCAAGCCATTCGAGCACAGCTCTCATGGCCTTAAGCCCTAAAATCGCTCCACTGGAGCGATTTTGCCGTGAAGCAGCCGGACTTAAGTATTAAACTTGAACAGCATCACGTCGCCGTCTTTGACGACGTATTCCTTGCCTTCATCACGAGCCTTGCCCGCTTCCTTGGCCGCAACTTCGCCGCCGAGCGTCACGAAATCATCAAACCCGATTGTCTGCGCACGAATGAACCCGCGCTCGAAATCGGTATGGATGACACCCGCAGCCGCCGGAGCCTTGTCGCCCTTGTGGATGGTCCAGGCGCGCGTTTCCTTGGGGCCAACGGTAAAGTAGGTCTGCAGACCAAGGAGATCATAGGCCTCGCGGATCAGGCGGTTGAGGCCCGGCTCATGCAGCCCAAGCGACTCCAGATATTCGCTCTGCTCGGCATCAGGAAGCTGAGCCAGCTGGCTCTCGATTTCCGCCGAGATGATCACGACACCCGCGTCATTCGCCTTGGCATATTCCGCCACCTTGGCGCTCATCGCATTGCCGTTCTCGGCCGAACCTTCGTCCACGTTGCAAACATAGAGAACCGGCTTCGACGTCAGAAGCTGCAGTTCCTGGAAGGCCTTTTCTTCTTCGTTGGAACGCTCGACAAAGCGCGCCGACTTGCCATCACGCAGCAGCACCAGCGAGCGATCGATCAGCTCGAGCGTCAGCTTGGCATCCTTGTCATTGCCCTTGGCCTTCTTTTCCACGCCCGCACGGCGCTTCTCGAGGCTTTCGAGGTCGGCGAGCATCAGCTCGGTCTCGACCACTTCGGCGTCGGCCAGCGGGTCGACCTTGTTGGCAACGTGGATGATATTGCCGTCTTCAAAGCAGCGCAGCACATAGGCGATGGCGTCGCATTCGCGAATGTTCGCCAGAAACTGGTTGCCCAGCCCTTCGCCCTTCGATGCGCCCTTAACGAGGCCCGCGATATCAACAAAGCTCATGCGCGCCGGCAGGATCGTCGCCGATTTGCCGATCGTCGCCAGCTTCTGCAGCCGCCCATCGGGCACCGGCACATCGCCCACATTGGGCTCGATGGTGCAGAACGGGAAGTTAGCGGCAGCCGCCGCGGCGGTGCGGGTCAGCGCGTTAAAAAGCGTCGACTTGCCGACATTCGGCAGGCCGACGATGCCCATCTTAAAGCCCATGGGAAACTCCGGGAAATTGTTGGGGTTCAATTGGGTCGGTTTGGCCGGGATGTCAACCTAATCGCGCAGCGACGCCGCTCTGCGATCATCGCACGCCGCCATCTATCAGCAACCTTGAAGCCCCCCCTCACCGACCCGGCTACGCCGAGCCACCTCTCCCCGATGGGGAGAGGAATAGAGGAGGCCGCCGGACCATTCTTCTCCCCATCGGGGAGAAGGTGGCGCGAAGCGCCGGATGAGGGGGAAATCCGAGTGGGCACAACGCTCGGATGTCTCGTTCCCCTAGCTCAGCGTCTGCGCCATCAACACCGTAGCAAACACCACCAGCGCCACCGCCGTAATCCGCTCCACCCGAGCCGAAGTCAGCAGCCCCGCCGAACCCCGCTGCGCCAGCGCCCCCAGCACCATCCATCCGACCGCCGTCGTCACCACCAAAACCGCAAAAACCCCATCATAAGGCAGCCGCTCCACAAACCCGATCACCGGAAAGATCGCGAACGCAAAAACCAGCGCCTTGGGATTGAGCAGGGTCGTCACGAAGACCCGGCCCAGCGTAATCCCCCGCTGCCCCAGATCCGCATGCCCGGCATTGCGCCAGAGCTTCCACGCCGACCAATAGAGAAACGCCACGGCAACAAGCTTTGCCACCGTCCCCACCATCGGCTCTTTCGCCGCAACCGCTCCGACGATCTCGATCCAAACCGTGATCGCAATCGCATAGCCGCCGAGTTCACCAGCCAGCAGATGCAGCGACTTCCGCACCCCGCGCTGCGCACCACTGGCGGCCATAAGCGTGTTCGTCGGCCCCGGCGTAGCCAACAGGCCAAGCACGGCGAGAATAAAAGCAGTCCAGTCGCTCAACTCATACCCTGCACGATTTCGAGGAATTCTCGGTGCCCCAGCGCCTGATTGGCCGCCGCCCGATATTCCTGCACCAGCCCATCAAATGCCTGCTGCGCAAAGCGCCGCAGCTTTGGGTCGGCCTCCATTTCCTTACGCGCCAAGTTCTGGTCAAGCAGCCCGAGCCCGTTGAGCACCGGATAGTGCAACTGCGTCTCGATATGCGGCAGCCCGCCGAGATAATTCGGAAAATGCTCATGCCGCGGCATTTCCTTTTTCCAGCGCGCCAGCCGCTCCTGGGTCTCGGGGTGAATGCGATTGGCCCGCACTTCCCGCCAGAACGGCGTGTCGTCCCGCTCGGTCATGTAGTGCGTATTCACAAAGGTCCGGAAATCGTCGACCTGGCGCCCCACCCGCGCATTGTAGTCGTCCCGCGCCTTGTCAGTGATTTTCCCAGGCTCTTCCATATAGCGCTGCGCAAACAACATCATCTGCACAATCGTGCCATGGATCGAGGTGGATTCCAGAGGCTCGAGAAAACTCGAACTCAGCCCCACCGCCACACAATTCCCGATCCATGCCTTTTCCAGCCGCCCGATCTGGAACCGAATATCGCTGCGCACCTCAATCTCGTGGCCAAGCACACGCTCGACCTCTTCCTTCGCCTGCTCCGGCGTCGAAAACTCATCGGAATAGACATAGCCGCAGCCAAAGCGCGTCCGCGTCGGAATCTGCCACATCCAGCCCGCGCTCTGCGCCCAGGCCCGCGTGTAATTAGGCAGCTCCTCCCCGTCCTTTAGATCAATCCAGAACGGCAGCGCCCGATTGACCGGCAGCTCATGTGCATAGCTCTTCCAAGGCGCCTCCAGCGCCTTGACGATGATCTGCTTCCGAAACCCCGTCGCATCGATAAAGAAGTCACCCTCAAGCCGCGAATTATCGTCGAGCACCAGCGCCGAAATATCCCCGGTCTCGCCGTTACGCTCGACGCCCGCCACCAAGGCATCGACCTTCTCGACACCCTTGGATTTGCCGGCAAAAAACTTCCCCACCAGCGCCTGATCGAAATGAAACGCGTGGTGAAACGGCCCCAGCGCAATCAGCGACCCGTCGGGCTTCAGCGCATATGGCGCCTTCTTCTGCTCCAGCAGCGGCTGGAACATGTGCATCTCCTGCACCGCCCTGCCGGCCGCCACCGCGTAGACGTTGAGATAATCCGAAGGCGCCCCCGGCGGCGCCTTGATCACCTGGTGCGGATCATCGATAGGCCCATAGTAGGTATAGCCCTTCCGCCGCCAGTCCTCATGCCGAATGCCCAGCTTGAAACTCGCATCGGTCTTGCGGAAAAACTCGAACTCATCGATCCCAAAGTGCTTGAGCAGCACCCGGAAAGCTGCCGTCGTCGCCTCCCCCACGCCGACCGTGGGAATGCGCGAACTCTCGACCACCGAAATCCTGAAATCAAACCCACGCCGCCGCGCCTCATCCTGAATGATGAACGCCGCGATCCAGCCGGCCGTCCCCCCACCCACAATGACAAAATGTGCAGGCTTGCCCATGCGTTAGTCCTCCCCGAAGGCAGGCTATGTGGACCCATGATCGACGGCAAGCACTCCTGTGAAAACCGGATAAAATGTCTGCATAACCGATTG
>NZ_JAFKHD010000490.1 GCF_017307565.1 Devosia sp.
GCCACCGAGATGGCGCGGTCGAGCCGCAGGTTGAGCAGGGTGCGATTGGCCAGCCCGGTCAGAGGATCATGATTGGCGAGGTGCTCGATCTGGCGTTGCGCCTGCCTCGTTGCCGTCAGGTCGCGGACAGCGAGGACCTGCGTTGGCCTGCCACGATACTCGACAGTCCGAACGGCGAACTCCAGGCTTCGCTCCTGCGGCCCATCGGTCAGTGTAGCCTCGGATATGCCTTCTCGACTGCCCAGCACCTTCTGCCCATCGATGGGCTGCAGCAGCTTTTCCGGGTCCAAGCCAATCATGGCCGATGCCGGCCCCGTGAAGGCGACGATTTCACGAAAGCGCGCATTGAGATCGATGATGCGATTGCCCCGGACGATGGCAACGCCCTCGATATAGGCCTCGGTCATACCGCGCAGATCAGTGAGGTATCGGTCGAGCACTACGGCGGCGACACTGCCGCAGGCCGTAATGGTCGCGATCGCGCAAATCGCCCCCACCAACCACATACGGCTGGCATCGTTCTCCGCGTGGGCAGCCACGGTCGGATCTATGGCAAAGCTGGTCGCCGCCATGTCCGAGAAATGCAGCACGACGATCCCGGCCGAAACCAGGAGGCCCGGCACCACCTGCCGCAGGCCATTGATGCCGCCGCGCTGGCCCGAATAAGAAAGTCCAAACGCGCCAACCGCAAAGGCGACCGCACCAACCAGCATCGAAAAATCATAGGCCTGTCGCATCAGCCCTTGCATGGCCATCATGCCAAGGAAGTGCATCGCTGCGACGGTGACAGTGAGCAGCACTGCGGCGAGGAGCGAACCCAGGAGTAATTTTCGGCTGGCAAGCCGCAGGCTTTCGAGCACGCCACCGACGGCGACAAGCGCTGAGAGCGCTGTGACCAGCCAGTCGAAATTGACGGTGACCGAGCCCTGATAGGCCAGCATGGCAACAAAATGCGTCGCCCAGATACCGAGCCCGCCGACACCCGCCGCTGCGATCAGCCACAGTGGTTTGCGGGTCTCAGCGCATTCGTCGACGCGTCGGAGCAGCAGGAACATCACCTGCATCGAAGACAGGCAGATTATCGCTGCGAGCAAAAACGTTACCGTGTCGTGCTCAAGTACAATGCAATCCAGCAGCTTCAACATCAGAAAACTCCGCGCCGACACTGCGATGGTGGATCTCGATTGTTAATTTTGGCGTAGTTGCTGCGTCGGAGTTTTTACTGCCACCCGTTCGTGCCGGTGCCTCACGGCCAAGCCGCATAAGATCCGTCGCGACGCCCCTGCCGTTGCGCTGCCTGCTGCCGGAATTTTCCCGGCGAAATCCCCTTTCGCTGCGAAAAGAACCGGCTGAAATAGCCCGCGTCCCGAAACCCCAGCGCATCGGCCACTTCGCCCACCTGCATGGAGGAGCGCTCCAGCAGCGCCTCCGCATCCTCCAGCAATCGCCGATGCACCAGATCGAGCGGCGTTACCCCCGTCGCCCGCTTGATCGCCGTATTCAGCCGATCCGTCGTGATCCCCATGGCGCCAGCATAGTCCGTTACCCGCCAATGCTGCCGCGCATTGAGCTCCACCAATTGCAAAAAGCCCTGAACCAGCATGCGCGGCGAGCTCTGCGCCGGTCGCGCGCCGCCGCCACCAAGCCGCCAGAAGGCAATCAACACGAGGCAGAGCCGGCTCATCACCGCCTCGCGCATCCCCGGCAGATCTTCAGACAGCTCCTCGCTCAGCGCGGCGATATCCGCCCCGATCACCCGCGCCGCCTTGCCCTCCAGCGGCACGCCCAGCAGCGGCCGCTCCATCCCCTCGCGCAAAGGTCCCGCAATCGCGGTGGCCGGCACCACCCGCGCCAGCGCCCCGTCCGAAACCGTCAGCGCCGCCCCCCGCGCCCCCGCCGCCAATCGCAACTGTCCGCCCCGACCCCCGGGCAGCCAGATGAGACACGGTCCGCGCACCGCCGTAACTGTATCACCCAGCCACACCTCGCCCTCGCCGGCATTGAGCAGAAATCCATGCGCCGAGCGCCGCGCCCGATCGCCGACAAAACTCCATTCTGACGGTCCAAGGCTACCGGTCAGGTCCGTCACCTCGACATCGGGCCCCTCGACCCGCGCCCCCTGCGCAATTGCCTGATGCACGTAAATCTCTCCCAAATCCCCGCTAAAAATACAAAACTCTCTCAGTTTTGTCCATTTTGCTCGGGAGCCATCCGGCCTAGCGTTTTGTTAGGGTCGGAACCAGACACCCAAAACCGCCGAAAAGGCTGGGGTCTGGAGCCGAATTTTTGGGAACGCCCGCAGTGTCGGGCATGGGAGGACGACATGACGAATCTGTCTCGTAGAACGCTGCTGCAGGCCATGGGCACTGGCGCATTGGCCACGGCTCTTGCCAGCCTGCCCACCTTCGCGCAGGACCGCACCGCCATCCGCATCGGCTACGCCGTTTCCAAGACTGGCGCCAATGCCGGCGGCGCCGGCATTTCCACCATTCCGAATTACCTGCTCTGGGTCGACGACGTGAACAAGGCCGGCGGCCTTGAGCTGTCCAAACTCGGCGTGACGCTGCCGCTCGAAGTCACCGAATACGACGACCGCTCTTCCGCCGAAGAAACCGTCAGAGCCATCGAGCGCCTCGCGACCCAGGACAATGTCGATTTCATCCTGCCCTCCTGGGGCACCGGCTCCAACCTTGCCGCCGGCCCGACCTTCGACCGCTTCGGCTTCCCCCAGCTCGCCGGCACCGCCGTTACCGATATGGCCCCGCAATTGGCCCAGCGCTGGAAGAACTCCTTCTGGTTCCTCGGCGGCGGCCACGACTATGCCAATGCGCTGGTTAACCTCCTCGTCAAGCAGCGTGATGCCGGAGCGATAAACAACAAGGTCGCCATTGCCTCGGTGGCAGACGGCTTCGGCATCGACCTTTCCAAGGCCGCGACGCCCGCTTTCGAGGCCGCCGGCTTCGAGCTTGTCTATGACAAGACCTATCCCCTCGGCACGTCGGATTTTGCCCCCATCATCAACGAAGTCTCCGGCCTCGGCGTCGATACCTTCGTCGCCTTCTCCTATCCGCCCGACACTTTCGCGCTGACCCAGCAGGCCGTGGTCGCCAATTTCAGCCCGAAGGTCTTCTATCTCGGCGTCGGCACCGCCTTCCCGATCTATCCCAATGTCGCGGGACCCAACCACAATGGCGTCATGGGCGTCGGCGGCATTGACCCCGACAGCGAAGCGATCGCTGCTTACTTCGAGCGCCACACCGCGCTCGTCGGCCAGGCCCCCGATAGCTGGGCCAGCGCCGTCACCTATGCCAGCCTCGAAATCCTCGGCCAGGCCATTACGCGCGTTGGCGACCTCGACAAATCAGCCGTCGCAGCCGAAATCGCCTCCGGCGAATTCGACACGATCCTCGGCAAGGTCAAACTCGTCGACAACCAGCTCCGCGCCTTGTGGACTGTCGGCCAGTGGCAGGACGGCAAATTCGTCGGCCTCGCCCACACCGAAGGCAAAGCCGCCCGCGAACCGGTCGTGCCAAAGCCCGCCTGGGTTCCTGCGAGCTAAGACGGCTGCGGTTATGACACCTCCCCCTTGATGGGCTCCGACCTGTCCCGAAGGGAAATTCGCTCCGGTGGAGCGAATTTAAGGGAGGAGGAGGGAGGGGGTGTCGGCAGACACCGGCCCCATGACCGCCCTCACTCTATTCAGGAGCAAACATGCGCTTCAGCGCCATTCTCACCGGCCTCGTCCTCGGCGGCACCTATGCGCTCATCGCCATGGGCCTGACCCTCCAATACGGCGTCGCCCGCATCATGAACCTGGCCTATGGCGATCTCATCATCGCCGGCAGTTTCTGTGCCATGCTCCTCTTCACCGCCATGGGCATCAATCCGCTCATCGCCCTCTTCATCGTCGTCCCCCTCGGCTTCGCGCTGAGCTGGCTCGTCTATGCGCTGATGCTCCAGCCACTCGCCCGCCGCTCACCCAATCGCGACCGCCTTGAGGGTGACTCGATCCTCGCCACCTTCGGCCTCCTCTTCGTCATTCAGGGCGTGGCGCTCGTCCTCTTCGGCGCCAATTACCAGAGCTATTCCTTCCTCGCCGTCCCGATAGACGTCCTCGGCACCACCATTGCCGCCAATCGTCTCCTCGCATTCGCGCTCGCCGTGCTCTTCGGCGTCGGCCTCTGGCTCCTTCTCACCCGCACCCGCTTCGGCACCGTCATTCGCGCCGTCGCCGCCAATCCCGGCTCCGCCCCATTGGTCGGCATCAATGTCGATCACGTCGCCCGCCTGGCCTTTGCGCTCGGCGGTGGCCTCGCCGCAGCCGGTGGCGTCGTCGTCTCCATGTATCTGACCTTTTCGGCCACCATGGGTGTCATCTTCACCATGAAGGCGCTGATCGTCGTCATCATGGGCGGCGTCGGCAATCTCCTCGGCGCGCTGGCCGCCGGCCTCATTCTCGGCGTCGTCGAAACCCTCGTTTCGAGCTTCATCGATCCCGGCCTGACCCTCGCCGCCACCTATCTCATCTTCCTCGCCGTGCTCGTCGTCCGGCCACAGGGCCTCTTCGGAAAGGCCGCCCGATGATTCTTTTGGTCTCTCTTCTCGCGCTGGCCGCTCTTGCGGCGGTCCCCTTCTTCGTCGGCGCCTATCCGCTTGGCCTCGGCATCGGTATTCTGGGATACGGTGCTCTCGCCACGGCCTGGGCCCTCTTCTCCGGCCCCACCCGCTACATTTCGTTGGCCACCGTCGCCTTCTTTGGCATCGGCGCCTACACGGTCGCGGTTCTAGCCGATCTCATGCCCTATCCGCTGGTGCTCCTCTGCGCCGCGCTGATCGGCCTGGTCGTCGCTCTTCTCGTCGGCCTCGCCACCCTGCGCCTCGCCGGCATCTATTTTGTCATCTTCACCTTCGGCCTCGCCGAACTCGTGCGCCAGCTCGTCACCTATTATGAGGTCAACGTCACCCGCACCCTCGGCCGCTACGTGTTCCTGCCTATCGGCCCCGAACACATCTATTGGCAGCTCCTCGGCCTCCTCGCCGTCACCCTCGCGCTCGCCTTCTGGATCAGCCGCGCCAAGATCGGCCTGGCTCTTCGCGTCATCGGCGACGATCCCGTCGTCGCCTCACACCTCGGCGTCCGCATCACCCGCACCAAACTCGCACTCTTCTCCTTGAGCGCAGTGGCCATGACTCTCGCCGGCGCCATCCAGGCTCCCCGCTGGACCTATATCGAGCCCTCCATCGTCTTCAATCCGACGGTCAGCTTCCTCACGGTCATCATGGCCCTGCTCGGCGGTCCCAATCGACTCTTCGGTCCCCTTCTCGGCGCCGTACCGCTCTTCCTTCTCTTTGAGTGGCTCTCGGCCAATTTCCCCAACCACTATTCCATTATTTTGGGCCTTCTTTTCATAGCCATCGTCTTTCTCCTGCCTAACGGCGTCCTCGCCGCATGGGACAAATTCGCCGCCCGCCTCAAGAACAAGGAGGCATCAGCATGAGCCTTCTCACGCTCTCCAATGTCACCAAGCGCTTTGGCGGCCTCACCGCGGTGAATGATCTCTCTTTCACCCTGACCGCGGGCGAATCCGTCGGCCTCCTCGGCCCCAATGGTTCCGGCAAAACCACGGCGCTCAACATGATCTCGGGCTATCTGCCCGTCACCGCAGGCACCATCGCGCTCGATGGCATGACCATCAGTACCCTGGGGCCGGAGCGCATCGCCCATCGCGGCGTCGCCCGCACCTTCCAGCTCGTCCGCGCCCTGCCGTCTCTCACCGTCGGCGAAAACGTCCTCGCGGCGCTCGCCTTCCGCAAAGCCCCCCTCTGGGGCAGCGAAGCCGAAGCAAAGATAGGAGCCCTGTTGGAAAGTGTCGGCCTGGCCGGCCGCCAGCAAGAGCAGGCGAGCAACCTCACTTATATAGATCTCAAGCGCATGGAACTGGCCCGCGCCCTCGCGACCGAGCCAAAACTCCTGCTGCTCGACGAGTGGCTCGCTGGCCTCAACCCCACGGAACTGCGCTCCGGCATCGACCTCATCACCCGCCTGCGGCAAAGCGGCATCACCATTCTGCTCGTCGAACACGTTATGGATGCGGTGCGGGCGCTCTGCACCCGCTGCATCGTCATGAACACGGGCTCGCGCCTCGCCGATGGTCCAACCGCCGATGTCCTCGCCGACAAGTCCGTCATCCGCGCCTATCTCGGAGACGACCATGCTTGAACTGACCAATGTCGCCCTGCGCTACGGCAAGCACCTCGCCCTTGACGGTGTCGGCATCTCCATCGCCGCGGCCGAAACCGTCGTCGTCCTCGGCGCCAATGGCGCGGGTAAATCGTCGCTCTTAAAAGTGCTCGGCGGATTGGTCCGCCCCGAACCCGGCGCAGGCCTCACCTTTGAAGGCAAAGCCATTCTCGGTCGCCCCGCCCACGATTTTCCCGAATTGGGTATCGCCCTCGTCCCTGAAGGCCGCGGCATTTTTGGCGATCTCACCGTCGCCGAAAATCTCCAGCTTGGCGCCCATCCGCCCCATGCGCGACCACACGAAAAGCGCCAGCGCGATCTCGTCCTCGACCTTTTCCCACGCCTCGCCGAACGCCAGGGCCAGATCGCCCGCACCATGTCCGGCGGAGAACAGCAAATGGTCGCCATCGGCCGCGCCCTGATGAGCTGCCCAAAACTTCTCATGCTCGACGAGCCAAGCCTGGGCCTTGCGCCCATCGTCACGTCCGAACTCTTCACCGCCCTCGGCCGCATCAGCGCGACCGGCATTGCCATGCTGGTCGTCGAACAAAACGTAAAAGCCTCCCTCGCCATCGCCCAACGCGGCTACCTCATGGAAGCCGGCCGCATCACCGGGGCAGGGACAGCCGACAGCCTCCGCGCCGACCCGGCCGTCCAGCGCGCATTTTTG
>NZ_JAFKHD010000491.1 GCF_017307565.1 Devosia sp.
CTCGGCAGCCGAGCATGGTGCAGACCGATCTCATCGAATTTCTCGAAGCTGAAAAGGCCGCAGAAGCCGCCAAGGCTGCTGCCGATGCCCCTTGCGTCTTGACGGCGGGGACACTCCCACCCAGCGAAACATCGGCTCCGAGCAGCACCGGAAAGCCTGAACAGGGAAGCGCCAAGGACGAAGACATTAAGTTCTTCAAGGAGGTCGCTCATATCCGCAAAGAGGAATCTCCGAAGCCTGCCTATGACTATCGGTTCTTGCTCCGGCCTATCCAGCAGATGTTGACACCCGAAGAGGGACGGGGACCGGCGGTGTGTGCCTGCGGTCATGCTCGGGGCAAGACCGTCAACGTGCATCTCATCGATAGGGAGAACGGCACACAGCGGGCCTCGGCGGTCGGTATCTATCGCTGTGGGAACGGAGAGGCGTGCCCCGTGTGTGCCCGTCATGTCGCGGCCCTTCGAGCTAAGCGCTATCGCCTTGTGCATGAAGCCGTGAACGCAATGGGCGGCACGATGCTCACCTTCGTCTTCACCATCGACCACGCCCCCGAGGCCGCGCTTGCGCCTCTGCTCGCTGCCCTCAAATCGGCATCGACCGGCGCGCGCTCGGATCGTTTCTGGAATGAGAAGATCGCGCCTTTGATCAAAGCTGTTGGTGCCATGACCGACGCTCATGTGCGTCGCAGCGGTCGCGGCGGTTGGCATCCCCACCTTCATGTTACGCTGCCCTGCCTCACCAGCGACATGGAAGCGCTGCGGTCAGGGGCGGCCATGCTCATCGAACGCTTCGTGGAGCGGTTGGCGAAGCTGGGGTATCGGGCCAGCCTCGATCTGCAATCGATGACGGTCCTCGATGCACGGCCAAATGCCTATCCTGCGCATCATCATCGCCGTGCTGAGGTCGATGGGGATCTAGCCGACGAAATAGACGACGATACCAGCCTCTCGCCCTTCGACATTGCCGAGCTTGCCGCTGCTGGCAATGTCGAGATGAAGGCCTTGTTCGTGGAGTTCGTCGAGGCCATGCGCGGCTCCAAATCGGGGGTGATCACCGCCGCCATGGCCAAGAAGCTGGGCATTGAGGCCGGCACCGATCCCGGCCCCGGCTTTGATGAAACCACCCGCCTCGGCTCCATTCCCTCCACAGTCTGGATGAAGCT
The DNA here is from genome assembly GCF_017307565.1 of Devosia sp. Classification (GTDB taxonomy): domain Bacteria; phylum Pseudomonadota; class Alphaproteobacteria; order Rhizobiales; family Devosiaceae; genus Devosia. The sequence goes on from NZ_JAFKHD010000491.1 coordinate 1,163, forward strand.
GCTGGACCTCAACCTCACCGGCACCTTCCTTACCCATGTCGAGACGTTCGGGCGAGAGGGTTGGCGACGGTCGCGCTGGTGGGCGCTGGAGCAGACCAATGAGGCCCCCGAATATTCCGTCGAGCTCGCCGCCGAGATCGCGGAACTCATTCATGCCCAGCAGCGCATGTGCGATCCCATCGCCAAAGAATTGGCGCAGGACCAGATCGAAATCTTCAAGGGAGACTGGACCTGGACACATGGGGCCGAGCTTGTCGCCGGCACCATGGACTATGTCGCCGCCAATCATCGGCACATGCGGGTGGACACGGAAGGCGTCGATATCTGGGTGAGCATCCTTGAGGAGAGCGCCGGCCAACTGGCTCGTCGCCGCAGCTATGCCGAGGTGTCTCACACGACCCTGCCCGTGGGCGACGGCCCGCCCCCCGCCAAGACCGTCTCACACGGGTCCGATCCTGACCATGTGAGACAAAATATGCCCGTTTCCCCGCACATCTAGACCCGAGTGAGAATTCATTCATGACGAACCCCAAGACCATCACCGGCCAGGTTGTCGGCTATGCCCGCACCTCTACCCTCGATCAACTTGCTGGCCTTGAGGCCCAGATTGCCGATCTCGCCGCCATCGGTGCCGACAAGGTTTTCTCGGAGCAGGTGAGCAGCGTGGCCCAGCGCGACGAGCTTGACGCCGCCATGGGCTACGTTCGCGAGGGCGACACTTTTGTCGTGACGAAAATTGACCGGCTCGCCCGCTCCGTTTCCGACCTTGTCGCCATTGCCGACGCGCTGAAAACCAAAGGCGTTGCGCTCCGTGTCCTCTCCCCCGACCTCGACACCTCAACGCCAGTCGGGCAGCTCATGCTGAATCTGTTGGCCTCCATCGCGCAGTTCGAGAGGCAGATCATGCTCGAACGCCAGAAGGAAGGCATCGCCAAGGCGAAGCGCGAGGGCCGTTATGTTGGGCGGCAAAAAACTGCCCAGCGCCATGCCGCTAAGGCCAAGGAGCTTGCCGCAGCGGGCACCAAGCCCGCCAAGATCGCAGAGCAGCTCGGCATCAGCCGGTCTAGCGTCTACCGAGTGCTCGCGGTCGAGCCGCAAAGAAATGCGGCCCAGCCAAAGGGCTATCCCGAGCTAAATTTCGCGATATCAGTGGATCCGCTTGAATAGCTCCTTTCGGCCGCCGACTCGGGGAGGAGAAGACAGCCTTGGATCAACGATAGTGGCCGACACGGACGCTTCGTCATTGCTTACGTCATTCTGCCGATGCTGCCTTACGCTGTTCTTCTCAGCGTCAGATAATCCTGACGACCAGCGCCCCCACCGCTGCCCACCCTGAACATGGCGACGATCTCGTTGAGTTCGGAGACCTGCGCCTCGGTTTGCTCAATGGCGGCATTGGTTTCCTCCACCAGCGCCGCATTATGCTGGGTCATCTCGTCGAGCTGATGCACGGCCGAACTGATACTGCCCAGGGCCGTTGCCTGCTCGGCACTGAGGCGAGCGATCTGGTTCATGATCTCGTCGTTGCTACGCGCCACCTCGATCATGGCTTCGAGCTTGCCAGCGGCATCGGCGACGAGACGTGAGCCCTCGCGCACTTCTTCGCTCGATACCTCGATCAGGTCCTTGATGTCCTTGGAAGCTTCCGCGGCCGATTGGGCGAGACGACGGACTTCCACGGCGACCACGGCAAAGCCTTTGCCCGCCTCCCCTGCCCGCGCCGCTTCCACCGAGGCATTGAGGGCGAGAAGGTTGGTTTGGAAGGCGATGTCGTCGATCATGCCGATGATGTTGGAAATCTTTGCTGAGGACTGAGTAATTCGACCCATGGCACCGTTGGCTTGTTCCATGGCAAGGCCGCCTTCGCCGGCAATACGATTGACATCAGCCGCCGATTTCGAGGCCTGCAAAGCGCGTGCGGCATTGGCCGAAACCACCGAACTAACCTCTTCTACCGAGGCAGAAGTCTGTTCGATGGTCGCTGCCTGGCGCAGAGTACGCTCGGACAGGTCATTAGCGCCGGCAAGGATTTCACCCGTTGCTGTATGCACCGCACCGGAGGTGGTTTTCAGGCGACTGACCACATCGGCCAGAGTGTCGGCCACCTTGTTGGTATTAGATTTGAGCGCCATAAACGCGCCTTCATAATGCCCCTCGATGCGGCGATTGAGTTCCATGCGGCCGAGAGCGGCGAGCACGACGCCGGCTTCGGAAAGGCCGCGATCCACCGTATCGATCAGGTTATTGACCGAACCGGCTAGGGCCTTGATCTCGACATCGGAAAAATCGGTGGCGACTCGGCGGGAGAAATCGCCGGCCACGGCGGCATCCACCACATCGCCAAAGGCCTGACGCAATTGCCGCAGGAGGCGCGGCCGGTCGGCGAGAATATCGATGGCCGCATTGATCTTGTTGACCGAATGGCGGAAGGCCCCGCGCATGCCTTCGGGCCGGATTTTCCGGTAGAAACGCCCTTCGCTCGCCGCGGTCATGGCCAGGGCTGCCTCGCGCACGAAGGCGTCGTTGATGTCGATCACGCCATTGATGCGGTCGCCGGCCCGGCGCAGGTCGCCGCGCTCGCGGCGCAGATTGAGCCGCTCGTCGAAATTGCCGGCCTGGATGGCCTCGCCGACGCGTACGATCTGGGCCAGGAAACTGCCGATCTGGCTGGCAAAGAGCAGCCCCAGGGCGGCAAGCAGCACCTGCCCGGCGCTGAGCGCGAGGGTCACGGGCAGCGGCAGGCCGAGAAGGGAAAGGCCGATCAGCGCCAGAGCGAGGGCGGCTTCCGCGCCGATGACGAGGCGCAGCTTAGAGAGAGAGGACAAATTCGTCATAGGACTGACCCCTTTCCTGCAAAATGGTCATGAGAAGATCGTAGCTTTCCTGCAGGCCCGTCTTGCGGCTCTTGGGGGTCTGTTCGACCTGCAGGAGGCGCTCATAGAGCTGGCCGATGGCGGCGACGGCCGCGGCCGAAGGCTTGCGACGGTTCGAGTGATAGCCGGTGATATTGCCCTGTTCGTCATGCGAGGGCGTCACATGGGCAAAGACCCAGTAATGCTCGCCGAACTTGGTCTTGTTGACCACATAGGCGAAGATTTCCTGGCCGGACTGGATGGTTTCCCAGAGCAGCTTGAAGATGCAGCGGGGCATGGCGTCGTTGCGCACGATGGCGTGGGGATGGCCCAGAAGATCATCGATGGTGAAATCGGAAATGTTGAGAAAGACGTCGTTCACATAGGTCAGGTGACCCTTGGAATTGGTCTTGCTGACGATAATCTCGTCAACACCCATGGACCTTTCATGTCCGGAGATTTGCATCGTCATGTCCTTGTGGCCGTGGATGGCAAATGGTGGATGAGGTGCGGCGGCGAGATCGTCGAAAGCCGGTGCAGCACTTCGGGGAGTTGGGCGGGGATATAGGCGCGGGCAAAATGCCAGCCTTGCAGGAAGTCGCAGCCAAGGGCGTTCAGGAGCTTGGCCTGTTCGAGAGTTTCGACACCTTCGGCCGTGACCAATTTGCCCATTCCGTGGGCGATATCGACCACGCCGCGAATGATGGCTGCATCCCCGGTATTATCCGGCAGGTTGGAAACGAAGCTGCGGTCGATCTTGACCCGATCGATCGGCATGCTCCGCAAATGCGTCAGCGAGGCAAAGCCGGTACCGAAATCATCGAGAGCGATTTCGACGCCTGCCTCATGCAGCCGTGCTAAGCGCCCTTCCAGGTGCAGGAAATCGCGGCCCAGAAAAACACCCTCGGTAACCTCGATGCAGAAGCGGCTGGGCGCGATGCGCATTTGTTCGGACAACTCGAAGAAGCGATCAACAAAACTGTCGGAACGGAAGTCGGCATTAGTGACATTGATGGCGACGCGGCAAAAGGGTAGGCCGGCCAATTGCATAGCCTCGACATCGCGGAAGGCACGCTCGACGACGAACATGCCGATCGCCGCCAGAATACCGGGGTCGTCGATCTCAACGAGAAAATCCCCCGGCGTCAGCAGGCCCTGCTCGGGATGATGCCAGCGCAGCAGTGCTTCGAGCGAGATCGGATCCGATTTCCGGTCCGTGGGCACGATGGGCTGGTAGTGCAGCAGGAACTGGTCGGTGACGAGGCCATTTTCCACCGCGGTCCGCAGCTCGGCCCGGCGATCCGCCGTTTCGCGTAGTGAGGGAATGAAGAATTTGGCGCAATCCCGCCCCAGCGCCTTGGCGCGATAAAGCGCCATGTCGGCGGCTTTGAACAGGTCTTCGAGATTATCCGCATCGCGCGGAAAGGCGGCGACGCCCATGCTGGTGGTACAGCGCCGCATCTGCGCGCCGAGCGAAACCGGCCGGCGCATCTGCGCCAAAATGGCTTCGACGAAATCGATGACCGCGCCGACATTCATGCTGGTCATGACGATGCCGAATTCATCGCCGCCGAGCCGGGCCACGAAACACCCCGGCGGCATGAGGGCGCTCAGGCGCTTGCTGACGATGCGCAGCAGATCATCGCCAATATCGTGGCCGAAGGCGTCGTTGATTTCCTTGAATGTGTCGATATCGAGCAGCGCCAGATGCACCGAGCCTTCGGAGCGCGCCTCGGCCAAAACTGTGTCGAGGTAATCGTGAAACCGCCGCCGATTGGCGATGCCGGTCAAGGGATCGATGCTGACGGCGGCCTGTAGGCGAGCCTCTGCCTCGTGCCGCGATGTGATGTCGAAGCGAATGGCGGTATAGCTGTCCACCTTGCCGGAACGCCCGACATGGGGAACGATGGTGGTATCCACCCAATAATGAGAACCGTCCTTGCGCTTGTTGCAGATTTCGCCATGCCAGACCTCGCCGTGCGCCACGCAGCGATACATGTCGCGAAAGAACTGCGTGTCGTGCACATCCGAGCGCAACATGCGATGGTTGGCCCCGATCAGCTCTTCGGCCGTATAGCCGCTGATCTCGCAGAACTTGCTGTTCACGAAGGTAATGGTGCCCTTCACATCGGTCATGGCGACTATGGCCGCGCTGTCGAGCGCGTAGCGGATGAATTCCATTTCGGATGCATAGCTCTGCACCGACCCTGCCGGTGCGGCAAAATCCTGTTCCAAGGCCTTCCGATGCATCGATGTTCCCCAAAATGCACGTTCCAGGAAACATTATCCTGTTCGGGCTAAGGATACGGTTGGTTATGTTAACCAGTTTTGAAGAAAACAGCGTTTGGCCAAGATTATGTTGCAGACGGTTCCGTGGGCCTCCGCCAATCGTGACAGTGCGTTAGCGAGGTGGAGCGTCCGGGAAACCCTTGTTGACGACTCTGGCGAGAACTTGTACCCAGAAACGCACCCACTCGATGCGCCATATTGTTTTAAATCAATAGGTTATGGCGAATTTCACGGAGAGTCCCTCTCTCTCCGCCATTTTCTATCCTTGAATCCCAAAATCCTGAACGGTGCCATATCGATGGTGCGGGCGACCTACCGTGCTACCAAAACTTGGCAAAGCCGGTACGCAAAGACTGCGCACGCTGCCTGGGAATGCGCCGGATGGATATCCAAAGTGACAGAACTGCGGGCGGCAATGCAATGGTCGGAGGGGCAGGTCTGGACCAGCCCGGAGCGCCACGGCGTCATGAGTTCGGTGCTGAAGAGCTGGTGAAGTTCACGCTGATCAACGGCGGCGCGTCCAAATATCTCACTTCGCGCTATGGCGAGCGCAAGGAGGCGGCAGCTAAACTGGACGAGCGCGTCAGCCTCAGGACGATCTAGAC
>NZ_JAFKHD010000492.1 GCF_017307565.1 Devosia sp.
GTTGAACGTGTCGCCCCCCTCGGATAGACCGCAGCAAATCTGAAGGGATCCGAGCATGGCCGACACGCCCGCCAGCACCTCCGGCGACTTCCCCCCGTTCCGCCAACGACACCTCATTTCCATTGCTGATCTCAAACAGCACGAAATAATTGACCTGCTGGACCGCGCCGAGCGCATGGTCCCCGTCAGCAGGCAGGAGCGCAAATCGCTCCCCACGCTTTCCGGCAAAACCCAGATCAATCTCTTCTTTGAAGCCTCGACGCGGACCCAGTCCTCGTTCGAGATCGCCGGCAAACGCCTCGGCGCCCTCGTCGTCAACATGTCGGTCAAAACCTCGTCGGTCTCCAAGGGCGAAACCCTCGTCGATACCGCCGCGACGCTCAACGCCATGCGCCCCGATGTGCTGGTGGTTCGCCACGGCGCTGCCGGCGCGGTAGAGCTGCTCTCCCAAAAAGTCGGCTGCTCCGTCATCAATGCCGGCGACGGCGCCCATGAGCACCCGACCCAGGCGCTCCTCGACGCGCTGACCATCCGCCGCCACAAGGGCCGGATTTCGGGCCTCACCGTCGCCATCTGCGGCGACATCGCCAATTCCCGCGTCGCCCGCTCCAATCTCCTGCTGCTCGGCGCGCTCCACGTGCGCACCCGCGTCATCGCCCCGCGCAATCTGCTGCCGCCGGGCATCGAGCACTTGGCCACTGAAGTCTTTACCGACATGGAAGAAGGCCTCAAGGGCGTCGACGTCGTGATGATGCTGCGCCTCCAGCATGAGCGCGCCAGCGGCAAGATGATCCCCTCGGTCCGCGAATACTATCGCTTCTACGGTCTCGACGCCGAAAAGCTGGCCTTCGCCAATCCCGATGCCATCGTCATGCATCCCGGCCCCATGAACCGCGGCGTAGAGATCGATCCGGCCATTGCCGATGGTTCCCGCTCGGTCATCACCGATCAGGTCGAAATGGGCGTTGCCGTCCGCATGGCCGTCCTCGACGCGCTGCTCTCGGGAGACCAGGCATGACAACAAAGCCCCTGCTCATTGAAAACGCCCGCATCGTCGATCCCGCCTCGGGCACCGACCAGCGCGGCGCCGTGCTGATCGAAAACGGCCGCATCAGTGATCTCGCCCTCGGCGGCCCCGTCGGCGTGCCCGACGATGCCGAAGTCATCAACGCCCATGGCCTCGTCCTCGCCCCCGGCCTCATCGACATGCGCGTCTTTACCGGCGAGCCCGGCTGGGAATATCGCGAAACCCTCGCCTCGGCCGGCGAAGCCGCCGCCGCCGGTGGCGTTACGTCCTTCGTGATGATGCCCGACACCATGCCCGCCGTGGACGATGGCGCCGTGGTGGACTTCCTCGTCCGTCGCGCCAAGGCGACATCCAAGGTCAACGTCCTCCCCGCCGCCGGCATCACCAAGGGTCTTGCAGGCAAGGACCTCACCGAATTCGGCCTCATGCGCGAGGCCGGCGCCGTCTGCCTCTCCGATGGCCGCAATTCCATCCAGTCGACCGCGCTCCTCCGCACGGCCATGTCCTATGCCGCCAATTTCGACATGACCATCGTCCACCACACGGTGGACCTGAGCCTTGCCGGCGAAGGCGTCATGAACGATGGCCTTTTTGCCACCGTGCTGGGCCTGAAAGGCATTCCCCGCGAAGCCGAAACCATCCCGCTTTCCCGCGATCTGCAGCTCGCTGCATTGACCGGCGTCCGCTACCACGCAGCCCAAATCTCCACCGAAGGCTCGGTCGAAATCGTCAAGACCGCGAAATCGCGTAACCCGCGCATTACCGCCGGCATCTCGATCAACAATCTTTGCCTCAACGAAAACGACATCGGCCGCTACCGGACATACTTCAAGCTCGGCACCCCGCTGCGCTCGGAAGACGACCGCCGCGCCGTCATCGAAGGCCTGCGCTCTGGCGTGATCGACACGATCCATTCCGATCACGATCCGCAGGACAGCGAAGTCAAACGCCAGCCTTTTGCGGAAGCCTCCACCGGCGCCATTGGCCTTGAAACCCTGCTCGCCGCCGCGCTGCGCCTCGTCCATTCCGACGACGTGCCGCTGCTCACTGTCCTGAAAGCCATGACCAGCCGCCCGGCGGAAATCCTCGGCCTCGAAGCCGGCCGCATCGCCAAGGGCGCGCCGGCCGACCTGATCCTCGTCGATCTCGATTATCCCTGGCAGGTCAACGAGAACGAACTGCGTTCGCGATCGCGCAATACCAGCTTCGAAAACGCCCGCCTTGCCGGCAAGGTCATGCGGACCATCGTCGCCGGCGAAACGGTATTTTTGCATAAGGACTAGCGCCCACCCTTCCGGGCCGAATGCCAAGCACCTATCTTGCGGCACGGGGGGCTAACCAGCTTCCCGTGCCCTCCTTTTCATGGTGTTCCCAATGACGCTGTCCATGTATTCGGCCTCGGTGCCGGTCTTTTCGCGCATGCTCAAAAACCTGCTGGCCGTTTTCGAAAAGGCCGAGGCTTTTGCCGCCGAGCAGAACATCGACCTGCAGACCTTCGTCGAAACTCGCCTCGCGCCCGACATGATACCGCTCAGCGGCCAGGTGCAGATCGCCACCGACGGCGCCAAGGGCGTCTCCTCGCGCCTCGCCCAAAAGCCGCTGCCGAGCTGGGCCGACGACGAGGTCACCTTCGCCGACCTCAAGGCACGCCTGCAGAAGGGCATCGACTATCTCGCAACCTTCACCCCCGAAGAATTCGTCGGCTCCGACGACCGCACCGTCACCATCAAGATCGGCGGCCAGGACACCGAGCTCAGCGGCGAAACCTACCTCCTCAACCGCGGCCTGCCGAATTTCTTTTTCCACGTGACCACGGCCTACGACATCCTCCGCCACAAAGGCGTGCCGATCGGCAAGAAGGACTATCTGGGCTAGTTCTCAGGGCAATTCGGCTGCGGGACAGCAATCCCAAGCGCGGATAGTGACTGCTTCGTCACAAAACTCTTGGGAATCCCGCAGCCCCCTTGCCTTTTGCAGCAAGACTGATCACAAGGGCCTCGCATCAGTTCAGACACAGCAAGGATCGCCCGATGAAGGCCGCCGTCATCGTGTTTCCCGGACTTAATCGTGACCGCGACATGATCGCGGCGCTGACCAAGATCGGAGGCGCGGAACCGGCTGTAGTCTGGCACCAGGATGCCGATATCCCCGATGTCGACCTGATCGTCATTCCTGGCGGCTTCTCCTACGGCGACTATCTGCGCTGCGGCGCTATCGCTGCCCGGTCGCCTATGATGGACAAGGTTCGCGAACGCGCTTCCAAGGGCGTCAAGGTTCTCGGCGTCTGCAACGGCTTCCAGATCCTGATCGAGGCAGGGCTGCTGCCCGGCGCTCTTATGCGCAACACCTCGCTGAAATTCGTGTGCCGCGAAGTCAAGCTCGAGGTCGCCAGCACCGACAATGCGTTTACCAGCGGTTACGCCAAGGGCCAAGTTATCCGGTGCCCGGTCGCTCACCACGATGGCAACTACTTCGCCGATGCCGAAACGCTTGCCGCACTCGAGGGCGACGGGCGGGTAGCCTTCCGCTATGCCGAGGGCACCAATCCCAACGGCTCGATCAACAACATCGCCGGCATCCTGAATGCGGACAAGAACGTGCTCGGGCTGATGCCGCATCCGGAAAACCTGATCGAAGCCGCGCATGGCGGCGACGACGGCCGTGCACTGTTCGCCACCCTTCTCAATAAAGCAGCCTGATTGCCCGGCTCGGTGCCGGCGAGGAGTGCAGCATGGTTGACGCAAATAACCCGCTTCAAGTGGGCGTCGTCGTCTTTCCCGATGTCGAAGAACTCGACTTTGTCGGCCCCTGGGAAGTCTTCACCATGGCAGCCCAGCTTGGGGCGCCGCTGAAGGTTTTCACCGTCGCATGGCCTGAAAAGGCGCTGCGCTGCGCCAAGGGCCTGCGCGTGGAGGCCGACTACGACTTTTCTGACGCCCCGCATGCCGACCTGGTCATTGTTCCCGGTGGCAAAGGCACGCGCACCATCATCATGGACGACGCGTTCATCAACACCCTGCGCGACTATCTCGCCGCAGCGAAGTGGCAGGCGTCCGTCTGCACCGGCGCGGCATTGCTGGGCCAGACAGGCTTTCTCGATGGCAAGCGCGCCACCACCAATCATGCCGCCATGGACTGGGTGCGCAGCATGGCCGTGAAGGCCTATTTCACGACCGACGAGCGCTATGTCCGCCACGGCAGCGTCGTCACCAGTGGCGGCGTTTCAGCCGGCATCGACATGTCGCTGTGGTTTGTCGGCCATCTCTTTGGCCACGACATCGCCCATGAGACGCAGCGCGCCATGGAATATTACCCCGAGCCCCCCTACGGAACGACCCGATGACCCTTCGCAACGACATCGAAATCACCCCGCAGCTGGTCGCCGACCACGGGCTCAAGCCTGACGAATACCAGAAGATCCTTGATCTGATCGGCCGCGTACCGAGCTACACCGAGCTCGGCATTTTCTCGGCAATGTGGAACGAACACTGTTCCTATAAGAGCTCGAAAAAGTGGCTTCGCACCCTGCCAACCCAGGGGCCGCGCGTCATTCAGGGGCCCGGCGAAAATGCCGGCGTCGTCGATATCGGCGATGGCCAGGCCGTCGTTTTCAAGATGGAATCGCACAACCACCCGAGCTTCATCGAACCCTATCAGGGCGCGGCAACCGGCGTGGGCGGCATTCTGCGCGACGTCTTCACCATGGGCGCCCGCCCGGTCGCGGCAATGAACGCCCTGCGCTTTGGCGCGCCGGAGCATGAAAAGACCCGCCACCTCGTGCATGGCGTCGTCGCCGGTGTTGGCGGCTATGGCAATTCCTTCGGGGTTCCGACTGTCGGCGGCGAGGTCGAATTCGACGCTCGCTACAACGGCAATATCCTCGTCAACGCCTTCGCCGCGGGCTTGGCCGACACCGACAAGATTTTCTACTCCAAGGCGGAAGGCGTTGGCCTCCCCGTCGTCTATCTCGGCGCCAAGACAGGTCGCGATGGCGTGGGCGGCGCAACCATGGCCTCGGCAGAATTCGGCGACGATATCGAGGAAAAGCGTCCCACCGTGCAGGTTGGCGACCCCTTCACCGAAAAACGCCTTCTCGAAGCCTGCCTTGAGCTGATGGCGACCGGTGCCGTTATCGCCATTCAGGACATGGGCGCCGCGGGCCTCACTTGTTCCGCCGTCGAAATGGGCGCCAAGGGCGATCTCGGCATCGAGCTTGATCTCGACAAGGTGCCGGTGCGCGAAGAGCGCATGACGGCCTATGAAATGATGCTCTCCGAATCGCAGGAGCGCATGCTGATGGTGCTGCATCCGGACAAGGAAGCAGCAGCGCGCGCCGTATTCGAAAAGTGGGAGCTGGACTTCGCGACCGTCGGCAAGACCACCGACGACCTTCGGTTCCGCGTTCTGTGGCAAGGCGAGGAAGTGGCCAATCTGCCGATCAAGGAACTCGGTGACGAGGCTCCGGAATATGATCGTCCGTGGGTCGAGCCCAAGATTCCGGCCGCGCTCGCAGCCAATGACGTGCCGCAGATGGATGTAGCCGACGCGCTGCTCAAGCTCGTCGGCGGCCACCAGTGCTCGTCGCGCCGCTGGGTCTACGAACAGTATGACACCATGATCCAGGGCAATAGCATTCAGCGCCCCGGCGGCGATGCCGGTGTGATCCGCGTACTTGGCCACGACAGCAAGGGCTTGGCCTTCACCTCGGACGTCAATCCGCGCTACTGCGAGGCCAACCCCTATGAGGGCGGAAAGCAGGCCGTGGCCGAGTGCTGGCGTAACCTGACCGCTACCGGTGCAGAGCCATTGGCCGCGACCGACAATCTCAACTTCGGCAACCCGGAACGCCCGGAAATCATGGGGCAGTTGGTGAAGGCCGTGGGCGGTATCGGCGATGCGTGCCGCGCACTCGACTTCCCGATCGTGTCGGGCAATGTCTCGCTCTACAACGAAACCAATGGCCGCGGCATTCTGCCGACCCCGACCATTGGCGGCGTTGGCCTGCTGCCTGATTGGCAGAAGAGCATCCGCATCGGTTTCGCTGCCGCCAACCAGCCGATCCTGCTCATCGGCGGCCCCGCGCTGCGCGGCACCCACCTTGGCCAGTCGATCTACCTCCGCGATCTTTTTGATCGCCGCGATGGCGACGCTCCTCACGTGGACTTGGCCGCCGAGCGGAAGACCGGCGACTTCGTGCGCAAACTGATCCGTTCGGGCGTGGTTACGGCTTGCCACGATCTTTCCGACGGTGGCCTCGGAGTGGCTTTGGCCGAAATGGCGATTTCGGGTGGCATCGGCGCTACCGTGGTCGACATCGAGGGTCACGATCCAATCCTCCAGTATTTCGGCGAAGACCAGGGCCGGTACCTGCTGACGCTCAATCTTGATCCCCAGGGCGATGAAATCGCCGCCCTCTGGAACGAAGCAAAGGCGTTGGGCATCGAGGCTCCGTGGATCGGCACGACCGGCGGCTCCGACCTCGTGCTCGGCAAGGCCAAGCCGGTTTCGGTCGCAGCCCTCGCCAGCGCGCATGAAAGCTGGTTCCCCAACTATATGTCGGCGTGATTAGCTCAAATCCGACGGATGCCATATGATCGCCGCTCTTTGGTACGCCAAAGGGCGGCGTAGTATTTTTGGAGCGTCTGATGAGATCGAAGCGTTTTCTGGCGATCGCCGTGGGTTTGGGCGCAGCCGCAATGCCGATTGCCGCCCTTGGCCAAAGCGTCAACGTCACGCGCTCCATCTTCCCTGACCAGCCCTATACGCTGATCTATCCCGAAGCCATGGTGGCCTCCGGCGGCGCCGGCGAGCCGTTGACGATCAACCACCCCAACGCCCCGCTCCAGTGCGACCTC
>NZ_JAFKHD010000493.1 GCF_017307565.1 Devosia sp.
TTCCCCTCGCTGACCCAGTCGGAGATATCCCAAGTCGTCCATGTGTCTCAGCCTCTGGTCAGCCGGATACTGAAGCAGCGAGACGAGAACATCAAACAGCTCAGAGACAAGCGGAAAGAGCCACTCTCAGACCTTCCTCGGGGCACTGCCAGATACTCCGGTCTATTACCCATGACTATAACACCGGGTGCTTATTGCGATCCGGGCTTCGACTCGCGACGGAAAACGCCTATAAGCGACCTATAAGTGCCTCTTTACGCCTATCCTGCCCCGTGCTAGAGTCGCCTGTAATGGAACTAAAAGGCACTGAAATGCACGGCGAAGGTAAAATCTACGTCCCTATATCCAAGGACCTCTATAACGATATTGTTCGGTTCAGCGATGGCCAGATAAGGCCGGAGACTGTGGCTGAAGACCTTCTTCTGCGATGGGTGGCAGACTCGGCTCAAGCAGGAGACGAACATTGGGGTAAAAGGAAAGAGGAAGTTCTGGGTAAGTACGCCACCGCAAACGTCATAGTGGACTGGGCTATCCCCTTGGTATGGAAGGGTCTGAACTTCCCCGAGGGGACGGAGGTCCGAATGTCTTACGGCGGCTCTGACTATTTTGCAAAAGTCATGAACGGTAAGGTCGTTGATCGGGATGGGAGCTTCAGTCCCTCCGAATGGGCCTCGAAGATCGCACAGGGAACATCCCGGAACGCTTGGCGAGATCTCTGGCTTAGACTCCCGGGTGCCCCCAACTGGGTTCAAGCCACCCAATTCCGGTCAAGAAGTGAAAACGAGCCTCACGCTTTCCGATCTACAATCTAAAGCGCTTCTATCGCTGGACAGGCTGGTGGCCCATATGACGACACCCTTGAGGCAAAAGGTCGAAAGCCTTGATCTCGGATGGAAACGCACTAGTCGCCCGGGCGGCAATATCTGATGCGGCAGCGGCGCCCTCAGCGGGGCTCCTGATCGCGGTGTCACTTGGGATCCGTTCGCAGCCCCCACTATGAAGGACGTTGTCCCGCGTACCTCTCAAAGACCCATTGGTAAGTGCGTTCGACCTTCTCATCGAAAACTCCTTGGCCGTAGGCCCGGGGAAGGCCGTCGTCGTAGAGCTGCTGAATCGTGGCCTTCACAGCGGCCTTTGCGCGTTCCTTGAGACGCCAATCAAGGACCAGTTTCTCGGCCTTGAGTTTGTCCAACAGGGACTTGGCCACGCGCTTCACCAGGTCCTCATCTTCCGGTCCGAGCTTCGGCTCGGGCTTGGTCAGGATGTCGAAGATCGCCAATTCTTCTTCCGAAAGGCCCGCCCGGATGGCGCGTTGATCTTCGGTGTTCATGTCGCCGACCAGCGACAGCAACTGGTTGAAGAAGTCCGCTGCGGTGAGGCTTCCGGCGTTATACTGGGCAACCAAAGACTCGAAGCGCTCCACCAGCCCACGGCGGGTTGGATTGCGGCGAGCCATCTCTTCAAGCCGGTCCTCAACAGCGCGGCGAAGGCGCTGTGTTTCAGTCCGTTGGCGATTTCCAGTGTCGAACATCGCTCTCAGGCGTTCGATGTCCAGCCGCGACAGATCGAAAAGACCAGTGGTGTCACCGTCCTGACGAATGGGCGCGGTGATCTCTACGCCGGCAATCGAGGTGTCGAGGAGGGCTTCGATCCTGGCCGAAACGTCGGTGATGTCGGGGCGTTCGGCGAGGGAGCGAATACGCTCAGCGATGACTTCGATAGCCGCCGATACCCTCCGATGGGGTTCCGCCCGGGCATCCGGCAGGACGGCCTTGAACGTCGACCAGACGTTGGCAGATAGGGCCAAGAAGGTGCGACGTTCGGGGTCAGTACCATTAAGGGCCTCGACCGCGTCCCCAAGGCGCTTCAATCGGTCAAAACCCGTGACCTCCAGGATGGCACCAGGATCAACGCCCCGGGCCTGGCAGAAAGCCGCCGCTTGTTCGATGGCCTGAACAAGGTCCTCGATGAGGGCGGACTTGTCTTCGATTGGCTTGGTGGTGCTGGCGCCGCCGACCGCATATATCGCGAGCGCCTTCTCCAAATTGCGGAAGATGCCAACGTAGTCGACGATAAGACCGGCCTTTTTTCCGGGAGCGTTGCGGTTAGCCCGGGCAATGGTTTGCATCAGGGTGTGGTTCTTCATCGGCTTGTCGAGATAGATGGTCGAACAAGTCGGCACGTCAAAGCCGGTGATCCACATGGCGCAGACGAAGACTAGACGCAGAGGGTCGCTTCCCTTCTTGAACTTTTCGTCCAGGTCGTCTTCGTTCATCCGTCTCCTGTGACCGCGAATGTTGAGGCCCTTGGCCTCCATGTCGGCAATCTCGTTTTGGCCCTGGCTAACCACCACAGCCATATCGGTCTCACGCATGAAGGCAATAGCTGCCGCTTGCGCCTCGCGCTGGTCCTCTGACGTCGATGCGAGGGCTTTCTCGCGTCGGGCAATTTCTGCGTCCCAGGCAAGTCGAACCTTGTCATACATCCTGATCGCCGTCGCCTTGTCGATGGCCACGAACATCGCCTTGCCGCGATATCCGCGACCTACGAAATGACGAACCAAGTCTTCGGCGATCCGGTCCAGCCGGTCCTCGCGGGTGATCAGATGATACTGAGTGCCGAGGCGCCTTTCGAGTTCCCGTTCCTGATCCTCATCCAAGTCGGCTTCTTCGATGACAGCGTCCAGGTCATCGGCAAAACTATCGTTGGCGAACTCCAGTTCAGGGATGCGATTCTCGTAGTAGAGCGGCACCGTTGCGCCGTCCTCGGTCGACTGCTGGTAAGTATAGGTCGAGACGTATTCGCCAAAGACATCGCGGGTCTTCTCTTCCCCGGCCATAAGAGGCGTCCCGGTGAACCCGATAAATGCAGCATTGGGCAGCGCACGGCGCATGTTGGCCGCCAGCGTGTCGTATTGCGACCGATGGGCTTCATCGGCAATGACGATGATGTCTGACCGTTCGGACAGGACGGGAAAGGTCTCACCTTTGGCCGTTCCGAACTTGTGGATCAGGGTGAACACATAGCGCTCGTTGCCCCTGAGGAGCGACTTCAAGTGTTCCTTGGATCCTGCTCTAACTTCCCGCACATCCTTGGTGACCACGCCACAGGCGGCAAAGACATCGGAAATCTGCTTGTCGAGTTCCTCGCGGTCGGTGACGATCACGAAAGTCCAGGCCCCCGGAATTGTGCGCAGGACCTTCCGCGTGAAGGTCAACATGGACAGGCTCTTACCCGAGCCTTGGGTATGCCAGAAGACGCCTAGTTTGCCTTGGTTCTCACCAAGTTCAACGACCGCCTGAACCGCTTTGTTCACTCCGAGGAACTGGTGGTTTTGGGCTAGCTTCTTGACCAGGCCGTCCTTGGTTTCCTCGAAAATCAGGAAGTTTTCAACGAGGTCGATCAGGCGCTCTGGAGTGGCTGCGGCCCGAAGCGCGGTTTCTAGCGACACGCGTCCCGGCTCGGTCTCATCATCGATCCGCTTCCACTCCTTGTAGGTGTCCCACGGTGCGTATGCCGAGGCACCGATCCGTGCGTCCAGGCCGTTGGAGAGCAAAAGGAAACCGTTTGGTTGAAAGAGCTGAGGGATGCTGTCGCGGTAGTCGCGGACATTATCTTGATACGCATCCTCAATCCGCCTGTGGCCCGCCTTCAGTTCCACAAAGAATAATGGCACCCCGTTGACGAAGCCAATCAGGTCGGTGCGACGACGGTGAAGCTCGCCAGCAATCCAAACCTGGGAGATGAGGGTGAACTCGTTCCTAGGGAGCTCGCGCCAGTCGATAACCCTGACCCTCTCCTTGGCCATGTTGCCGTGTTCGTCGCGGTATTCGACATCGACCCCGTCGCGTACAAGCTCAAGCACTTCTCGGTTTGCCGCAACCGGGACCATCGACGCACGATCTTGCGCCAGCTTGTCGAATGCAAAGTCCAGCGCGTCCTGAGGTAATTCCGGATTTAGCCGAGCGAGGGCGCTGCGGAGAGGCTTGGTTAGATAGGGGTCGCGCAGCGTGTCGCGGAACTGTGAGCCTTCAGCGCCGAAAGTCTCATCAAAGAGATTGAAGTGAGTCCAGCCGAGGCTCTCCAGAAGCTCGATAGCGGGCTTCTCGACCAGCCCGTCCTCGGAAAAGCCGGTCAGGGTGGCACGTGTGTCCTCAGGAAAGCCGTACAGGATGTCCTTCGGGTTATCGGCCATCAGCTATTCCGCCGCCTCGACAAAGGCCTCTTCAGCAGTCGCGACGTCGATCTCGCCGGAAATAAGTTTGGGAAGCAGAAGGTCTCGAGCAGCGCGAAGTCGAACATTCTGATCAGCTAAGACCCGAACATGTTCAAGCAGCGGCTCAGCAACTTCTGCGAATTTGCGAAGCAATTCTGCCGGTGGCAAAGGAAGCTCGTAGCCTTTCAAGGCATCGACCCGAACCCGTTGTCGACCGTCCGCGCCACCCATGGATTTGATTGCCACCGCCCTAAACGACTCAGATCGCGCAAGCAGGTAGACAAAGGAGGATGGAGCACCCTTTCCGCGCATCACTGTAAATTCTGTAGATCCAAACGCCGTTTCTTTGGCGTTCAGAAAATTTACCAATCCGGTTTTTCCATTCTCCAGGCAGGGAGTGATGCGGGCAAAGAGTGTATCGCCATTCTGAAATTTGGAGCCCGCGTTGCCTGCGCGGGTTTCCCAATAAGATATCACCGAGGAGGAGGTATCCAGGGCGTCCATCGGAACAAAGCGCTTCATGCCTTCCTTTGGAACCTTGGTGCGCGGATCAAAATCAATAATTTCGTCGGCGCGAACGGTTGGCCATTCTACTGGTGCCGTCCCTATTTCTGTCTCGTTCAAAGGTATGTCGTCGGTACCAGGAAAGCGGAAGCGAACGAACCAATCAACGAATAACCGTCGCGCCATCTCTTCAAGGATCGCAATGCGTCGTCGATTGTTTAGGTATAGCTCGTCATACGATGCTAATATTGAACCGACCCGTTGCTGTGTGGTCAGATCAGGAAGTCGAATCTTGAGCCTCTCCGCGTCGGGCACACGGATATGCTCGACGGTCGCCCCAGACCCAGCCGCTCTGATTTGCGCCTGTAGCTCGGGTCCCATCAGACTGTACAAGAGAAAGTTTGCATCCAGCTTCAGCGGATTGGCCCGGTAAGACATTAGGCGTTGGCCCAAGAACACGGTCTCGTCATCCCGCAGCATACCTACTTCGCCAAGCGGCGCCTCACGGGTGAGAATTACGTCGCCTTTTCTCGGAACCTCTCGCCTCGTCCATCTCTCGAATGTGTCGCCGCTGACGAAACGGCAATTAATGGTGTCCACATAACCATTCCGAACGTTGGTTGTCCGAAGCATTTTGTAGGGAGTAACGCCGTCGGCGACGGGGGCCGTTTTGTTGACGCAATCGACGATGCTTTCGCAAATTTCGTTCAGCCCGGTCAATGGCCAGAGCTCGATCATGACAGAAGCTCAGAAACATTGCGAGCAAGGGTCGACTGGAGCCGCGTGGCTTCAATGTTCAACGCTTCCAGCTCCTCGTGCAGCTCTTCCAGTTTCTCGCGGAAATCCTCATCTTCGCGTTCGCCGGGAGCTACCCCCACGTAGCGACCGGGGTTCAGTGACCAGCCCTGACGCTCGATTTCAGAACGGTCCGCGCTGAAGCACAGACCGGGAATATTGCAATATGCTAAGCTTGGGAACCGTTGTTCTAGCCATGCTTTGGACTGAGTGAAAAACTCCGGCTGCTCGCCGCGCCAAAGGCGCACGATATTTGACAGAGCCTCGATCTGCTCTTCGGTGAAATCGCGATGTGCTCGGTCGATCTGGCGAAAGATGTGCCGGGCATCGAGGAACAGCACCTCATCTGACCTTGGTCCTGTCGCTTTGCCCTTGTCGAAGAACCACAGGGTGCATGGAAGAGTCACGGTTAAGAAAAAGTTCGTACCAATCGAAACAATGACATCCACCCCGCCGCCTTCGATCAGTTTCCTACGGATTTCTTGTTCAGTGCCCCGCGCATCTGCTGCTGAGTTCGCCATGACAAAGCCAGCTCGGCCGGCTTCGCTCAGGCGAGACCAGAAGAACTGAATCCAGAGGTAGTTTGCGTTGTCGGCGCTGGGTACCCCAAAGGGGAAGCGATTGGCCACGTCCAGCAGCTTGCTCTTGTCCAGCTCTTTCACATTAAACGGAGGGTTGGCCATGACGAAGTCGAAGCCACCAGGTCCCTCGTAGAGCCCGTCCTTGTTCTTCTTCGGCATCACCTCTTCAAACAGAGGGTCACGGTAGGTGTCGCCGTCTAGGATTTTGCCCGAGAGACCATGTACGGCAAGGTTCATTTGGGCCAGGCGCCAGGTCTCACGGGTGCGCTCGACGCCGTAGATGGAAAGTTCTTTGTCGGGTTCGCGTTGGTGGCGCCTCACGAAGTCCGCGGAATGCACAAACATGCCGCCAGAGCCACAGGCCGGGTCGAGAATGCGCCCATGAAATGGTTCGATGATTTCGACGATCAGGCGCACGATGGACGAGGGGGTGTAGAACTCACCGCCCTTCTGCATGGTCTCCTTGGCGAAATTGCCCATGAAGTACTCATAGACATGGCCAAAGGCGTCACCGCTGATTGAAAGTGGCTGCAGCTCGCGAAGCAGCTCCACCAGAACGTCATCGGGGATTGCCTGGTAGGTCTTCGGGAGTACGTCGGTTAGCTCCGGGTTCTTCGCCTCAATCTCGCGCATTGCGGTGGTCAGGGCCCGGCCAAGGTTTGAACCT
>NZ_JAFKHD010000494.1:0-819 GCF_017307565.1 Devosia sp.
ATCATCTCGCCGGAAGCCCAGCTCGCCTTCAACCTGAAGAAGGGCTCGATGCCGATCCGTACCGACATCGACCTGTCGGGTGCCAACGCCTGTATGCAGAAGGCCCTTGGCCTGCTCAAGAACGGCCTGCTGCCCTCCGGTGACTTCGCTCTCTCCAGCGACACCCAGCAGCAGTTCCAGGACCTCAACACCGAGTTCCTCGCCGACGACAACATCACCGTCGACGACTACATCGAGCGCTATGCCTCGATCCTCGAAGCGGCTGACTAAGCCCAGGTCAAGCTTGGCGGGGGTTCGCCCCCGCCATTGAAAACGAGTGGTCGGCCTTGTTCGGCAAGGTCGGCCACGTCCTCTTGGAGAGATACATGGCGGACACTGCCGTTCCCCTGGAGGCGGGCGCCGAAACAGCCAATCGGCCCGGCCTGCTGAACAGAATCCTGCTGCACAACCTGCCCGCGAAAATCGCGGCTCTGCCGATGGTGATCACGGTCCTGGTTGTCTTCGTGGGTTGTACCATCTGGACGATCTACTACTCCTTCACCAACTCAAAGCTCCTGCCGACCGGCAAGTTCGTCGGTTTCGACCAGTATGAGCGCCTGTTTGCCACGTCCCGCTGGAATGTTTCGGTGTGGAACCTGGTCGCCTATGGATCCATGTCGCTGGTGTTCACACTGGTGATCGGTTTCCTCCTGGCGGTGTTGATCGACCAGAAGATCCGCTTTGAAAGTGCGTTCCGCACGATCATGCTCTATCCCTTCGCGCTGTCGTTCATCGTCACCGGCCTTGTCTGGCAGTGGATCATGAACCCGACCCTGGGTC
>NZ_JAFKHD010000494.1:839-7532 GCF_017307565.1 Devosia sp.
GCAATCTGGGCTGGACCAATTTCAGCTTCGATTGGATCGCCAATCCGAAAATGGTGCTGTTCGCGCTGCTCATTGCCGGTCTCTGGCAGGGCACGGGCTTCTGCATGGTTCTCATGCTGGCCGGGCTGCGCGGCGTCGATGAAGAAGTCTGGAAGGCCGTGCGTGTCGTCGGCATCCCGACCTGGCGCACCTATATTTCCATCGTCCTTCCCATGATTTGCGGCGTTCTGGTCACGGCCATCGTGATCCTCGGCTCTGGCGTTGTCCGCCTCTACGATCTCGTGGTGGCGCTGACCAATGGCGGCCCCGGCATTTCGTCCGAAGTGCCAGCCAAATACGTCTTCAACTACATGTTCTCGGGCGGCAATATCGGCCAGGGTCTGGCCGCAGCCACCATGATGCTGCTGACCGTTCTCATCATCATGATCCCGTGGGCCTATCTCGAATTCGGCGGCAAGGGGAAACGCACATGAGCCAGACCACAACCACGGCCGGCTCTGCGCCCGCAACCTCGGGCAATGTCGTCGAGGCCCGTGGCCCCAGGCCAAAGCCCTTCTTCACCCCGCGCAAGATCATCATCTATTCGATTCTGATCTTCTTCTCGCTCTACTACCTGTTCCCGCTCTACGTGATGTTCGTCACGTCGCTGAAGACCATGCCCGAAATCCGTTTCGGCAATATCTTTGCGCTGCCGCAGGCGCCGAGCTTTGATGCCTGGGTCAAGGCCTGGACCAGCGCCTGCACGGGCCTGACCTGCCAGGGGCTTTCCCCCGGCTTCTGGAACTCGGTGAAGATCACCGTTCCCTCCACCATCGTCTCGATCTTCATCGCGGCGGTGAATGGCTACGCGCTCATCAACTGGCGCTTCAAGGGCTCGGAAGTCTTCTTCGCCATCCTCATCTTCGGTTCGTTCATCCCCTATCAGGTGATGCTCTACCCGCTGGTGATGATCACACGTGAACTGGGTATCTTCGGCAGCCTCCAGGCCGTCATCGTCATCCACACCGTCTTCGGCATGCCGATCCTGACGCTCCTGTTCCGCAATTACTTCGCGTCATTGCCCCAGGAATTGTTCAAGGCCGCGCGCGTCGATGGGGCGGGGTTCTGGCGTATCTTCTTCGAGATCATGCTGCCCATGTCGCTGCCGATCTTCGTCGTGGCGCTCATCCTGCAGATAACGGGTATCTGGAACGACTTCCTGTTCGGCGTCGTCTTCGCCGGCACGCAGAACTACCCGATGACCGTCCAGCTCAACAATATCGTCAACTCGGCCCAGGGCACGCCCGAATACAACGTGAACATGGCCGCCACCGTGCTGACAGGCCTCGTGCCGCTCACTGTTTACTTCGTATCCGGCAAGTGGTTCGTCCGCGGCGTTGCCGCCGGTGCGGTGAAGGGATAACCCAATGCAACACAGCGTTTCCATTCGCGATCTGTCGCTGAACTTCGGCAATGTGAAGGTGCTCGAGCACCTCAATCTCGACATTGCCCAGGGCGAATTCATCGTGCTGCTCGGGCCGTCGGGCTGCGGCAAGTCGACCCTGCTCAATTGCATTGCCGGGCTCCTCGAAGTCTCCGACGGCCAGATCTTCATCTCGGGCAAGAACGTCACCTGGCTTGAGCCCAAGGACCGCGGCATCGGCATGGTGTTCCAGTCCTACGCGCTCTATCCGCAGATGACCGTCGAGCGGAACCTCTCCTTCGGTCTCCGCGTCGCCGGCATGCCGAAGGACGAGATCGAACGTCGCGTCGCCCGCGCCGCCGAAATCCTGCAGATCCAGCCGCTGCTGGGTCGCAAGCCGGCAAACCTCTCCGGTGGCCAGCGCCAGCGCGTCGCCATCGGCCGGGCTCTCGTGCGTGACGTCGACGTCTTCCTCTTCGACGAGCCTCTGTCCAACCTCGACGCCAAGCTTCGCTCGGACCTGCGCGTTGAGATCAAGCGCCTTCACCAGCGCCTGAAGAACACCATGATCTACGTGACCCACGACCAGATCGAGGCTCTGACCCTGGCCGACCGCATCGCCATCATGAAGAATGGCGTTATCCAGCAGCTGGCCGATCCGCACACCATCTACAACAAGCCGACCAATCTCTATGTGGCCGGCTTCATCGGGTCGCCGTCGATGAACTTTATCCACGGTTCGGTCGACACCGGCACCTTCACCGCTGCCGATGGCACCAAGATCCCCGTCGGCGCCTATGATTTCTCCACCTCGCCCGCAGGCTCGCTCAAGGCGGTCCTCGGCGTTCGTCCCGAACACATCCTTCTGGGCGATGCGGCTCAGGGCATGCCGTTCAAGACCCAGGCGGAAATCGAAATCGTCGAGCCCATGGGTTCGGAAACCCTGGCCTGGACCAAGGTTGCCGGCACGCCCGTCACCTTCCGCTGCAGCAGCGATATCCCACTGGCAGTGGGCGACACCGTCACCATCGGTTTCGACATTGCCCGCGGTTCCCTGTTCAACGCGGAAACCGAAAACCGCCTCTAAGCAGGTAGCACGCCTGGCGGTGCCCCACGGGGCGCCGTCCCGCCGATAAGGCACTCCCACATTACTTTCGCGGCAGTCGATCTGCCCGGGCGCGGCGACACCGGGCTCTGGCCCGGCTACCCAAGTCCGGCAAGACCCCGCCCAACTTTTGACCAAAGAGGCCAAGATGACCGAGCTGTCATTCCAGCTTTACAGCGCTCGCAACTACCCCAACCAGTCTGAATTCCTGAGCAAGCTCGCGGCCCTTGGCTACAGCCAAGTCGAAGGCTATGGCGGTCTTTACGCCGACGCCGGAGCTTTGGCTGCCGATCTCAAGAAGAACGGCCTTACCATGCCGACTGGCCACTTTGGCCTCGATCAGCTCATCGATACCGACAGCGCCATCAAGATCGCCGAAACCATCGGCATGAAGCGCCTTTATTGCCCCTATATCCCGGCCGAACAGCGCAGCGCCGACGACTCCAAGTGGATCGAACTGGCCGAAACGCTTGCTGGCATCGGCGAAAAGATCACGGCCGCCGGCTATGGCTTCGGCTGGCACAACCACGATTTCGAATTCGTGCCGACCACCTCCGGCCGCCTGCCGATGGATATCATCCTCGAAACCGCTCCCAAGATCGAATGGGAATGCGACGTTGCCTGGGTCATTCGTGGCAAGGCCGATCCGATCGCCTGGTTCGACAGGTACGGCTCGCGTATCACCGCAGTCCATGTGAAGGACATCGCACCGGCCGGTGAAAAGGCCGACGAAGACGGCTGGGCCGATGTCGGTACCGGTGTCGTCGGTTGGGACGACCTCATCACCAAGGTGAAGGCCAAGACCAAGGCGCAGTATTTCGTCGCCGAACACGACAAGCCGTCTGATCCTCAGCGCTTCGCCACCAATTCCATCGCAGCCGCCAAGAACTGGAAGTAATCTCAAATGGCTAAGACCTATGGCGTCGGCATCATGGGTGCCGGCAATATCTCGGCGGCTTACCTGCGCCTCGCGCCCCTGTTCAAGGGGCTCGAAGTGCGCGCTGTGGCCGATATCCTGCCCGAAGCCGCCCAGAAGCGCGCGACCGAATTCGGCGTTGCGGCCCAGACCCCCGATGAGCTGCTGAAGAACAGCGAGATCGACGTGATCGTGAACCTCACGATCCCGGCGACCCACTACAAGGTGTCTTCGGATATCGTCTCGGCTGGCAAGCATGCCTATTCCGAAAAGCCGTTCGTGCTGACCGTCGAAGAGGGGCTTGCCCTCAAGAAGGCAGCCGACGAGCGAGGCCTCAAGGTTGGTTCGGCTCCCGACACCTTCCTCGGCGGTGCTCACCAGCAGGCTCGCCAGATCGTCGACAGCGGCAAGCTCGGCAAGATCATGAGCGGCACGACCCACGTCATGAGCCGCGGTATGGAACACTGGCATCCGAACCCGGACTTCTTCTTCCAGCCCGGCGGCGGCCCGATCCTCGATCTCGGTCCCTATTATATCACCGACCTCGTGCACCTGCTCGGCCCCGTGAAGCGCCTCTCGGCCTTCACCGGTTCTGCCCGTGCCGAACGTATCGTCAGCGCCGAAGGCCCCTACAAGGGCACGACGATCAAGGTCGGCACCCCGACCACGATCCATGGCGTGCTCGAATTCCACTCCGGAGCCATCATCACCATCGGCGCCAGCTGGGACGTGGCGGCTCACGGCCACCACAATATCGAGCTCTACGGCACCGACGGTTCGATCTTCGTGCCCGATCCGAACTTCTTCGGCGGTGATCTCACGACGACCGGTATCGAAGGCATTCGCACCCCGGTTTCGCCATGGGATCATCCCTTCGGCAAGCCGAACCAGGACCTCGACACGGAAACCCCGCGCGCCAACTACCGCTGCGCCGGCCTTGCCGACATGATGCTCTCGATCGAGAACGGTCAGAACGCCCGCTGCGGCCTCGACGTGGCCCTCCATGTCGTCGAAGTGATGACTGGTCTCCTGAAGGCCGGCGAAACCGGCCAGGTGCTGACTTTGCAGACCACCTGCGAGCGTCCTCTGGCCCTCGGTATCGAGGAAGCCAAGGCTCTGCTCAAGGCTTGATGGACGTACATCATTGACAGGCGCCAAGCGCCGGTCAAAACTGCGAACTAACTTGTCAGGGCGGCGAGCGATCGTCGCCCTGCATTGTCAAAGGAGCCCCGGCTGAGGCGGTTTACGGGGCCACAAGAGGAGAATTCTCATGGCCACCACCATCAAAGGCCCGGCGATCTTTCTCGCCCAGTTTGCGGGCGATAAGGCACCGTTCGACAATCTCGACAATATCTGTAAGTGGGCTGCCGGCCTTGGCTACAAGGGCGTCCAGATTCCGACCTGGGTTTCGAGCTTCATCGATCTCGAAAAGGCTGCCAATTCGAAAACCTATGCCGACGAGATCAAGGGCATCGTCAACAGCCACGGCCTGGAAATCACCGAACTGTCCACCCACCTCCAGGGCCAGCTCGTAGCCGTGCATCCGGCTTACGACACCGCCTTCGACGGCTTTGCCCCGGCCTCGGTCCACGGCAATCCCAAGGCTCGTCAGGAATGGGCCGTCCAGACCCTGCTGAACGCTGCCAAGGCCTCAAAGAACCTCGGCCTCAACGCGCACGCCACTTTCTCCGGCTCTTTGGCCTGGCCCTATATCTATCCCTGGCCGCAGCGCCCCGCTGGTCTCGTCGAAGAAGCCTTTGACGAACTCGCCCGCCGCTGGACCCCGATCCTCAATGCCTTCGATGATGCCGGCGTTGACGTCTGCTACGAGATCCATCCCGGCGAAGACCTGCACGATGGCGTCTCCTACGAGATGTTCCTCGACCGCGTGAAGAACCACCCGCGCGCCAACCTGCTCTACGATCCGAGCCACTTCGTCCTGCAGCAGCTCGACTATCTCGACTACATCGACATCTACAAGGACCGCATCAAGGCCTTCCACGTGAAGGATGCCGAGTTCAACCCGACCGGTCGTCAGGGTGTTTATGGCGGCTTCCAGTCCTGGGTCGAGCGGGCAGGGCGCTTCCGCTCCATCGGCGATGGTCAGGTCGACTTCCCGGCGATCTTTGCCAAGATGGCCGCCAACGACTTTAAGGGCTGGGCCGTGCTCGAATGGGAATGCGCCCTCAAGCACCCCGAAGATGGTGCCCGTGAAGGTGCTGAGCTCATCTCGAGCTACATCATCCGCGTCACCGAACACGCCTTCGACGACTTCGCCTCGGGCGGCACCGACAAGGCTGCCAACCGCAAGATGCTGGGCCTTTCCTGAGTGCAATAGAAGGTCATTGACGCATTCGCGCCAATGACCCTCTCAAAGGCAGCAGTCTGCTAACGTTCAAGGAGCCTAAAATGGCTGAAAACGGCGCAAAGCGCATTCGTCTCGGCATGGTCGGCGGCGGTACGGGAGCCTTTATCGGCTACGTTCATCGCGTCGCCGCCCGCATCGATGGCGACTATGATCTGGTGGCCGGCGCACTCTCCTCGCGCCCCGAAGTCGCTAGGGAATCGGGCAAAAATCTCGGCCTCGCCGACGATCGCATCTACACCTCCTACGAGGAAATGGCCCAGAAGGAAGCCGCCCGCCCGGACGGGATTCAGGCTGTGTCCATCGTCACGCCCAACCACATGCACTTCGGGCCCACCAAGGCCTTCCTCGAAGCCGGCATCCACGTCATCTGCGACAAGCCGATCACCTCGACGCTCGACGATGCGCGTAAGCTACTGGAAATCAAGCCGAAAAACGGCGCAAAATTCCTCCTGACGCACAACTACACTGGCTATCCGCTGATCCGTCAGGCCCGTGAACTGGTCGCATCAGGCGCCCTCGGCAAGATCCGCGTCATCCAGGTCGAGTACCCGCAGGACTGGCTGACCGAAGCCACGACCGACGACAACAAGCAGGCAGCCTGGCGCACCGATCCCGCCCGTTCCGGCGCCGGCGGCGCCATCGGCGATATCGGCACCCACGCCTACAACCTTGCCCGCTTTGTTACTGGCCTCAAAACCGAAGCCGTTTCAGCGGACTTGACTGCATTTGTCCCCGGTCGTCAGCTTGATGATAATGTGCACATCATGCTGCGCTTCGAAGGCGGTGCGAAGGGCATGCTCTGGGCGAGCCAGGTCGCGGTCGGTTGCGAAAACGGTTTGCAACTGCGCGTCTATGGCGACAAGGGCAGCATCGAGTGGCGTCAGGACAACCCGAACTACATG
>NZ_JAFKHD010000495.1 GCF_017307565.1 Devosia sp.
CAGGTGTGCGCCGAGGTGGCGGAGAAATAGGCGCGGCCGTAGCCGCCGGTGGCGAGCACGACCATCTTCGCCGAGAAGCGATGGATGGTGCCGTCATCGAGGTTCCAGGCGACGACGCCAGTGCACACCCCGTCCGACATGATGAGGTCGAGCGCGAAATATTCGATGAAGAACTCCGCATTGTTCTTCACCGACTGGCCGTAGAGCGTGTGCAGGATGGCGTGGCCGGTACGGTCGGCGGCGGCGCAGGTGCGCTGCACCGGCGGACCATCGCCGAATTCGGTCATGTGGCCGCCGAACGGGCGCTGGTAGATCTTTCCCTCTTGGGTGCGGGAAAAGGGCACGCCGTAGTGCTCGAGTTCGTAAATGGCGGCCGGGGCTTCGCGCGCCAGATATTCCATGGCGTCGTTGTCGCCGAGCCAGTCCGAACCCTTGACGGTGTCGTACATGTGCCACTGCCAGGAATCGGGCCCCATGTTCTGGAGCGAAGCGGCGATGCCGCCCTGGGCTGCGACGGTGTGCGAGCGGGTCGGGAAAACCTTGGTGATGCAGGCGGTATTAAAACCCTGCTCGGCCATGCCCAGGGTTGCGCGGAGGCCGGCGCCACCAGCGCCAACCACCACCACGTCGAATTCGTGGTCGATCAGTTCGTAATTGGCCATTTCGATCAACCCCAGAAGACGATTTTAAGCACGGCGCCAGCGCCGGCGAGGCCGACGATCAGGCAGAAGAGCGTGTTGAGCAGCATGGTCAGGCGATACATGGAGCCGGCGAAGTAATCTTCGAGCGTATCGCGCATGCCATTGCGCATGTGCACCGCGGCAATGGCGATCAGCACGGCCAGCGGCACGCCGATCCAGAAATTGCCAACGACGGAGATCATGTCGGCGCGATCCTGCCCGGCAAGGCGCACGACGACGAAGAGCAGGAGACCGAGGAAAAGGACGTTGATCAGGCCCGTGACGCGCTGGGTAATGAAGTGGCGCGTCGACGCCTTGGCATCGCCATAGTGGGTCTTGGGGTCAGCGATCATGTCGCGGGTAATCGGAGTTTCACGCATGATCAGGCCATCCACACAAACGCGGTCCAGATGAGAAGGGTGATGATCACCGAAGCGGCGATCGTGGCCCAGGCCATCAGCTCGCGCTGGCCGGGCTCCATCATCACGGCAAAGTCCCACACCCAGTGGCGCAGGCCACCCACCATGTGATGGACCAGGCTCCAGGTGAAGCCGAAGAGCACGATCTGGCCGAACCAGCTGCCATAGATGACATTGACAAGATTGAGCGCTTCCTGGTCGAGCGCGGCGGCAACCAGCCAGATGGCGAGCAGCGCCATGCCGGCGTAATTGGCGATGCCTGTCGCACGATGGAAGATCGACATCGTCATCGTGATCGTCCAGCGATAGATCTGCAGGTGCGGAGATGTGGGGCGGGCTCTGACCGACATGGGCGTTTCCGGGGCCTTGCAAGACGCGACAGGAGGTCGCGGCTAGTTTGGAATTATTCGAGGTTTCTAGCTCTCAATTATTACGAAATCAAAGCGTCTGCGGCCCTCCTCTTTCATTTTTCGGCGCCCTCCGCACTTTGTTCGGACAGCGCACAAGGTGTGCGATCCCCGCTATGTACCTCGCTAGAAACAAAGTGCGCGATATTTCAACGTCATAGAATACTTACTTTTCATACGACAATACAAATTAGACAACAAGGTCAGCAAAACTGACAATTGTTAGAACGGGTACTGTGTCAGGGAAATTACCTATAACAATCTGGTAACTAACAGAGAGCACAATCTTCACAATCAACTGGAGATTGGTTCTATGCGGGTTTTCAGAAGTGTCCGGTCACGTATTTATGGGGCATTTGGCGCCCTTACCGTACTAATATTGATGACAGGTGCAGCATCCATATTCCTCATGTCGCAGGCCGAGCACCTCTTTTCAGAATATAGAGGCGTCGCTCGACAATCTCTTGCGATAGATGAACACCTCAGGGACATATCCGTTCTTCGAATCGACTTTCTAAATTACCTGCTCGATCCATCCCCCGAATGGGCAGCGAAGGTGCGTGGTGCGGTCGCCGAGATTACCGACGCCGGTACTGGGACCGAAGCTGCGCTCTTTCATGATGATCCCGAGGCCGTGGCCGCGCTGGAGGAAGCCAAGTCGCTCGGCGCAGACTATGCCGCAGGATTCGAAGCCATCGCAGCCTCCGCGCAGAGCGGCGGCGACCCCAAGCTTCATCCGCAAAAATCCCGCCTTACCTCCATCGGTCCGAGCCTTTATGAGCTGTTCTCCGGACTATCGGCCAAGGCGCACAAGTCGCAGAACGAACTCGGGCCGCGCATCGCGGAGCAGGAGGCGCTGCAACTCGTCATCATCGCCATCATCAGCGCTATCGGGCTCTTGATCGGCATCGCCCTGGCGATCGTTACCGGCCGCTGGCTCAACGGCACCTTCTCGCGCCTCACCGGGACGATGGGACGGCTCACCGATGGCAACTACGATATCATCATTGAGGGCACGCAGGTTCAGAACGAACTGGGCGAAATGGCGCGCGCCCTCGAGACCTTCCGCATGAACGGCATCAACGTTCAGTTGGCAGAAGAAGAGAAACAGTCTCGGGCCAATGACATGGCCGCCCGTGCCGGCATGATGGACCAATTCCAGAAGGCTTTTGACAATGTGATCGAGCGAGCCATGGCCGGTGATTTCAGCGGCCGCCTTGCGACACATTTCGGTGATACCGAGATCGACCGCATTTCCGGCAACCTTGATGGCATGATGAGCTCCATCGAGGAGGCACTCGACGAAGCAGAGCGTGTGCTCAGCGCAATGGCTCGCGCCGATCTTCGCGACAGAATGCTTGGTGAATACAGCGGCGCCTTCGCCCAACTCAAACAAAGCACCAATAGTGTTGCCGATAAACTTGAATCCATTACGCATCAGCTACGCGAAACTTCGGGTGCATTGAAGCAGGCAACCGGCGAAATCCTTGCTGGTGCCAACGACCTCTCCGAGCGCACCACGCGCCAGGCCTCAACCATTCAGGAAACCGCGTCGGCCATGGATCAATTGGCAACAACGGTAACCTTGAACGCCGAAAGGGCCCGTGAAGCCAGCAACAATGCCGTGCGGATGACCGATATTGCCGAGGCCAGCAGCAATGTCATGTCGCAGGCCACCGATGCCATGGGGCGTATCTCGAGCTCTTCTGCCAAGATCTCGAACATTATCGGCCTCATCGACGACATTGCCTTCCAGACCAATCTGCTGGCTCTCAACGCCTCGGTCGAAGCTGCACGTGCCGGCGAGGCTGGTAAGGGCTTTGCTGTGGTCGCCGTAGAAGTGCGGCGCCTTGCGCAGAACGCTGCGCAGGCGTCATCCGACGTCAAGCAATTGATCGAGCAGAGTTCCGACGAAGTGCGGGGCGGTTCAAAACTGGTCTCCGATGTTGCCGGCCGCCTCTCCGACATCATTGACGGCGTGAAATCCTCCGCTGACCTGATGGAGCACATCGCCCGCGACAGCGAATCACAAGCGTCCGGCATAGCCGAGGTGAACGTCGCGGTTCGTCAGATGGACGAAATGACCCAACACAATGCCGCGCTGGTCGAAGAAATGAACGCGGCGATCGAACAGACCGAAGGACAGGCTGGGCGCGTTGACAGCATCGTCGAGACGTTCACGCTGCGCGATGGCAACGCAGAGAAGCTAACTGCCGCCGTTGGCAAGCAAGCAGCACCAGCACCAGCGGGCGCGCGCGGCCTGATCAAGTCAGTACAGAAGGCCGCGCGGAGCTATTTCGGGGGAGCGGCAGCCGAAGACTGGAACGAGTTCTGACGAACGGGGCCTCGCCCCCACATGCGCGCGGCCTTTCCCTCCTCCCGGGTCGCGCGCATCCCCTCCCTGCAATTCCAGAAAATACCAGAATCGTTCAGTGCAATTCGCGCCGCGCCGCTTCGACCACCGCTTTGGTCAGATCAGAAAACTGTCCGGCGGCGAGGCGGCTGACCTGCCAGTGCAGCGACACATCGAGGCCCGCGCCGGGGACAAGTTCGACAAGGCGTCCCGTAGCGAGGTGATCGCGAACGAGGTGTTCGGGATTAAGACCCCAACCAAACCCCAGAAGGCAGGCATCGACAAAGCCATGGGTCGAGGGCAGGAAGTGGCTGGAGCCGCCGACATCCGACCCAAACGTGCTGACCAGCCAGTCGCGCTGCAAAAAGTCCTTCTGGTTAAAGGTGATGGCGGGCGCCCGGCGCATCGCTTCGGGCGTTACCCCATCGGGAAAATAGCGGCGGACAAATTCCGGGCTCGCATTGGCCTGATAGCGCAGGCGCCCGAGCGGCACGGTGCGACAGCCGGCGACCGGCTCGGCAAGGGCCGTCACGGCGGCCAGCACGCGCCCGCGCCGCAGCCAGTCGGCCGTGTGCTCCTCATCGTCCACCGCGATATTGAGCATGATGGTGGGGTTCTTGGCAGAAAAAGCAGCGGCGGCGGGAATGAACCAGGTCCCGAGGCTATCGGCATTGACGGCGATGTCGACGCTGATTGGGTTGCTTTCCTTGTCGAGCAATCCGGGCAGGTGCCCCATGAGATCGGTCTCGAGCATGCCGACCAGTTCCATATGGCGGCAGAGGCGCGCGCCCTTTTCGGTCGCAAGGCACGGCGTGCCGCGCTCGATCAGCACCGTGCCGAGCCGCTCTTCGAGCAGGCGCACCCGCTGGGAGATCGCCGAGGGCGTAACGTTGAGGCTCCTTGCGGCCTTTTCGAAACTGCCGGTCTGGACAACGCGGGCAACGGCAAGGGCGGCGGCATAGTCGATCATTGATTAGCTCAGCTAATTTGGGATAAGCCAGATTAATTTGCCTTACCCCCTTCTGTCGACTAGCGAAGGGCCATGGACTTTCCGACTTTCTTTGCCGGCCTTTCGGTCGGCCTCAGCCTTATCGTCGCCATCGGCGCCCAAAATGCCTTCGTCTTGCGTCAGGGTCTCAAGGGCGAACATGTCTTTGCGGTATCCCTTGCCTGTGCGCTCTCGGATGCCCTTCTGATACTCCTCGGCGTCACGAGTTTTGGACGCATTGCGGCCATCCTGCCCTGGCTCGATCCGGTCATGCGCTTTGGCGGCGCGGCCTTTCTCATCTGGTATGGCGCCAAAAGCCTCCATTCCGCGCTGAAGTCGAATAGCGCCCTTGCCGTGGGCGAAACGGAGACCGCCAAGGCGCTGGGGCCGACGTTGGCAGCCTGCCTGGCCATCACCTGGCTCAACCCGCATGTCTATCTCGATACCGTCGTGCTGCTGGGCACCATTTCGACCCAATTTACGGGGCGCGAAGGTTTTTTCGCGGCGGGCGCCATCAGTGGATCCTTCCTGTTTTTCTTTGCCCTCGGATTTGGCGCCGGTTTCCTGCGTCCCATCTTCGCCAAACCCGCAGCCTGGCGTATCCTTGAAGGCATTATCGCCCTCGTCATGTGGGGCATTGCCGCCAAGCTGCTGCTGGGCGGCTGACGATCCGAGGAAACGCATGTACCTGCCCGAGCAGTTCAGGGAAATCGACCCCGCCGAAATTGCCGATATCATCGCTGCGGCGCCGCTGGGCTGCGTCGTGGCGCAAACCTCCGCCGCGCTCGTTGCCAATCACATGCCGCTCCTTGCCGACAAGGACGGGACGCTCGTCGGACACATCGCACTTGCCAATGACATGCACCGGCTGGTGGCCGAGGGGCAGGACGTGCTGGTGATTTTCCAGGGCGTCGACGGTTATGTCTCGCCCAATTTCTATCCCAGCAAGGCCGAGCACCACCGGCATGTGCCCACCTGGAATTATCAGGTCGTCCATATGCATGGCACGATCAGCTTTCAGCACGACGAGCGCAGCAAGCGCGCCGCCGTGGGCCTGCTAACGCGCCAGCACGAGCGGCGGCTTAATGGCGACAAGGCCTGGCGCATGGCGGATGCGCCCGACGACTATATGACCGACATGCTGGGCAAGATCGTCGGTTTCCGCATTGCAGTAACCCGGACCATTGCCAAGTCCAAGCTGAGCCAGAATCGCGACCAGCGCGATTTCGATGGGGCGGTCGAGAGGCTGGAAAAGGCCGGTGACACCGCGCTCGCCGACCGGATGGCAGCGCGGCGCAACGGGGCGGAGTGAAACCGGCGATTCCAGAATCGGCGGATTTGCGCCAGCCTGCAGCCGAACCAGGCTATGGAATAACCATGAACGACAAGATCAAGCTCATCGGCACGGAAGTGCTTTCCAACGCATGGGGGCGCCTGACCCGGGCGACGCTCGACTATCGCCGCGACGATGGCATGGTGCAGCGGCTGAGCCGCGAGAACTACGACCACGGCAATGCTGCTTCCATCCTGCTGCTCAATCCCGCCCGGCGCACGGTGCTGCTGGTGCGTCAGTTCCGCTACCCCGTCTTTGCCAATGGCGACCCGGCATTCCTGCTCGAAGCGTGCGCAGGCCTCCTCGATGGCGACGATCCGCTGACCTGTGCGCGGCGCGAGGCGCTGGAAGAGACCGGGCACGAGCCGAAAAACATCGAATATGTCAGCGATGTCTATATGTCGCCCGGCTCGGTGCAGGAAAAGGTCAGCCTCTTTACCGGCCACTATGATGAGAC
>NZ_JAFKHD010000496.1 GCF_017307565.1 Devosia sp.
TGCGGCTGGCGCAGCGGGCGGGGCTTCCATGGCGGCGCGAGCGGCGTCGCGCTGGGCGCGGCGGTCGGCGAGTTCCTGGAGGAGCCGGCGGGCGCTTTCGGAGGCAGCGAGGGCAGTATCAGGCTCGGAATAGGCGAAGGTCGCCGGGCGATCGGGCTCGGCGATGGGCGCCGGCTCTTCTTCCGGCGCTGCCAGCGGCTCGATGTCCTCAGGGTCGTCTTCGTAGATCGGCTCTTCGGCGAGAGGTTCGTCTTCGGGCACCGGCTTGGTGACGACGGCCGGTCCCTCCCGGCGGGCGGGGACGAAGCCATAGGGCTCGATCGGGCGCAGGGCACGGCCGGACATCAGCTCGCCGAAGACGACGGCGCCGAACTGCACCGCGAAGGTGACGATGCCGACACCCGCGAGAATCAGCGCGCTCTTGGGGAAGGCCGGCGTGACGGAGGGAGCTGCCTCAGTGACGACGCGAACGTCGGGAAGGGTCGAGCCGACTTCGCCGCGCGAGGAGGCCTCGTTGTAGCGCATGAGGTAGGATTCGAGCAGGTCGCGCTTGGCCTTGGCCTCGCGCTGCAGGCTATCGAGGGCGACTGTGTCCTGGGTCGCCGTGGATGCGGTCTGTTTGAAGCGGCCGAGATCGGCCTGGAGCGAGGCTTCGAGATCGGCTTCGACCTGGGCCTCGGCCTCAAGGGCGGCGGCGACGCGATAGCCTTCCTGATTGATGCGATTGTCGAGTTCGCCGATCTGGGCATTGAGGGCCCGGATGTTGGGATGGTTGGACAGGAGCGTGGCCGAGAGCTGGGCCATCTGGCCCTGGAGGCGCGCCTTTTCCGAACTCAGCTGCTGAATGACCGTCGAATTGCGGACGTCGGCGACGCTTTCGATGGGCTGGCCGCGCTGGAGCAGATTGCGGATGACGGCCGCGCGGGACTGCGCCGTGTTCTTGCGCTCCTGCGCCGAGGTGATCTGGGTGGTGATGGTGGACAGCTGCTGATCGAGCAGCGTGGTGTTGTTGGCGCCGACATAGAGGTCGTTGTCGACGCGGTACTGGGCGACGGCGGACTCGGCCTGACGCACGGAAACGCGCAGGCGCTCAATCTCCTGGCTCAGCCAATCGGAGGCCTCGGCGGTGTCGGAAAGCGAGAGCTGGGCGCGGCGGGCGACGTGGGCGGCGGCGACGGCATTGGCGATCTCGGCGGCAAGCTGCGGATCGGTCGAGCGCACCAGAATCGAGATGATGCGCGAGTCGCGCTGCTGGATGACCGTCATACGTTCA
Organism: Devosia sp.; assembly: GCF_017307565.1. Taxonomy (GTDB): domain Bacteria; phylum Pseudomonadota; class Alphaproteobacteria; order Rhizobiales; family Devosiaceae; genus Devosia. The sequence continues at coordinate 1,274 of NZ_JAFKHD010000496.1, forward strand.
TAGAGCGTGTTGAGAACGCGCTCATCGATGCTGATGGGCGTGGAGCTGCGGCCGATGAGCTGCATGACGACGCCGAGCGGCGAGAAGCCGGACTGGCTGCCGTTGAATTCGGGCTTGGAGCGCAGGTCGAGCGTATCGATGACGCCGAGCAGGGTATCGCGCGACTTGATCAGCTCGATCTGGCTTGAGACCACGCTGGCATCGCCCGAGGAACTCGACGGCGCCTGCTCGTTGGCCGGCCGGATATAGGCGTTGGTGCGGGGTTCGACGAGGATAGAGGCCGAAGACTCATAGAGCCGCGGCATCATCATCAGGACGAGGAATGTCGCGGCCAGAACCAGTAGCGTGACAATGATGATGCGCGGCAAACGCCGCGCAACGGCCCCAAAGACCGCTCTTACATCAATTCGCGCGTCGCGCAGTGTCGGGGCGTAGTCGCTCACGGCATATCCTCATCGTGAGGCTGTACTATCCCGCGCCGTGGTCAAAAATCGGTTAATCGCCCAGGCAAATTGAAACTACGTCATCGCCCATAAGGGAAATCTTAACCATGAACGGAAACACTGCAGGCCAACTGAAACGCGCGGATTGATCATGCGCTGGCTGCCCATACTCGCTTTGACATTGCTGATGCCCCTCGCCGGGTGCACCACGACGCGGCCCGCGACTTATTTCGTCGAGCCGACCGGACCCTATACGCTCGACACGGGCGATCTGGTCCGCGTCACGGTCTATGGCGATCAGGAGTTGAGCAACTCCTATCGCGTCGGTGACAACGGCACGATTTCCTTCCCGCTGGTCGGCCAGGTGCAGGTGCGTGGGCAGACCACGACGGTGGCAGCCTCGCGGCTCGCCGGGGCGCTGGCCAATGGCTATCTGCGCAATCCAAATGTTGCGATTGAAGTGGCCGAATACCGGCCGTTCTTCATCCAGGGCGCTGTCCGCACTTCGGGCCAGTTCTCCTATGTGCCGAACATGACGGCCCGCGCCGCCATCAGCACGGCCGGGGGCTATACCGACACGGCTGACCGCAACCAGGTGACCGTCTATCGCCGCCAGGGCGACGAGATGGTGCGCGGCTCGGTCAATCTCGACTTCCCCCTTGTCCCCGGTGATACGGTCGTCGTTTCCGAACGCTGGTTCTGAGCGACATGACGCCGCCCCTGCGCATATTGCAGGTGATGCGCGCGCCGGTTGGCGGGCTGTTTCGGCACGTCGCCGACCTGACGCGCGGCCTTGCGGCGCGCGGGCACTCGGTTGGGCTCGTGGTGGATTCGCTCGCGGGCGACGCGCAGACCGAAAAGCGCCTCGATGGGTTGAGAGAATTTGCCGATCTCGGCGTGCATGCCATGCCCATGCCACGCGTATTGGGGCGCGGCGACCTGATCACGCCGTTCAAGGTGCGCCGGCTCGCGCGTGAGCTTTCGGTCGACATTCTCCATGGCCATGGGGCCAAGGGCGGCTTTTATGCCCGGCTGGCGCATATCGGGCGCAAGCGGCCAGTGGCGCTTTATACGCCGCACGGCGGGGTGCTGCATTTTTCGGCCAGGTCCAGAAGCGGGAAGGCCTTTCACTGGCTGGAGCGGCGGCTGCTGGGGGAAACGGCGGCGATCATTTTTGAGAGCAGCTTTGCCAGGGACACTTATAGCCGGTTGATCACGGCACCGACCTGTCGGACCGAGATTATCTACAACGGGCTTGATGCAGGCGAGTTCGAACCGGTGACTGCGGCAGACGACGCGGCGGATTTCGTCTTTGTCGGCGAACTGCGTGAGCTCAAGGGCATTTTTACGCTGGTCGAGGCGTTGGTTGAGCTCAAGCGGCCCTACGGAATGCCGGCGACGCTGGTCATGGCCGGTGATGGGCCACAGCGGCACGAGTTGCAGGAGCGGATCGAGGCGCTGGGATTAACGGACCGGGTAATGCTGGTCGGCTCGCAGCCGGCCCGTGCAGTGTTTGGGCGCGGCCGGGTGGCGGTGCTGCCATCATTGGCGGAGTCCCTGCCCTATGTGGTTCTCGAGGCAACGGCGGCGCAGCTGCCGGTCGTGACGACATGCGTCGGCGGGATTCCGGAAATCTTTGCCGGGACTGCGGAAACCCTTGTCGCGCCTGGAGACGCCGCTGCGCTGGCCGCCTCAATGCAGGCAGCGCTTGACCGGCCAGACCTGATGCAGGCGGAAATGCAGACCCGGCTCAAGCGCGTGGCCAGCGAGTTCTCGCTCGACACCATGGTGGGGCGCATCGAGGCGCTCTACCGGGACGTGCAGGGAAAAGGCTAAGGACCTGCTTCATCGACTATAAACGCATTGCGCGCATCATGCCGACCGGGAGTAGCTCGAGTTTTCGGTAGCGTTAGATGTTTCGTGTCGATCCAAAACAGGCCATCGCGGACCATGCCGCACGCCAATCTGATGGCGACGAGGCCAACCCGACACTTTCTGCTGCTGCCCTCGACCTCGCGGGCCGTCCCGTCGAACGCACCTATTCCAGCACGATCATCGTGGGTGTCACGCAGGCAATAGAAGCCTTGCTGCTCGGCATTCTCGGCTACGCCATTCACGCCGCTTATGTGCCCCCCGGACAGGAGGGGTTTTACCTGCTGGTGATCGTGGGTGCGTGTCTGGCGACCAATGTCGGGCTCAACCTTCTGCGGGCCCATCGGATCACCACCTATCGGCGCGTCGTCGGGCAATTTGGCCGGGTGCTGGCCGTCTGGCTTGCGGTCATGGCGGTCGTGACGGCCACGATCTTCTTTTTCAAGGCAGGTGATCTCGTCTCGCGCGTTTGGCTGCTGAGCTGGTTCCTTTCCGGCGCAGCTTTGCTGATCGTCTATCGCCTGGTCCTGCGGTTTCTGGTGCAGCGCTGGACTGATCTGGGGCGCCTCAAGCGTCGCACAGTCATCGTTGGCGGCGGGCGCGACGCGGAAATTCTCATCGAGCAGATAAAGAACGGCGCAGACAAGGACATCGACCTGCTGGGTCTCTTTGATGACCGTTATGACGAGCGCTCGCCCGATTCCGTTGCGGGTCTTGCCAAGCTCGGCAAGGTTTCGACGCTGATCGAATTCGCGCGGCTGACACCGGTGGACCTGGTGATCGTTTCCATGCCGCTCTCGGCGGAAAAGCGCGTGCTCGACATGCTGACCCAGCTCTGGGTGCTGCCGGTGGACATTCGTCTCTCCGCGCACATGAGCAAATTGAAGTTCACCGACCGGGCCTATTCCTATGTCGGCGGCGTGCCCGTGCTCGACATGGCCGACCGGCCGATCTCGGACTGGAACCTCGTCTTCAAGTGGATTTTCGACAAGCTGGTCGCGATCACGGCGCTGATACTCCTATCGCCGATCATGATTGCGACGGCCATTGCCATCAAGCTGACGAGCAAGGGGCCGGTGTTTTTCGTGCAGAACCGGCATGGGTTCAACAACCAGCTGATCCGCATCTACAAGTTCCGCTCGATGCGTACCGAGGCGCTCGATGCCGGGGCGGCCAAGCTCGTGACCAAGGGCGACCCGCGCGTCACGCGCGTCGGCAAGTTCATCCGCAAGACGTCCATCGACGAGTTGCCGCAGCTTTTCAATGTGCTGAAGGGCGAGCTTTCGGTGGTGGGACCCCGTCCCCATGCGCTGCAGGCCAAGGCTGACAACAAGCTCTACTATGAGGCTGTGGAAGGCTACTTTGCGCGGCACCGGGTCAAGCCGGGCATGACTGGCTGGGCGCAGATCCACGGCTGGCGCGGCGAGACTGACACGATCGACAAGATCATGCAGCGTGTGAACCACGATCTCTATTACATCGAGAACTGGTCGCTCCTGCTCGATCTTTACATCGTGCTGATGACCCCGGTTTCGCTCGTTGCCAAGAGCGAGAACGCCTATTGACGATCACCGGCTCATTCGACTCCGCACTTGCCGGATCGAAATGGCCCGGCGCTGACTTCGTCCGCCAGCGGGCCTTAAAGCTGCTTGATGGCGTGGTGGCGCTGTGGATCTTTGCCGGCGGCATCGTGCTCATCGAGCCATCGCCCTATGAAGTGATGTTTCTGCTGGTTCTGCCGGTGGCGATCATGGCCGGGATCGGGCTCTATCGCTCGACCTTCGGGCTTCTGGCGATCATGCTGTGCTTCACGCCCTTTGCGCTGATCGCGGCCATGCAGGTGCGTTTCACCCCGATCAGCGAGGCGCTGATCTTCACGGCGGTGACGATCTTCCTGATGCTGACCAGCTACTTCGTCGCCAACTATCTCGCTGAATCCACCGAGAAGCGCATGCGGGTGATCATGCGGGCCTATACGGTGATCGCGGTGATCCTCGCCATCATCGGAACGCTGGCTTATCTCCGCATCATGCCGGGGGCCGACCTGTTCCTGCGCTACGATCGCGCCAAGGCGACATTCAAGGACCCCAATGTCTATGCGCCGTTTCTGGTGCTGCCGGCGATGTTTGCGCTGCAGCGCGTGCTGCTGGGACGCGGCTGGCAGGCGTTTATCGCGGCGGGCGTCTATTTCGTGCTGTTCGTCGGTGTCTTCGTCAGCTTCTCGCGTGGCGGCTGGGGCCACTTTGCGGCCTCGTCGCTGATTACGCTGGTGCTGGTTTTTATGCTGGAGGCCGGCGCGCGGGACAAGGTGCGGATTCTCCTGATGACGCTGATCGGCGCTGGCATGCTGATCGTGGCTCTGGGCGGGCTGCTATCGGTGCCGGCCGTTGCCAATTTCTTCGAGATGCGGGCGTCGTCGCAGAACTATGATACTGGCGAAACCGGCCGCTTCGGGCGGCAGGGCTATGCGCTGGAACTGGCGCTGGATCATCCCTGGGGGATCGGGCCGGGCGAGTTCCGCAACCTGCGCATCATCGAAGAGCCGCACAACGTCTATATCACCGTCATTCACGTCTATGGCTGGGGCGGCGGGCTGCTCTACTATCTGATGATCATCGTGACGCTATGGAAAGGCTCGGTCATGCTGCTGCGCCCTTCCCCCTATCGGTTGATGGCCATTCCGGTGATGGCGACATTCACCATGGTGGTCGCCGAATCCGCGATCATCGACTCGGATCACTGGCGCCATTTCTTCCTGCTGATCGGGCTGATCTGGGGGCTTTCGACGGCTATCGCCAACGAGCAGCGGCTATCGGCGCCGCGCGAACGGATGCTGATCTGACGGCGCGTGCTCAGATTTGTTCACATGGTCCAAAAACAGGTTGCGTGGGAAGCGTTGAATGTCTATGTCGCCGCGCAGTCGGGGCGTAGCGCAGCCTGGTAGCGCATTTGTCTGGGGGACAAAGGGTCGTCGGTTCAAATCCGGCCGCTACGACCATTTCACCAAATTGGCGAGTTTTTTGAGCCCGAGGCACCTGCCTTCGG
>NZ_JAFKHD010000497.1 GCF_017307565.1 Devosia sp.
AGTTCGGCCAACGGGTTGCGCCAGGCCCGGAAGAGTGCGCCGGCCCGTTCGCGCAGAACGGCTGACTCTGTCGCGATCGTTACCGCCGCCACCGAGCAGCTGGCGCCGAAGTCGGAGCGGCTCAACAGGGTACGCCACAGGGCAATAAAAGTGGCGGCCACCTCCTCGGCGCTTTTGCCATTGAGCGTGTCGAGCACACCCAACGCCTGGTCGCCCGCCAGCACGATCGCCTCGAGCACAAGTTCGTCCTTGCCACCGGGGAAGTGGTGATAGAGCGAGCCACGGGGCGCGCCGGATTCTTCAAGGATTTGGCTAAAGGAGGCGCCCTGCAAGCCCTTGCGCGCGAGCAGCATCACCGTGCGCTCGATTATGTTCTGTCGCGTCGGTCTGCTGGCCACAAGATGTTCCCCACTGGCAATGCACGGGGCGCCCGGGGCTTGGGCGTCTGGCGCGTCCCGGCAATACGGAAGCCCGGCGTCCACCTCAAGCCCAAAATGCGCAGGGGGGGGCGCCGGAACTACTGCCGAAACTGTATCGGCAGCAGCTTGTTCGGGCTGTCTTACTTGCGGACGAGGGGGATCTGCAGGTTGGTCGGGCGGTTCTCTTCGCTGTCGAAGCCGCGGCCGTCGACATTGCGCGCGCCCCAGAACAGCAGGTCGTGAGCCACGTACACCAGGTCGTACTCTTTGAAGTTGGTGCCAGCGGCCAGTCCGAACGGCGCGAAGGTCTTGCCGAAGATGCTCTGGGGCTTGCCGACTTCCCAGGTCTCGTAGCCGTCGGCGGCTACCTTGTTGAGCACGTCGACAAAGCCTTGCAGCAGCGGCGTGACCACATAGGCGGTGTCCGCCGTGAAATCGACCTTCTGGGCGCCGGCCGCAACCGGATGGTCACCGCGCCACTCCATGTGGCCCTTGAGGGCGATACGGGCCAGCGGCACCTGACCATAGGGATCGGCGAAATTGGTGATCGTCAGCTCGAATGCGTCATCGGGCAAAACCACGAAGTCTCGCTTCAGATAGAATGGCTTGAGCGTGCCATCGGGATTTTTGGCTGCACTCGGGCGCACTTCGGGTGCAATGCTGGTCCATTCGCCAAGGATGGTTTGTTTCAGTTCAGTTACGGTCAAAGCGCCAGTTCCTTCTGCTGCGTGAAGCGGTGACGTCAAAACGGTGACCAGCAGCGAACCAATCGCTGCCACTCGCCACCATGGGCGTCGTAGGGCATTCACGAAATCCAAACTTCCAAACTATGATGATCTGCATAATATGTTTGGGCGGCAGGGTTGTCACCATCTATTTCTGGACAACCGCAGAGGTTGCCGTGAGTCAGGTGGTGTCGGCAAAATGGAAGCATATACAATGTATTAAGAGAATTTTGTATCGAGGTGTCGGGGCGTTTTGCCAGCAAGCAGAAATATAGATTTTCACAAAAATATGCTGATTGTCATAGTTTTGAGGCGGCCGGCCGGAGCTGCAGCCGACATGGGGCGGCAGTTCCCCGACCGGGTCGTTCTGACAGACCTGTCTAGCAGCAGGACTTGGAGATGCCGGGCTCAGCCTGAATGGGTGGGCAGGGTACAGTGCCGTAAGAGCAGAATACGCAGCAGTCGCCGGCCTTGGGTTTCAGAAGGGTCTGGCAGCCTTTGCAGTCGTAGAAACGCTGGCACGCGTCCACGGGCATGGTCTCGGTTACCGTAAATCCGCAAACCGGGCAGGTGATCGTCGACTGCAGGATCATCGTGTTCCCCACTGGCTGCCGGACGGCGCGTTGGAGACATCATTGAGGCAGTATCCATCCGCTTTGGCAAGCGGATGGAAGGGGCAGCAAGCGTTCCGGCGGGCAGTGCGATGCCTGTCGGAGCAATCTGGCTCACTGATTGGGTCGCAGCAGATATTTCTCGCCGGTGGCCCGGCGCTGATAGCCGGGGATCACCGCGGGATCGATCGCTTCATCGAGAGAGATTGCCCGCGCATATTGGCTGGCGAAAATTCCGGTGATCTCGCCGGTAACCCGCTTTTGCAGTGCCGCCACGCCACTGGGACCTACCCGTTGCAGATGCTGATACAGCAACCATCCGCCGGTTCCCCAGGCCATGCCGACAGTGGGCGCCAGGACCGTTGGCGACAGATCAAGCCGCCCATAGATATAGAGCTGCTTGTGGACCGGCGATCCATAGGGTCCGACGGGCGGGGTCTTGGCGACCAGCGCCGCCTCCATGGCGCCCAGGATTTGCGAGCCGAGCTTGCCGCCGCCGACCGCGTCAAACGCCAGGGTCGCCCCGGTCGCCGCGATGGCGGCGACAAGCTGTTCGACAAAGCTCTCGTCCCCCGAATTGAGGACATAGCGCGCGCCAAGCTTGCGAAGTACGGCAGCCTGCTCGGCCGACCGCACGATGTTTACCAGTTCGACGCCGTCGGCCTGGCAGAGCCTCACAAGCATCTGCCCGAGGTTGGATGCGGCTGCAGTGTGCACGAGGGCAGCGTGGCCTTCGAGCCGCATGGTGGAGACCATGCCGAGCGCCGTCAGCGGATTGATGAACGCCGCAGCCGCCTGTTCAGGCGATACGCCTTCGGGAAATTCGAGCACTTCATTGGCGGGAAGCAGCCGATGGCTGGCAAACATGTTGCCGCTCATCGACGCGACGACTTTGCCGAGTAGATGCTGGGCATTGGCACCGGCCGCAATCACAACACCGGCGCCTTCATTGCCACTGCCAAGCGACTTGCCTGCCCGCAATGCAATTCTGCCCAGAGACTGTGGTGGCACCTGCGCGTAGGTGGCCCGATCGGCCCCCTCGCCCTTGCGGAAACTCTGCGGGTCGGATGGCCCAAGCAGAGTGGCAAGGTCCGAGGGATTGATCGGCGCGGCATCCACCCGGACAATCACCTCGTCGGGACCGGGGGCGGCCAGGGGGACATCGTCAATCGTCAGCCGCACCGCGCCCTCTGCCGAAATCAGCGAGCGCAGTTCCTTTGCGTGGATCGTCATCTGGCTATCCTTTCTGCTCGGTGGTCAAAGCCGCGACGGCGGCGCCGAGATCGCGCTCGAACGCGCCAACCTGGCCGAGGCCACGTTCCCGCGATGTCGCCATGCGCTGATGTGCTTCCGGCCAGCGCAGGGTCTCGCTGAACGCGGCCTGTGTCGAGCGAAGCTGTTCCTCACTCGGCAGGCCCGTTTCGTTGACGATGGATTTGATCAGATTCAGGGCCTGGCTATCGAAGGACAGGATCCGGCTCACAAAGTCGGCGACAAAGCCATCAAGTTCGGCGTCAGGCAGAGCGCGGTTGATCCAGCCGTATCGTTCTGCGGTGTCGGCATCGAAGTCATCGCCACCGAGCACGATTTCGAGGGCCCGGGACCGGCCGGTCAGCAGCGGCAGACGCTGCAATGCGCCGCCGCCAGGGATCAGCCCGAAGCCAACTTCGGGCTGGCCGAAGACAGCGCGCTCCCGGCTGGCGAAGCGCAGATCGCATGCCAGCGCGAATTCACTGCCGCCGCCGCGCGCCCGACCCCGGATGGTGGCAATGCTGACAATAGGGCTGTTGGCCATACGCAGCGCCGTATCGATCCAGCGCGGCTTGCCAAAACGGCTTGCTGACTCGCCCACGCCATAGTGCGCCAGGAAGTAATCGGGATTGGCGCTGTCGAAGGTGATGACTTTGACCGTACCGGCCTGCTCTGCCGCCTCGTACAGATCGAAAAACTCGTCGTACATCAGGTCGTCGACGGTGTTGATCGGCGGGTTGTTTATCGTGACCTTCCAATGCTGGGCGTTGGACTGGTCGATTGTGATCTTGCTCATTTGCGATGCTTTCTTGACCCGATGTCGGGCGCTGCGGTTGGGGGGCAGAAGGGTCAGGGAACCAGCACGATTTTTCCGCTGGTGTGCCCGGTGGCCAGATCGTCATAGGCGGCGGCCAGTTGTTCGAACCGATAGGTCTTGCTGACCGTGGCCCGGATCGCGCCGTCATCGATCACCTGGGCGATAGCGGCCAGTTGCGCGCCATCGGGACGGGTCAGTGGACCATGAAAGAACGCTCCGCGGGCCGTGGCGCGCTCGATGAGCGGCTGAATGGGCGCAGCGGCCTGTTCGGCGATGGCCGCAGGCAGACCTGCCTCGCGATAGGATCGCGCATCTGCGACACGAACGAGGCCGATGTACCGACCGCCTTCGCGCAGAGCGTCGATACCGCGTTCGATCAGCGGGCCGCATACCCCGTCATAGACGATGTCAAAGGGGCCAAAATCTTCAAATCGCTGGTGCGTGTAATCGACCGTCTGGTCGGCGCCCAGTTCGGCCATGCGGGCCTGGCTGCCCGGCCCGCCGGTGGCCACGACATGGGCACCCAGATGCTTGGCCAGTTGGATGGCGAAGGCGCCGACGCCACCGGCCCCGGCCTGGATCAAGACGCGTTCGTCCTGTGCAAGTTGCGCGCGTTCGATAAAGGCCTGCCAGGTTGTCAGGGCAACGGTGGGCAGGCTGGCCGCAGCTTCAAACGACAGGGTGCGCGGCTTGAACGCGAGCAGGTCCACTGGCACCACGGCGCGCTCGGCAAATGCGCCCAACTGCCGACTGGGCAGACGCGCATAAACCTCATCGCCCGTTTTGAACGCTGCCCCTTCGGGCGCCGAAATCACGACGCCAGCCACGTCAAACCCCATGACCTTGGGAAAGGCGAAGGGGACCGATGCCTGAAATTCCCCGGCGCGGAAGGCCAGTTCCACCGGATTTACGCTTGCGGCGCGGACATCGATCAGGGCTTCCGGCCCATAGCCGACGACCGAATTATCGCCATAGCCAGTTATGTATGCTGCGCGCATCAAATCTCTCCATTGCGGCATTGCATCAAAAGTCTCATTATTGAACTTATGTGCGCAAAACATGACCTACAAGGCCGGGTCGACGATATTTCGTCGAGGCGTACGTCATGCCGTTCGCTCCACGATTGGAGCGAACGATTGCCGGTCTAGGAGGGCCGATCAGATGGGTGACTGTAGCGCCGCGCCTGGTCGCAGCTAGCTTGCGCTCTCGGGTACTCGTGGACGCAGGCGCAGGCCGCTGCGGGTGAGCTCGCGACCGTCCGCGGCGTGGATATGCACCTGCTGGATTTCGCGCCCATCGCGGGCGTCCACCATGGTGACAGGAGGAAGATCGGGCTTGAACAGCCAGCGGTCGCCCCATTGACGCAGGGCGACGACGGTTGTCAGCAAATCTTCGCCCATCTCAGTCAACACATATTCATGTCGGCGCCCGTCCTCATTGATCAGGCGGCGCTCCAGCACGCCCCGCTCAACGAGTTTTTTCAGCCGTGCCGTCAGCAGATTGCGCGAGAGATCGAGTTCTTTTTGAAAATCGTCAAATCTGGTGGTGCCGCTGAACGCCTGACGCAGGATCATCAGGCTACCCCAGTCCCCCAGAATATCGACCGAGCGTGCCATGGGGCAGTTCTCAGTGGCCCAGCTCTTTCGTTGCATGAAGACACCCTGCAGTCATGAAGACGGCAATGCACGACTGCCGACAGTATGTGCCGCGATGGCAAACCTGCCTCGTGACGCGATGAACCCGAGATATGGCAATCCCCTCGCCACTTGCCAAGACACTCCTAAGTCCTGTCGGCGCAGGCTGCTGCTTCATGCTTGTTTGCCGAGGTACTTGCGCGGGGTCTGGCCAAAAATTGCACGGAAGGCTGCAATGTAGGCGCTGGTACTCTCGAAGCCGACTGCCCAGGCCGCGTGCTGCACACTCGCCCCCTTGGATAATTCATCCAGCGATTTGAACACTCGCGCCACCTGCCGATATTTGGCAAGGCTCATCCCCACCGATTGGGTCCAGTGTCGGCTAAGACTGCGGGCGCTCATCCCAGCCCAGCGCGCCAGTTCGGGGCCAGAACGCGGATCGGCAGGATCGTCCATCAGGGCGCGAGCGATCACTTGCAAACGAGGATCTTCTGGCAGGGGGAGGGACGGCTGTGTCCGTTCTGCCAGCCGAAGTTCGTCAAGCAAAACCAAGCCCATGCGCTCATAGCGTGCCGTCGCCCACTCCGTCTGATGAGATTCGGCTAATCGCTCCACCAAAGGTTCTACAAGGCCCGAACAGTTCAGAACGGCAGGCTCCTCTGGCAGGTCTGCAAGGGCGTGAGGTCCCACAAAGGCTGTCCAGCCTTCGACCGGGCCTGACGTAATGATCGAGTGCTCGATCATTGACGGGATCCATCCCACCAAGCCAGGTGGATTAGCCAGCAGACCCTGGGCCGATTTGACCATCATGATACCTTGCCGGAGGCAATAGAGTTGTCCCGACGTGTGTCGATGCTGCGCGCCGGGAAGAACGAGATCTTTGGTGATCGCCATGGCGATAATCTCGGGCGCACCCGGCGTGTCGATCATCTCTCGTGGGTCCGGGCGATCCATGCGTGCCTTTGTGTCGGTCTCAACCAATGGGGCGGTCCGTCATCCCATACTTTGCCGGAACGTCCAACGTAATGTCCGAGGCAGCAACGCAGGCGCAGGCGAGAACTGCACCATCCGGAAGCGGTCCACGCTCCATAGCCACGAGAGGGGTAACACGTCCGCTGCGCACCTTGACCCGACAGTTGAGGCATTGGCCGGTGCGGCACTCGGCGAAAGGCAGGATGCCATTCTCTTCCAGCGCGGCCAGCAAGGTGGGGGCATGGCCCTGCCGGAATTTTTTACCGCCGGCCTCGATCGTAAAGGGCAGATTGTCCGAATTGCCGGCAAAGGCCTCGGCATGGATCGTTCCTCGGCACCCATTGCCGCGCACCATTCGCGTGATGTCCCTGACAAAGTCGGTTGATCCGCAAAGATAGACATCACCATCAAACTGTTGCACGCCGCGTGTTCGCAGAATATCCGCCGTCAACCGTCCCCTGAGACGCCCGGGGAGCGGATCGGGTTCTTGGCTGAGAATTGGTGTGTAGATGAAGCGGGAATTCAACTGGGCCAACGATTCCAACTCGCCGGATTTGATCAGTTCGGCCTCGTAACGTGCCGCGTGGATCAACTGCACCGACGAGCCTTTGGCCAGCGCCTCCTTCACCATCGGCACCAATGGTGCCAAGCCGACGCCGCCGCCAATCAGGCAGATCATTTTCGCGGGGTTTTTCGCCAGCTTGAAAAACCTGCCACGTGGCGGCAGGGCAAGGATGGGTTGTCCCACCTGCAGATCAGACAGAACGGGCTCCGAAACCTTACCGCGAAACTTTCGGGCCATCACAATTTCGTAGCATCGGTCGCCGCCTCCGATCAGGGAATAGGCTCTGCGCGACAGCCCGTTTGCCCCCGGGATCTCAAGCACGATGTGGCTGCCTGCGCTCCAGGTCGGCAGCTGTTCGCCGCGCTGGCCTTCCAGGGCGAGGCCGATATAGGCGTCGCCGTAGCGCTGCCATGACCGTACCTGAAGCCGAAGCGGTGTCTCAAGATAGCGCTTCTTCCGCTTATAGCTCACTACCAGCAGTCCAAACGCCAGCACTATTCCGACCAGCCAAACCATTGCCGCACAATCCATCTCGTTGAGAGATCGATTGTGCGGCACCGCCATATGGCGATGTCGGGATATAACGCCAAAAAATACCGAAAACTCGCCAAAACATCGGTGGTGGATGTTGCTGTGGCAGCGGGATCGATGAAGCTGCGGGTGTCTGGCGATCACCCCTTGGATCTAGGGTTTACTAGTTTCAGATCGCCGGGCGCGTTTCATCTCGTACATTTTTTCGTCGGTTCTGCGGTAGAATGCCTCGGCACTCTCGTTGGCCGCTAAGCGGACGGTGCCGACTGAGGCGCCCAGGGTAATAAGTTCGTCGTTGATCGGCATGGGTAACGACAGTGAGCGGCAGATTTGCTGCACGCGCGCCTTTGGAATTGCGCGCCCCGCATCATGGAACAGGATGGCGAATTCATCGCCGCCGATGCGCGCGACAAAGTCGCCCACGCGCAAGACATCTCTGAGGCGCTCGCCAACGATCTGGAGCACTGTATCGCCCGCAGCGTGGCCGTGGATATCGTTGACGGCCTTGAAGCCATCGAGATCAAGCAGGGCGAGCGTCGGGCGCCCGCGCCGGGCAGGGTCCGCGACCACTTCGCTCAGTTTCTCGTCAAACGCCCGGCGGTTTGGCAACTCGGTTAGGCCATCAGTTCTGGCCAGCGCGGCAAGTTCTTTTTCGTAGCGCAGCTGCGCGTCGATGCGGGTGGTGATATCGACGATGACTTCGACGTCGTACTGCGTGTTGTCGATGACACTGCGTTGGGCCGAGATCAGCGTAGGGACCATTGTGCCGTCGGCCCGATAGATTTCGACATATTCGCCCACATATCCACCTTCATGGACGAGACGATGATGGCGGCGGGCCCGGGCTGCGTCTTCGCGTACTGTCCCCTCGGCAACCCTTGTGCCTTGCAGTTCAGCCCAAGTGCGGCCAACCAGCGTTAGATAGGCATTGTTCACCCGCAGGAATCGCGAATCTTCGCCTTCACTGGTGCTGATCGACATGGCAATCGGAGAAATTTCAAACAGGCTGCCGAGCAGCGCGCTCAGGATATCGGGGTCTATCTGGTCGTCACTGATCAAGGAGCTACCTCGCATGGCGGTGTGGTCTAGGAAGATGATCGACATTGCTGAGTTCGATCATATCACAAGCTGGTTCGCATTCACGGCCTTGCGACCATGATGCGAACCAGCCCTCGCGTGTGACTTTCGGTTTGTCGCGATCTCGGGCGGAGGCGTGCCCTATCGATCGCCGGGCCGATAAGCCGTCACGAGGATTCTCATTCAGCGGACCAGCATGTAGTCGCTGCTGGCAGCAGACGTGGCGAACTCTTCCATGCGTGTGATCTGTCCGTCTTGGACGGTGTAGACTTGGACCCATTTGTTGGAGAGCTTGCCATCGACACCATCCATGACGAAGCTCTCTTCCCCCAGAACCACGACCGTATCGTTCTGTTCGACGAAGGTGAGCGGGCGGAAATAGTCGATCTTCATTGCGGTAAAGCTGGTCTGAAAGAACTTTTCAGCGCCGCTTTTGCCCTCAAAGCGGACCGACTGCATTTTCTGGGAACCGTGATGGATCCACAGCGTGTCTTCGGACACGGTTGCGAGGGCGGCCGCGAGATCTTTTTTCATGAAGGCATCGAACATTTCGTCGACGACACGGCGTGTATCGGTAGTCATGGGAGCTCCATAGTTTGGATTGAAGAGGGCGGTCGGGGCGGTCGCCAAAGTCAGGCGAACACCAGTTTCAGCATGTCGTTCAAGGATTTCGGCTTCCGCCCCAGCAGAAGTTCCAGGTCGCTGCGACCAATCGCGTACTGATCGGCTTTGATGTCGGCCAGGGTTCCCAGGGTCAGATAGATCGGGAACTCTGGCAGGCCGGCAGCCTGCATCGTCTCGCGCAGGGCCTGAGCGGGAATGTCGCGGTAGGCGAGCCGTTTTCCGGTCAGAACCGAGAGACCTCGCGCCACGTCGTCATATCCGTGCGCGTCGACACCAGCGATGTCATAGGTCTTGTTCCTGTGCCCCTCCTGCAGCAGGACGTTGGCGGCGGCTTCACCCATTTCAGAACGCAGTGCATAGGGCACGTGACCAGACCCGGCAGGCAAGAAAATGCCCTTTTCCAGCGCCTGAGGCCCGATGATGGTGGGGAGTGCCTCCGCATACATGGTATTGCGCAGGAAGGTATGGGCGATACCCTTGCTGCGGATATGGGCTTCGGTCTCGAAGTGACTGGCCATCAGGTCGCGCACGCCTGATGTTGCAATGTCCCGGATCGCGAGGCCGGTATAGACGATATGTTTGACGCCCGCGGCGACGGCTGCATCGACAACGCCGAACTGCTGTTCGCGCCGGTTCATTGACATGGTCGAGATGAACAGTAGGGTGTCGACCCCGGCAAACGCCGCAGCGAGGGTTTCAGGCCGGTCGTAATCGGCAAAACGGGTTTCAACGCCGCGCGAGACCAGTGATTGTGCCTTGCCGGTGTCGCGAGCCAAGGCGAGGAAGCGGCCTTTTGCCCCAGCGGCAAGCAACTGGTTGACGACGGCGCTGCCAAGGTGCCCGGTGGCACCAGCTACCATGATCATGACAGTCTCCATTAGAAGTCTGGCAACTATCTAGGTGGGCGTGCGACCAAAAAAACTGTCAAAGTGTATAGTGCGAGACGAGCGGAGAAGAGGATTGGAATGAACCAGGTATCGTCCATCGAGAGTGACGAGGAGGATGTTCACTACCTCTGCAGAAGGACGTTTGTGCTGACCATCAAGGATGCGCTGAACGTGGTAAGCGGAAAGTGGAAGCTGGCGATCGTCTGCACACTGCTCAGCGGCCCCAAGGGCTTTGCCGAGATCGAGCGCCTCCTCGGCACGATCTCGCCGCGCATGCTCACACGAGAATTGCGCGAGCTGGAGGTCAACGGCGTTATCCTGCGTCAGACTGACCCCACGCAGGCTACCAAGGCTCAAAAATATGCGCTCACCCCATCCGGCCAAGGGCTCGAGCAGGTCATCACCATGATGGCCAATTGGGGCCTTGAACACCGCAAGCTCTCTGGAAACACGAGTACGCTTTAGTTTCCCATGGGCGCCAAAACGGCCTCGAACTGCCCCAGCCAGGCCGCCAGCGCCTTGAACCCCTTGGGGTTTAAGCGGGTGGGGCGGCGCTGCGCGTCTCTTCCCCGTATGACCAGTTGAGCGCTGTCGAGCGTGTCGAGGTGGGACGAGACGGTAGACTGGCTCAGTTGAAGATGCTGAACCAGTTCCGAAACGGTTGCCTCTCCTGCCAGCAGGTGAACCAGGATCGCCCGGCGAGACGGCTCCGAACTGCGCCCTGGGATCTAATGGGCGTTAGGGATTCCAGGCCTTGCGGACGAATTCGAGCTGATTGCCGTCAAAGTCGAGAACATTGGCGGCATAGTAGCCGGGAGCGAAATATGTCCGCTCCGATGGCTCGCCCTCACTGGTCGCGCCCGCCTGTATCGCCGCTGCATAGGCGGCATCGACGACGGCGTTCGAGGCGCAGGTGAGGCCGAGATAAAGCCCCGTTTCCCCAGCCTTGCGTTGGCGGAGCCAGATGCTCGTGCCGCCACCCTTGCGGCTGGAATAGAGCGCGTCTCCGAGCCCGTAGAGACTTGGGACATTGTCCGGCCCCTGTGTGCCGTCGTAATTGCCGAAGACCGTCCAGCCGAGCGGCGCCAGGGCTGCCGCATAGAAGGCCAGCGACTTTTCAATGTCGGACACAGCCACATAAACGTGGTCAATCATATTAAATCACCAATTTGCATGAGGGGGACCCGGCACTCGGCCGGTTATGCCTGCCTTTGCCTCGTGCTGTTG
>NZ_JAFKHD010000498.1 GCF_017307565.1 Devosia sp.
TGCGCGCGCCGTCGACGCCGAGCTTTTGCACCAGCGTCTGCTTGCCGGCCTTGGCGTCCTTGCCGGTGGCCTTGCCCATGGCCTCGGGCGTCGCGGTGACATCGAGAATGTCATCGGCGAGCTGAAAGGCCCGGCCGGCCGCCTCGGCATAGGCGGTGAGCGCGGAGAGGGCGCGGAGGTCTGCCCCGCCCAGAATGGCGCCGATGCGGACGCTGGCGCGGATCAGGGCGCCGGTCTTCATGGCCTGCATGATGGCGATATCGCCCTCGGAAAAGCCGCCCTTTTCGCCCTCGATATCGCGCATCTGGCCGCCGACCATGCCGCCGGCGCCGCTTCCCAGAGCCAGTTCGGTGACGAGGCGAATGCGGGTTTCGGGATCGGCGTGGGTCGCCGGATCGCTGAGCACGGCAAAGGCGTGGGTGAGCAGAGCATCGCCTGCGAGGATGGCCGTAGCGTCGTCGAAGGCCTTGTGCACGGTGGGGCGGCCGCGGCGCAGGTCATCATCATCCATGGCCGGCAGGTCGTCGTGAATCAGCGAATAGCAATGCACCATCTCGACGGCGAGGCCGGCGCGCTGCGAGGCGGCGGGTGGCATCGAAAAGATGGCAGCGGCCTGCCGTACCAGCAGCGGGCGCAGGCGCTTGCCGCCTTCGAGGGCGCCATGGCGCATGGCGGCGACGACGCGGTCGGCAGCCGGGCCTGGGCCGGAAAGCCGCGCACCGGTCAGGTATTCGGAAAGACCGGCCTCAACGGCACGGGCACAATCGGCGCTATCGGCGGAAAAGTCGTACATGGCACGTTGCTAACCCTTTGCCCGGCGGGCGGCAAGGGGACTTCCGGCCTTGGCCATGGGGCCTTCTGCCGCTATCACCGTGCCATGGCACGAAAAGCATCCAAAGGTCTCTGGCGGGCCCTCCGACTCCTTGGCACCGTCATCGCGGTGCTCGTGGCCATTCCGCTGGTGCTGACGCCGGTTTATCTCGTCGTCGACCCCATTTCGGTGCCGATGCTGGAGCGCTATCTCACCGGGCGCCCGGTGACGCGGACCTGGCGCGACATCGACCATGTTTCCGATCGGTTGAAGGCCTCGGTCATCCTCTCCGAGGATGGGCAGTTCTGCCGGCACTGGGGTGTAGATGTTGGTGCGCTGCGGGCGGAGGTCGACAACTTTCTTGCCGGCGAGCCGACGCGCGGGGCCTCGACCCTTACCATGCAGGTGGCGCGTAATCTCTTCCTCTGGAACGACCAGAGCTATGTGCGCAAGGCGCTCGAAATTCCGCTGGCGATCTATGTCGACCTGATCCTGTCCAAGAAGCGGATCATGGAAATCTATCTCAATATTGCCGAATGGGGGCCGGAGGGAGAATTCGGCATCGTGGCCGGGAGTGAACGGGCCTTTGAGCGCCAACCGCAGAACCTTGACTGGCGCACGGCGAGCCTTTTGGCGGTGACCTTGCCCAATCCTCTGGTGCGCAATCCGGCGCGGCCAAATGCGGGGCTGCTGCGGGTCGCGGGGATCGTCGAGGACAGGGCGCGCACCTATGGCACGCGCGCTGCCTGTGTGGGGAAAGACGGTCGGTTGGACCTTTAGGCGTCGTCGCCGCCGCCGTGTTCGCGGACCGCGGTCGTTTCCGGGGCGGGCGGGGTTTCATGCGGGCGGCCGAAATCGGGCGCCGCGGTTTCCTGGCCGGCATTGATGATCGAGCGGCGAATGGCCCGGGTGCGGGTGAACATGGCTTCGAGCGAAGCGCCGTCGCCATTGCGCACGGCGCGCTGCAGCATGGAGAGGTCTTCGAGGAAGCGGCCGAGCATTTCCAGAACCGCGTCGCGATTGGTCAGGAACACGTCGCGCCACATGACCGGATCGGAGGCCGCGATGCGGGTAAAATCGCGAAAACCCGAGGCCGAGAACTTGATGACTTCGGACTGGGTCGCGGTTTCAAGATCGGCCACCGTGCCCACGATGTTGTAGGCGACGAGATGCGGAATGTGGCTGGTGATGGCGAGCACCATATCGTGGTGTTCGGCATCCATGCTTTCGACCTTCGAGCCCATGGCGCGCCAGAAAGCGGCGAGTTTTTCGGTTTCGGCTGCGGGCACTTCCGGGCCGGGTGTCAGCACGCACCAGCGACCGGCAAAAAGCTCGGGGAAGCCAGCCGAGGGGCCGGAATGTTCGGTGCCCGCAATCGGGTGGCCGGGGATGAAATGGACGCCTGAGGGCACATGCGGGCCGACGACCTTGACGACGTGCGCCTTGACCGAGCCGACATCGGACAGGATGGCGCCGGGCTCCAGAGCCGGGCCGATGGCGCGGGCCAAGGCATCATAGGCGCCGACCGGGGCACAGAGGATGACGAGATCGGCGCCGCGCACGGCCTCGGCCGCATCCAGCGTATAGATATCGCCGAGGCCCAGTTCGCGGGCTTCGTCGAGCGTTTCCTGGCGGCGCGTTGCGATGGAAATGACATCGACGAGGCCCTGCCGGCGAGCGGCGAGGGCAATGGAAGAGCCAATAAGGCCGATGCCGATCAGGGCGAGTTTGCGAAAATGCGTGCTCATTGGGCAGACCCCATGGCTTTGAGAATCCCGGCGACGCCACGCATGGCCTCTTCCGAACCGATGGAAATCCTCAGGCCATTGTCGATGCCATAGGATTTCGAGACTTCGCGGACGATGTAGCCGCCGTCCATCAGGACTTCGAAGGCCCTGGCGGCGGTTTCGGCATCGGCGAAGAGGACGAGGATGAAATTGGCCTGGCTCGGCAACACGCGCATGGCATTGCCGCTCAGCTCGGCCGTCAGCCACTCGCGCCATTTGGCATTGTGGGCGCGCAGCTTGGCGTTGAACTCGATATCGCGGGTCGCGGCAGCACCGGCCAATTGGGCAGGCAGATTGACGTTGAAGGGCCCGCGAATGCGGTGCACGGCGTCGATCACATGGTCGGGGCCGACCATCCAGCCGATGCGGGCGGCGGCCAGACCCATCTTGGAGAAGGTGCGGACCATGACGACATTGTCAGCCTCGGCGACGAGCTCCTGGCCGACCGAATAGTCGGCGGCGGTGACATATTCGGCATAGGCGCTGTCGATGACGAGGAGGATGTCGGGACGGAGCGCGGCGTGGAGGCGCCGCACTTCGGCGTCGCTGAGATAGGTGCCGGTGGGGTTGTTGGGATTGGCGAGCCAGATCACCTTGGTCTTTTCCGTCACGGCCGCCAGCAGGGCATCCACGTCGGCGGTGTAATCGGTTTCCTCGACCATGACGATCTTCGCGCCGGTCGCCATGGTGATGATGGGATAGACCGAGAAGCCGTAGCGGTTCATGACCGCTTCGTCGCCTTCGCCAAGATAGATCTGAGCCAGAAGGTGCAGCAGATCGTCCGAACCATTGCCGCAGACGATCGCGCCGGGATCTACGCCATGCACTTCCCCAAGCGCCTCGCGCAGCAGGCGGGAAGAGCCCTCGGGATAGATTTCGAGATGTTCGGCAGCGGCAGCAAAGGCCGCGATGGCCTTGGGGCTGGCGCCGAGGGGGGATTCATTGGCTGAAAGCTTTACCGCCTTGCTGCCGGGTGCGCCTGACTTGCCCGGCATATAGGGCGCGATATCCAGGATTCCGGGCTGCGGCGTGGGGCGATTGGGAGCGGTCATGACGCACTTTTGTGACAGGCGGGATAGGCCGCGCGGAACATATGCAAAGCGGGCGGCAAAGGCAAAGGCTCGTTTGCGTCAGCTCGACCGGGCCGTTGCCGTCGAAAGGCCCGGCAGGCGCACATAGCGTTCGGCGCGCTTGCGGCGCGGCACGGCGGGAAAGGCTTCCTTGCGGGCCCGGACGCAGATGACCCCGCTCATTGGCGGACCAAAGAGCCGACCGACGCGTTCGAAGAAGCGGGCCGAGCGCAGCACCAGCGAGGACTGCATGGGCGGCATGAAGAGGCCATCGCGCCAGGCTTCAGGCACGAAACTGTGGTCGCGCAGCAGCTTTTCGAGCTGTCCGCCGGAATAGGGACTTCCCTGGCCGAACGGGGTAGCCTCGCGCTGGGCCCAGATGCCGCGGCGGCGGGGCACGACCAGCAGCAGGTGGCCGTTCGGGGCGGTGATGCGCCAGAGTTCGCGCATCAGTTCCTCGGCGTCGGCAACGTGTTCGAGCGCGTGCACGGCGATCGTTAGGTCGATCGAGGCGTCGGCCAGCGGCATTTCGAGGGGGTCGCAGAGGACGGTGTGCGATGGACCCTCGCGCGGCCAGGCGGAGGCGCCCTGGCGTTCGGGCATGAAGGCCAGGACGCGTTCGGCGGGGGCCAGTGCGAAACGCAGATAGGGTGTTGCAAAGCCAAGGCCCAGCACGCGACGACCTTTCAGGTCGCCGGCAAGGGCAATGATCTGTTCGCGCACCAGCGCGCGGGAAATCCGCCCGAGGGGAGATTTGTAATAGGCGATCAGGCGGCCGATATCGCTGCTCATGCGCTCAGTCTAGCCAAAGCCATGCGGGTTGTCATCGCGGGGGATCGGGCCTAGCCTTCGCCAAATCTCCAGCGCCTGTTTCGAGGGGTAATAAATGGCCGTGATCGTTGATGTTTTTCCCGCCCGCCAGGACAATTACGGCTATCTCATCCATGATGAAGCGACCGGTCGCACGGCGGCGCTCGATGCGCCGGATGCGGCAGCCATTCGCGCGGCCCTACGCATGCGCAGCTGGACGCTGAGCGATATTTTCATCACCCATCATCATCTCGACCACGTGGAAGGGATTGGCGAATTGAAGGCGGCCTTTGGCTGCCGGGTCGTTGGGCCGCGGGACGAGGCGGACAAGATCGATGGGCTCGATGAGCTGGTCGGCGATGGCGATCGGGTCATGCTCGGGGAGACTACGTTCGATATCATTGCGACGCCCGGTCATACGCTGGGGCATATCGTCTATCATGATCCCAAGGGTGGCCATCTCTTTTCGGCGGATGCGCTGTTTTCGCTCGGGGTGGGGCGGATGTTCGAAGGGACGCCGGGGCCGATGTGGGCAGGACTGGAGCGGTTGCGGGCGCTGCCGGACGAAACGCTGGTCTATTGCGGGCACGAATATACTGAAAGCAATGCGAAATTTGCGCTGAGCGTTGATCCTGACAATACCGTCTTGCAGGCGCGGGCCGCCGAGGTCCGGGCTTTGCGCGTGGCGGGCAAGCCGACCATTCCGTTCGCTCTCGGGGAGGACAAGCAGGCCAATCCGTTCCTCCGCGCCGATGCGCCGGAGGTGGCGCGGCACTATGGCCTCGAGGGGCATCCGGCGGCGGATGTCTTTGCCGCGACGCGCAAGGGCAAGGATAATTTCTGAACCTTTTCCCTGTGCACCGATCACAATTCCGGATCCCAAATCGTTAACAGACTGTTAACGTCTGGCACGTGCCTTGCACCGTAGCGTGCAGGGGTCGGTTGATCTGTGCTGAAACGGAACAGCTGACCCTCGATGACACAGGCGAGGGCCAGAATGAGCGATAGTGAAACAGTCCGCACGCAGCTTCCCGTTCCGGTTGGCATGGCGAGCCCACGCCCCTCCCTCGCCTGGAGCGCGCCGACCGCCGCATTCGTCAGCCAGTTGATCGCCGCGCGGGAGCATCTGCCGGTGCAGCGTGAACGCCGAACGGCGAGTGTCGACCGGGCCGTTGGGGCCTATCGGCAGGGTGCAGGGATTTCCGTGCCGCAGATGCCGCAGGGATATCGCAAGACCGTCGTCGCCTGAGACGCCGAGAAAACAATCCCCGCCCGACAGGAGCGGGGATTTTTGTTTCCGGGGCGGCCGTCAGGTCATCGAGACGTCGCGGCTGGCGCTGGTGATGGAGACGGTGAAGCCGGCGACGACATCGATCAGGCTCATGACCATCAAGAGGAAGAAGACCGAGCTCGAGGCAGCGCCGACGAGCAGGAATTCGACGAGGAAGACGACGAAGAGCAGCATGGAGAGCATGTGCTCGATGATGGAGCTGCGCGCCGTCTGGGTCGATTTCAGCACTTCGAAGAACAGCATGATGATGCCGATGACCAGCAGCAGATCGCCTGCCGTGATCGCCCAGGGCATGCCCGAGGGCATGGGCAGGGAAAAGAGCCCCGCGCCCCAATTGATCGGATTGCCGCCGAAGAACAGGTAGACGACCAGGTTGTAGGCGAGGAAGGGAAAAACCAGCAGCGGCACGATGAAGCTGTTGCCACGGCGTGGCACGGGGTGAGTGGGCAGGACGACGGTTTCCGCCATGAGAGGGCTCCGGTTGGTGCGCGGAGCATGCCAGAGGATGGTTTTGGGCGAAAGGGAGTTGGCGGCGGCGCTGCAGGCGCTAGAAGGGTGACGCCCCAGGAGACGCCAGATGACCGAGACCTGCCCCGTGCCGACGCCAGACGAGCGGCGCTATCTTGAAATTCAGGACAAGGCCGAAGCCCGGCTTTGGGCTGCAGTGATGCAGGCGCTCGACCAGGCGGCAAGTGAGGCGGAGACCGCCATCGCCGCTTCCGGCGTGTCGCTGCCGCCGCCGGCGCGCGACTATTTTGCCGCCTTCGTGCAGCAGCGTCTGTTCGTGACGCTATGCGGAGGTGATCC
>NZ_JAFKHD010000499.1 GCF_017307565.1 Devosia sp.
AGGGCCTTTTCGCTCTTGAACATTTCGCGGGCGGCCGAGGCGAGCCAGGCATAACCGCAGGCAATCACCAGGAGGACGACGACAACGATCGCGGTCAGTTCGATGAAGGCGAGGGTGTTCATCTGGTCGAGGGGAATCACCGTCGGCAAGATGGCGAGATAAAAGACGATGGTCTTGGGATTGCCCATGGTGAGGGAGAAGCCGGCGAGGAAGGTCTTCCAGGCGTCTTCGTTCTTGGGCTTCATCTGTTCGGCGCCGGGTTTGGCCGTCCAGAACTTGTAGGCGATGTAGAGCAGGTACGCGGCGCCCGCCCAGCGGACAATGACAAAGACCGGCCCGAACCAGGTGGCGATTGCCGCAAGGCCAAAGACGGCGAAGACGAAGTAGACGAGATCGCCGGCCAGAATGCCGAGGACCATCGGGAAGGCACCCTTGAAGCCGCCGCCAAGCGCGCGGGCGACAACTGCCGCGACACCCGGGCCAGGTACCAGAACGGCGATGGCATAGGCAATGGTGAAGGCGGCAAGGGTGAAGAGATCCATGGGCGTCGTCCGCTGTGGGTTAGCCGGGTCGCGCTTTGAGCTGGAAGGTGGTGTCCACCCGGTCAGCTGAGCCGCCCATTCGAGAGGGCGGACACTACTCTGGGCATGGGCGATTTTCCAGAGGGCGGTTGACGCTGCCTGTTGCTGCGCTATTTATGGGGCATCGCAACTCGACCGGATGGTGCCCAATGGACCGTTTCTCCAACGCAATGCCGACCTGCCTTGCCCTTGGAGAATCTTCTGTCCATGCCCGTTTCCGTAACGATTTCGCGTCTTTCCTATACCGGTCCTGACGGCCACAAACTCTTTTCCGACCTCGATCTGACTTTTGGCCCGGGCCGCACAGGCCTTGTGGGGCGCAATGGTGTGGGCAAAACCACGCTGCTGCGGCTGATTGCCGGCGAACTGACGCCGAGCGGTGGCACCATCAGTGGCACAGGCCGCATGGGCGTGCTGCGGCAGCAGGTGCAGCCTGGCGAGGGTGAGACCATTGCTGATCTCTTCGTGGTACGCGAAGGACTGACCCTGCTGGCCAAGGCGATGACCGGGGAGGCCAGCGTCGACGAGCTGGCCGAAGCCGACTGGACGCTCGAGGCTCGGCTTGAAGCGGCGCTGAAGCAATTGGGGCTGCCGGTGACGGCGGAGACGCTGCTTTCCACGCTCTCGGGCGGGCAGCGGACGCGGGCAGCTTTGGCGGCTCTGGTCTTTGCGGAGCCGGACCTGATCCTCCTCGATGAACCTACCAACAATCTCGATGTGGACGGGCGCGCCGCGGTGGCGGAGCTGTTGGCCGGGTGGCGCGGGGCGGCCATTGTCGTGAGTCATGATCGCGGTTTGCTCGAGCAAGTTGATGCGATTGTTGAACTGACGACGCTGGGCGCCAAGACCTATGGCGGTGGCTGGAGCCTCTATCGCGAGCGCAAGGCGCTGGAGCTGCAGGCGGCCGAGCATGACCTGGAAGTTGCCGAACGGAAGGTGCGCGACGCGGCGCGCAAGGCGCAGGAGGCGCGGGAAAAGCAGGCGCAGCGGGATGCCGGAGGACGCAGAAAAGGCGCCAAGGGGGACATGCCGAAGATTGTGCTTGGCGGGTTGAAAGGGCGCGCCGAGGAAACGGCGGGTGGGCTCGATGCGCTGGCGGAGAAAATGGCCAGCGCCGCCAATGAGCAGGCGCGGGCAGCGCGGGAGCGCATAGAAGTGCTGACGCCGTTTGCGGTGAAGTTGGCGCCAAGCAATCTGCCTTCGGGCAAGGTGGTGTTACGGGCCGGCGGGCTGACCGGGGGCTATGACGAGGCGGCGCCGACGATCCGGGATTTCGGTATGGAGGTCATTGGACCCGAGCGTGTCGCGGTGACGGGGCCGAATGGCGCCGGGAAAACGACGCTGATCAAGCTGCTTACCGGGCAATTGGCCCCGTTCGCGGGCTCGGTGCAGATTGGTGGACCGATGGCGCTGCTCGATCAACAGGTGGGGCTGTTGGATCGCGGCGAAAGCATTGTCGAGAATTTCAGGCGGCTCAATCCCGAGAGTTCGGAGAATGATTGCCGGTCATTGCTGGCAGCGTTCAGTTTCCGGGCGGACGCGGCGCTGCAGAAAGTAGGCACGCTGAGCGGCGGCGAGATGCTGCGGGCGGGGCTGGCTTGCGCGGTGGGCGGAAAGACGCCGCCGATGCTGCTGGTGCTCGATGAGCCGACCAATCATCTCGATGTCGAGGCGGTGGAGAAGATCGAGGCCGGGCTCAGGGCCTTCGATGGGGCCATCCTGGTGATCAGCCATGATCGGGCGTTTTTGGAGAATATCGGGGTGACGCGGGAGGTGGAGTTGGGTGGCTCAGTGGCGTAGCCGCCGTTCCGCCGGTGGAGGCGAGATGGATTGCCGGGACGAGCCCGGCAATGACGATAGAGGGGATAAAATGTGCCCCAAACTCGGTGTCATTCCCGCGCAAGCGGGAACCTCTGTTTTTTGAAGTGAAACGGAGGTCCCCGCTTTCGCGGGATGATATGGCGGGTGGGGGCGTCTTACGGCAGGCGGGCGAGGCGTTCCGTCAGGAGCTTGAAGAAGCCTTCGGCGTTGCCGTTGCGAAGGTAGGTCGCGTTGCGGGGCTTGTCGGTGACGTGCCAGTAGTCGGTGACGGTCATGCCCACCGTTAGTTCGCTCGCCGTCTCGATGGTCACGTTGCATTCGCGGCCTTCGAAGAGCGTCGGGTCGATCAGGTAGGCGATGACGGTGGGGTCGTGGAGCGGGGCGCCTTCCCAGCCGTATTTCTTGAGATCGAAGGTTTCCGAGAAGCTGAGCATGGCGTGAACAGCTTCGCCCGACCGGTTGCCCAGCGCCTTGATGGCGGCGAGGCGGGGCGGGGTCGACTGGATTTGATGAGTCACATCAAGCGGTAGCACGGTGATCTTGATGCCGCTGCGGAAGACGATGTCGGCGGCTTCCGGGTCGACATAGATATTGAACTCGGCGGCCGGGGTGATGTTGCCGACCTCGAAATAGGCGCCGCCCATCATGACGATCTCGGCGACGCGTTCGGCGATTTTCGGCTCTTTCACCAGCGCCATGCCGATATTGGTCAGCGGCCCGAGGGTGCAGAGCGTGATGGTTTTCGGCTCGGCATTCATCAGGGTTTCGATGATGTAGTCGACGCCGTGCTGTGGCTGCAGTTCGATTTTCGGCGCCGGCAGGTCGGGGCCGTTAAGGCCGGTGTCGCCGTGGACGTGCTCAGCGGTCACCAGGGTACGACGCATCGGGCGGGCGCAACCGGCATAGACGGGGACGTCGGGGCGGCCTGCGAGTTCGACAATCTTGCGCGCATTGGTGGCGTTGTGGTGAAGGCCGACATTGCCGGCCACGGCGACGACACCGATGACGTCGAAATCTTCAGGCGAAGCCAGGGCCAGAAGGATGGCGACGGCGTCGTCCTGACCGGGGTCGGTGTCGATGATGATCTTGCGCGGCATGAATAGTCCCTGGACAAACCGGATGATAACGGCACGACTTTAGCGACACACGGGGCGGCGGTCGACAGGGCAGTGTACGGGCGGTGCTGTTCGGATTTTCGAACATCCCCCATGCAGCGAGAAGCCTTGACGGCAAGGCCCGGCGGCGAACAGTGTGGTGCTCAATCAACCGAACGGGGAAATTCACATCATGGCCGCAGATGCTGTCGCTCATGCCGCCGAGGCCGCGCATAGCGGCGTGGATCTGGTGCCAATCGTGGCACTGCTGGCGGCGGGGGTGGTGGCGGTGCCGCTGTTCCGGCGCATCGGCCTCGGTTCCGTGCTCGGTTATCTCGCCGCTGGTTTGCTGCTCGGCCCGTCCGGTGTGGGGTTGATCACCGATCCTAGCTCGGTGCTGCACCTTGCTGAACTTGGCGTGGTGCTGTTTCTCTTCATCATCGGCCTCGAAATGGAGCCCAGCAAGCTTTGGGCCCTGCGGAAGCAGATTTTCGGGCTCGGGGTGGTTCAGGTCGCGACCTGCGGACTGCTGTTGAGCGGGGTCGGGATTTTGCTCGGCTTCGCGCCGGCCGTCGCCTTCATCTTCGGTATGGGTTTCGTGCTGACCTCGACGGCGATTGTCATGCAAATCCTGGGTGAGCGCGGTGAACTGGCGAGCGAGAGCGGGCAGAAAATGGTTTCCATTCTGCTGCTTGAAGATCTCGCCATCGTACCGCTGCTGGCCATCGTGGCCCTGATGGCGCCGACGGCGGAGGACCAGTCTTTCTGGGCTCGTGGGCTCGGTTTTGCCACTGCCATAGGCGCCATTCTGCTGCTGATTGTGCTCGGGCGGCGGGTGATGAACCCGTTTTTCGCCATCCTGGCGGCTTCCAAGGTCCGCGAGGTGATGACCGCAGCGGCCTTGCTCGTGGTTCTGGGGGCGGCGCTGCTGTTCCAGACCAGCGGGCTCTCCATGGCCATGGGGGCGTTCCTGGCGGGCGTGCTGCTCTCGACTTCGACCTTCAGGCATCAGCTGGAGGCGGACGTGGAGCCATTCCGTGGGTTGTTGCTCGGTCTTTTCTTCCTTGCCGTTGGTATGTCGCTCGATCTTTCGATCGTGGGCGCGAACTGGCAGGTCATCGTTCTCAGCGTGCTGGCTTTCATGGTGGTCAAGGCAGTGGCGATCTATGTGATCGCACGGCTTTTGCGCTCCAATCATGGCGAGGCGCTGGAGCGGGCTGTGCTGATGGGGCAGGGCGGCGAATTCGCCTTTGTGCTCTACACGACCGCCGTTTCGGCCGGAATCATTGATGGGCCGAGCAATGCGATCTTTACCGCGACCGTCATTATCTCGATGGTTCTGACGCCTTTCGCGATGATCGGCATGCGCTATTTCATGCCCAAGCGCGTGGAATCCATGGACGGCATCGAGCAGGCCGACGGCCTTAGCGGGCGGGTGTTGATTATCGGGTTCGGGCGCTTCGGGCAGATTGCCAGCCAGCCCTTGCTCGCCATGCACCATTCCGTGGCGATCATCGACAACGACACCGAGATGATCCGCGCCGCGGCCCAGATCGGTTTCAAGGTTTACTATGGCGACGGCACCCGGCTCGATATCCTGCACGCAGCAGGCGCGAGCACAGCTGATCTGATCCTGATCTGCACCGAAAAGAAGGAGCAGACGACGCGAATCGCGGAACTGGTGCGCGACGAGTTTCCGCTCGCCCGCGTCATGGCACGAGCCTTCGATCGTTCGCATGCCATTGAATTGGTGCGAGCCGGCGTCGAGTATCAGCTGCGCGAAACCTTCGAATCGGCAGTGACTTTCGGCGGACAGGCGATCGCCATGCTGGGAGCGACCGACGAGGAAACGGCCGAGGTGCTCGAGGGCGTGCGGGCGCGCGACCGTCAGCGGTTTGAGCTGCAAATGAGCGGCGACGACTGGCGCGACGGCGGGCGCCTGCTGATCATCAATGCACAGGATCAGGCCCGTGAAGGCGGGGTCTCGGTGTCGGAAGAGACGGTCGATGACGCCGTGGCTCATTCGACCCCGGTGCAGGGCAGCTAGGGCCGGCGCCGCCACAAATCAAGGACCGGCACTTCCTGTCCCAAGGGGGCTTTTCGATGCCCAAATTAAGTGCAAGAGTGCTGGTTCTAGAGGGGAACATCGTCATGAACACTGGATTGCGATATGCCGCAAAAGCCGATCGTCTACGATGCTCCAACGCCCGAGCCCCGTGCGACAACAGTTGAAGCGCTACAGGCCGAAATCCTTGAAAGGCTGATCTATTCGGTCGGCAAGGATCCCATTGTCGCCAGGCCGCATGACTGGTTGCGCGCGACGATTCTCGCGGTGCGTGACCGGATCATGGATCGCTGGATGGAGAGTTCGCGCGAGACCTGGCGCACCTCCAACAAGCGCGTTTATTACCTCAGCCTCGAGTTCCTGATCGGTCGCCTCATGCGCGATGCCATGAGCAATGTGGGCCTGATAGAGCCGGTGCAGCAGGCACTGAAAAACCTCAATGTCGACCTGGGCGAACTGCTGAACCTGGAGCCGGATGCAGCGCTGGGCAATGGTGGCCTCGGGCGTCTGGCGGCATGTTTCCTCGAATCCATGTCGTCGGTGAAGATCCCGGCCTATGGCTATGGCATTCGCTATGTGCATGGCCTTTTCCGCCAGGAAATGAGCGAAGGCTGGCAGGTCGAACTGCCGGAAGACTGGCTTGCACACGGCAATCCGTGGGAGTTCGAGCGCCGCGAAAGCGCCTATGAGATCGGTTTTGGCGGCCATGTGGAGCCGATCACCGATCCCGATGGGGCGGTGCGGCAGGAATGGCGACCGAACGAGCACCTGCTGGCGGTGGCCTATGATACCCCGATCGTGGGCTGGCGCGGTTCGCGGGTGAACACCCTGCGGCTCTGGAGCGCGCAGCCGATCGACCCGATCCTGCTCGACAAGTTCAACTCCGGCGACCATATCGGCGCGCTGGAAGAAAGCGCGAAGGCAGGGGCGATTACGCGGGTTCTTTACCCCGCCGATTCAACGCCGGCCGGGCAGGAACTGCG
>NZ_JAFKHD010000500.1 GCF_017307565.1 Devosia sp.
CTTTTCTCGCCCGCGAGCTACGACGAGCAGAAGTTCGGAACGCTCGAGAAGAAGCCAGGGATGACTATTGCTGTCTCGGTCGCACGGCCGGAAAGCCGCGGCACGATCATGGCGACCTCGCCCGATCCGCTCGCGCGCCCCGCCATCCGGCCGAACTATCTCGCCGTCGAGAACGATCTCGCCGTTTCCGTCGCGGGTCTCAAGCACGCGCGCCGCATTTTTGCCGCGCCGACGTTCGCGCCATACGTGGAAAGCGAGACCGTGCCCGGCAAGGGCACAGTCACCGATGCCGATCTAGCGGCTTTCGCGCGCAAAGTCGGCGGCACGCTCTATCACCCCGTCGGTACGTGCCGCATGGGCGAGGATCCGCAAGCCGTGGTCGACTCGCGCCTGCGTGTGCGTGGGCTCTCGGGCTTGCGCGTGATCGACGCCTCGGTCATGGCCACTTCGCTGCTGCTGACCGAAACACCGCCGGAGAAGTTGAACCGTCCAAGCGGCGTGCCCGTCGACTGGCCAAGCCACCCGAGCGCGCGGCTCAGCGAGGGCGCCGAAACATCGGCCTTGCCCGCAACAGCCCCTTCCGCAGACAGCGTCCCCGAGAAATTCGCATTGAGCGGCTGTGACTTGAGATCGACCGCCAGCTTACCCGGCTGGCCCCAGAGGAGATCAGCCAGTGCCATCGTCGTTGCAAAGCCCAAGGCCTCGCCGTTCCAGCGCGCTGTGCCCGAAAGCGAAAGCGGCTGGCGCACATCGTCAACCTTCGCCGTCAGCTCCAGCGCATCAATGACATCGGACCCAGCTCCCGCCAGCCCGGCGAGCTGGGCGACCTGCACCCGCCCGCCACCGACCGAGACAGTGCCCCGCACATTGATGGAGTTGCGAATGTCCTCAACATTGGCGCCCCAGAACGCGTATTGGAGCTGCGAGGATACCTTGCCGCTCACCGGCGCGCTCTGCCCGGCCAGCTTCAGCACCTGCCCGATATCGATGGCCGAAACATCAAGCGAACCGCTCGACTGCGGCCTGTCGCCATTCACATCGGTCGCAAGGCTTGCTGCAAAACTGCCCCCCGCGATCGCCGCCGACTTGGCCGAAGTGTT
Source organism: Devosia sp. (assembly GCF_017307565.1). Lineage (GTDB taxonomy): Bacteria > Pseudomonadota > Alphaproteobacteria > Rhizobiales > Devosiaceae > Devosia. Next base: position 1,101 of record NZ_JAFKHD010000500.1, read on the forward strand.
CAATTGCCCATTGCGCAGTTGCGCACCGAGAACCACGTCCTTCGCCAGCGCATCGCCGGCCTTGATGCTGGCCGCGCGCAATTCCACATCGGCGTCGATATTCCTTAGCCCCGCCAGGTTCGGCCCCGGCTGCGCGCCTGTCGAAGCGCCGCCTTCAATGGCCGCAGCCTCGCCCGCAGGCTGAAAATCGGAATAATCGAGATCGCCCGCATCCACCCGCGCCATGACGAAAGGGCGATCCCCCGGCGCGTAGCTGACATCGAGCCGCATCTTCTGGCCACTGCTGTCGATTTCCCCGCCGCTGATCCGATAGCTGCCGTCCTCGGCAAGCTGAATATTGCCCGACGCACTGAGGTTCGCGAGCAACGGGTGCGGCGGCTGGTCGAGCTTGCTTGAAAATTTGAATGCCGCCGGCTGCCGCGCCAGGAGGTCGCGCAGTGATCCAATCTCGGTCGAAACCTCAACCTTGCTCCCATTCATCAGGCCCGACACGGTGAACGAAGCCGGCCGATCCACTCCGGGCACCGAGAGGCGCAGATCGATGGCGCTGGCGATCGGCTCGATCCCATCGCCCCGCCGCGACGCCACCTCGCCATCGCTGACCACCACCTTGTCGATGGACAGCCGTTCAAGAAACCCTGCCAGGGTCTCAAAGATATCGCCGCCACCAGGCTCGACCGGCGCCGGCTGCGCCGCCCCGCTGGCTTCACCCAGAAGAATGCGCGGACTCTCGAGCGCAATGCCGGTAACCCGAACCTGGCTCGAAAACACCGACATCAGATCGACCGACGCCACCGAGCGCGCCGCCGTTACCGACGCCGCCCCGTCTGCCGTCGCATAGGACATGTCTTCGATGACGATGCCGAAATCGGGCACGATGGAAAAATGGATGGGGCCGTTAAAGGCGATCTCCGCCCCCGACACTTCGGAGAGTTGGCGCGCAAGGCCCTGCCGCATGCCATCCGAGTTCAGCGCCATTGGTAGCGCGAATACAGATCCGACCAGCACCAGAACGAGAACCGCTGCGATAATTGCGATCTTCTTCATGCCAAACCCCTTCGGAATCTTCTTCTCGGGAGCGAGACATGCTCTGTCGCTCCCAGTCACGCCAGTGAGAATCACCATGGTCGTTCAATGGTTGACCACTACTAAACATGGGCAAGATGAAGGCCATATCCGGGCCTCAAAGGCCGCAAAACCGGCGGCGCGCGGGCCTTTCCCAAATCCGGCTTGGCAGCCCACGGCAAACATGATCCAAGCCAAGAGCGCTAATTGCTGTGGGGGCATTATGAAACGCATCCTGTTCGTCGGTGCGATCCTTGTCGCCCTCGGTGCTGTATTCCTGTTTCTGAACAGAGATACTGACGAGATCAGCGATGCCATCGCCGGCGTCGCCAACGACTATGTCGAATGCTCCGCCTACTATCAGCGCACCGCCGATGTGCTCCTCGCCGAAGGCGACACAGAGACCATGGAGCAATATCGCGAACGCGCAACCCTGGCGCTCGATACGGGCTCGGCGCTCTCCGGCAAGCCCGGCCTTGAAATGCTGAAGGATCGGAACCGCATGGTTTCAACCCTCTTCAAGGATCAGAACGACCTCGGCGAACTCGCGAGCCGCTACGACGACCGTTGCCTGCCGCTGCTGGACGACTAATATCTCCCAGGGAGATTTTGGGGCCTCCGCACCGTCGTCCGCCCAGTGGAGGGCACTATGCTTCGCCGCACCATTCTGGCGGGGGCTATAGCCCTCGCTTTTGCCACCACGCCTCAATTGTCGGTAGCGCAAACCATGTCTGAACGTCCCCTGCACCAGGCCGCCGCAGCCAACGACGCCGCGGCGATCTCCCAATTGCTCGCCACCGGAGCGGACATCGAGGCACGCAACGACAAGGGCGAGACCGCCCTGCTGGTGGCGACCCATGCCGACAATGTCGAAGCCGCCGCAGCCCTCATCACAGCCGGTGCCGACGTCAACGCCAAGGACGGCATCGAAGACAGCCCCTATCTCTACGCAGGCGCCCGCGGTCACCTCGAAATCCTCAGGCTGACGCTTGCCCATGGTGCCGACCTCAAGAGCATCAATCGCTATGGTGGCACAGCCCTCATTCCCGCCGCCGAGCGCGGCCACGTCGAGACCGTCCAAACCCTCATAGACGCCGGCGTCGACGTCGATCACATCAACCGGCTTGGCTGGACGGCTCTCCTCGAAGCGATCATTCTCGCCGATGGCGGCCAGCGCCACCAGGAGATCGTCGATCTGCTCATCAAGGCCGGGGCAGACGTCGATCTACCCGATTTCGACGGCACGACGCCCCTCCAGCACGCCCGTAGCCGCGGCTTCAAGGAGATCGAGGCCGCCCTGCTCGCGGCCGGAGCCAAGTGAAGGAAACAGCCGTGACCGACGAAAACCGTTTTCTCAATCAGGCCATCGATCTCGCCCGCGCCAATATCGGCAAGGGCGGTCGTCCCTTCGGTGCCGTTCTCGTCCGCGATGGCGAGGTCATCGCGACAGGCGTCAATGAAATCCACAGCAGCAACGACCCCACCTCCCATGCCGAAATGAACGCCATCCGCGCCGCAAGCCAGGCGCTCGGCTCACCAAATCTCTCCGGCGCCGCGGTCTATGCCAGCGGCCACCCCTGCCCCATGTGCCTCGCGGCCATGCGGCTCTCGGGCGTCGAGCGGGTCTACTACGCACACTCCAACGACGATGGCGCCCCCTTCGGCCTCTCCACCGCCGCCATTTACGACGACCTCGCCAAGCCGCTTGCCGAGCAGTCGATGACCATCCGCTATGTCCCGGTCCGCCAGACCGATCTCCCCGACCTCTATGCCCAGTGGGCCGAGACACAGGGCAAGCGCTGAGGGTTTTTGACCTCACGTCATTAGCCAGACTAATGACGCATAAGAAAAATTAAATTGCCTAACGACCCGGCTGGCATTAGCGCAGCCGACCCATGATCTCCCCTTGGGGCAAGGGGTCGGGCGCATGCCAATTGCGGCCCGCTATTTGTGCGGATGTGGGTCCGCTTGTCGTGAGGGTACGCAATTGAATATTTTCGCCGCCGTTACCGAGGGCAAATGGGAAGCACTTCCCGCCAACTGGGTGTTCATCGATGACGACGCCTTCGTGCCGCAGGCCGATCAGGCCTCGCACCGCGTCGTGCTGGATGGTCCGGCCACCGGCCAGCTCGTTTCCGAGAGCGTGCGCAAGGGCGTTGGCCTTTTCGCCGCCGAAGTCCGCGCCGAGCCCGGCTTCCGCCTCACCACCGACCAGCGCGTCACCCCCGGCACCCTCCATATCGGTTGCGTCATCAGCGGTCAGGGCACATTCGCAAGCCCCGGCAAGCAGCAGGACCCGCAGCACTGGCGCGGCTCGGGCACCATCATGACCATGGTCCCGGCCGACGATCGCCTCGTCTACCACGTCGAGATCGACCAGCCGATGAGCGGCCTCGGCATCAATGTCGAGCCCGATGCGCTTGCCGCCATGTTCGGCAGCGACGAGCTTCCGCCAAGCCTGCGCGACATTTTCGAAGGCAGGATCACGCCTGTCGCCACAGTCACCAAGGCCCGCTTCGATCCTGCCCGGATCGCCAACGACTTGCTTCGCCCCGACTTCGCCGGCTCCCTCATGAGCCTTTATCGCGAAGCCAAATCCCTCGAATTTCTGACCCATCTCCTGGGCTCGCTCGAAAGCGCCATGCCTGCCGGCCCGGTGGACCTCTCCAAGCGGGTTCTCACCAAGGTCGAGGAAGCGCGCGACCGCCTCGTCTCCGATCTGCGCAATCCGCCTGGCCTGCACGATCTCGCCGGCGCTGTGGGCCTCACCGCCAAGGTGCTGAACCAGGGGTTCCGAACCCTCTACGGCACGACGGTGTTCGACTATCTGCGCGATACGCGCCTCACCGCCGCGCGCCGCATGATCGAGGACGGGCTCGAAATGCCGCTCAAGCAGATCGCCTGGCAGGTCGGCTACGGCCAGGCCAGCAACTTCGTCAGCGCCTATCGCCGCCACTTCGGTGCCCCGCCACGCCGGCTCAACCGTCAGCGCAGCCTGGCGCAGTAAAAGGCGATTATGCGCCCGGGCGGAAAGCTATGGGCGCAGAAATCGGCATTGCCAGGGATCATGCGCACCAGCAAACCCTGCCCCGAAACATCGAGGCAGGTCTAAAAGTGCAAACCAATCTGAACATGATCCCGGCGCCCCTGCCAGAATGGGTCTTTCGGTACCAACCGCCGAAAGACCTGCTGTCCACGCGACCTCCGGCGTCTTCCCGAAAGCCCTAGGCGAGCACCAGCCGCAGCCCCTGCAACACGCCGGGATCCTCGAAATGCGCCGCCGGCTCGCCATTGGTCACGAGCACATCGATATCGCGCAAATGGGTCACCACATGCGGCGCCTTGCGTTCGAACTTGCCCTCGTGGGCCACCAGCACAACCTGGCGTGACTGAGTAAGAATATCGCGGGTCAGGTCGACTTCCATTGGGTCGAATTCGAGCACCGCCCCATCCCGATCGATCGCGCTGGCCCCGATAATGGCAATATCGAACTTGAACGTCTGCCGGCTCGCCCCACCCAGCGTCAGCACCGAAGTGTCCTTGTTGCGCACATAGCCGCCATAGACATAGACGGTGGCATCGGTGTGCAGCGCGCAGGAATAGACGACTTCGAGATTGGGCGTCGCGATCAGCACACCCGGAAAATCAGCGATCACGCTATGCAGCGTATGAAACGTCGTCCCCAGCCCGACAAAGATCGTCGCGCCATTGAACAGCAGCGGCCGTAGCGCCTCGACCAGATCGCGCTTGATCTCGACTTCGGTATTGTGCCGCTCGCTATAGGTGTAGCGCGCAACGCCGGGCGCCGCGAAAGCCCCGCCGAACCCTTTGACCAGAAGGCCACGCTCCCCCAAAACCTTGAGGTCGCGCCGGATCGTCTGGGTCGTTACCGAAAACTGGCCGGCCAGCTCCGAAACGGAAACGGCCCCATTGGTACGGACCGCCTCGAGAATCTGCGCCTGACGCTGATTGAGGTCGCCGACGGCCGATTCTCCGTCGTCCGACCCGCCATAGCCCCCGTCCAGCCGGACATGGCCACTCATCTCAGGCGCACACCGAGATAGGAGCGGTCATCCGTCAAAACCGTAGCAGTCGTGCCTTTGGTACTCATGTAGCGATCGATCTTGTGCAGGTCTTCGGCCTCCACCTCGCGGAAAGCCTGTTCCCAGGCCGCGACGCCAAAGCCATCCCCCAGCTTGAAGTAGCCATCGGAAAATAGCTCAATCGTCTCCACATCCGCCAGAGAATAGCTGCGCGTCTCCACATATCGTCCCGGCACCGCAAAGCCATCGAGCCCGCCATAACCAAGCACCGGCTCCGTGACGTTCTGGAAATCGCCCTGCGCATAGCAGATGCCGCC
>NZ_JAFKHD010000501.1 GCF_017307565.1 Devosia sp.
TGGCCCCCGGCCTTCGCCGGGGTGACAATCGAGATTAGGTCCTCTTTCCCGACCCTCTGTCCTGTCGTCATTGCCCGGCTTGTCCGGGCAATCCAGCGATGCCGCGGCACCCATGGACCACCCGGACAAGCCGGGTGGTGACGACCATCGAGAGTATCGATCGAACCAGGCATCATCCCTTCAGCGCCCCCGACATGGTGCCCTTGGTGAAGTATTTGAGGATGAGCGGGTAGATCGCGAGGACCGGCAGGATGGTGATGAAGATCATCCCGGCCTTCAGGGCGCGGATGTTGATCTGTGCCAGCCCGATATTGTTGTTGGCATTGTTCGCCCCGACGATGGCGATCTTGTCGCCCTCGATCACGAACTGCCTCAGCACCACCTGCAGCGGCCATTTGGTCTGGTCGTTGAGGTAGATCATCGAGCGGAAAAACTCGTTCCAGTGCAGCACGAAATAAAAGAGCGCGATGGTGGCGAGCGCCGGCTTTGCCAGTGGCAGCACGACCATGAAAAAGGTCTGGAACGGATTGGCGCCGTCGAGCTCGGCGGCTTCGAGCAGTTCCTTCGGAATTTCCTCGAAGAAACGCACGAGGATGATCAGGTACCAGGCGTTCACGGCCTTGTAGAGGATCACCGACCAGGGCGAATTGAGCAGGCCCAGCCGCTTCATCAGGAAGTAATCGGGAATGATGCCGGGCTAGAACACGATGGTGACGAGCACCATCAGGAAGATGATCCGCCGGCCCGGCAGCCCCGGCCGCGACAGACCCCAGGCCATGAGCGCGGTGCCCATCACGCCGATGATGACGCTTGTTGTCGTCATCCAGATCGAATTGAACAGCCCGCGCTGCACATTGGGGTGCTGTAAAAGCAGCGTCCAAACATCGAGCGAGAACCCATCGGGAATAATGGAGAGCCCCGAAAAGCCCGCCACCTTGCTCGGATCGGTGAAAGAGAGCGCAAAGAGGTTCAGCAGCGGCTGCAGGGTAAAAACCACCAGCAACAGCAGGGTCGAGACAATGAGCACATATTCCACTCGTTCGAGCGGGCTGCGACGCACCTGGTTGGACATCACCAAACTCCCTTGCCGGTCAGCTTCTTGCTGACGAGGTGCGAGGTGACGACGAGAACCATGCCGATGACGGCCTTGAAGAGGCCCGCGGCCGTGGCGAGCGCATATTCGCCGGTCGAGAGCCCCAGCCGGTAAACGTAGGTGTCGAGAATATCGATGGTCGAAGCGTTGACGTCGTTCTGCATGTTGATGACCTGGTTGAGGTCGGCGCTGAGAAACATGCCCATATTGAGAATGAAGAGCGTCGCGATGGTCGGCACGATGCCGGGAATGGTGACATGCGCAATTTTCTGCCAGCGATTGGCGCCATCCATCTCGGCGGCTTCATAAAGCTGCGGATCGATGGCGAAGATGGCAGCAAGGTATAGAAGGCTGTCCCAGCCGGCCGAGCGCCAGATTTCCGAGATCACCAGCACCCAGCGGATGGTGCCGGTATTGGTCATGTAGCTGATCGGCTGAAAGCCGAGTGCCGTCTGGATCTGGTTGACCGCTCCGTCGGTGGGCGAAAGCAGAGCGATGAACACGCCCGAAATCACGACCCAGGAGAGAAAGTGTGGCAGATAGATTGCCGACTGGATGGTGCCGCGCAGCTTGCCGCTGCGGATTTCATTGAGCAGCAGCGCCACAATGATCGGCACGGGGAAGACGAAGAGGATCTTCATCCCCGAAATGATTAGGGTGTTGGCGAGCACCTGGTAGAAAATCGGCGACGAAAACAGGACCTGAAAGTTCTTCAGCCCGACCCAGATATTGGGCGGAATGATGCGGACCTGCTCGAAAGCCATCTTGGCTTCCCAGATCGGTACATAGTGCCAGATGATGAAGAAGATCAGCCCCGGCGCCATCATCGCGTAATAGGGCCACCACTGTCGCACTTGCGCCCCGAATGAGCCGCTCGATGCTAACAGTCTGCCAACGAATTTACGCTCTTCGCCATTCGCAGTCGCCCCATTTTTGGGAACGTTCCCATTATTGGATACAGCAATACGACCAGCACTTGGTTCTGCCATCAGTCAGATCCTCCCTACCCCGCCAGTTTGCGGGGTTCGCGCGACAGATCGGCGAGCGAAGCCCGATCGATCAGCCGGCAAGGCATATAGACGCGGCCGTGTTCCGGCCGTCCTTCGATTTCGTCGAAAAGGCTTTCCACTGCCCGCACGCCGATATCCCGGCCGGGCTTGGCAATGGTGGTGAGCCCCGGAAAGGTAAAGGCCCCCGAAGGGATACCGTCGAACCCCAGGATCGACACATCTTCCGGGCAGCGCAAGCCGCGCTCGCGCACCGCCATCATGGCGCCGATGGCCATCATATCGTTGGCGGCAAAGACGCAGATATGCCCCAGCCGCGGCCGATCGAGCACCCGCAGCATGGCGAGCCGCCCGCCTTCGAGCGTATATTCACCATCCTCGACAACGAGCTGACCGGGATCGACATCCCGCTCGATGCTGTGCCGCTGCACGGAATTCAGAAAGCGGGTGCGGGCCAGACGCGATTTTGGGCCCACGTTCAGCGTCGGGGCATGGTGCCCCTTGGAGACAAGGTGATCGAGCCCGAGCTGCACGGCCTGGGCAATATCGGAACCCACGCTCGACACATCGGCAAAGCGCTCGGCGCTCGAGCCGATCAGCACGAAAGGCAGGCCGAACTTGTCGAGATCATCGAGCGCATCGGAAACCGGATTGACGATGGCGCCGTCCACACGCGCCCGGCGCAGGGCCCGCAAATGGCTCTCTTCCTTGGCCGGGTCCCAGTCCGAGGAAAAGACCAACAGCGAGACGTCGGCCTCGGCTGCCCGGTCCTGCGCACCACGCGCCACGTCGGCCCAGAAAGGGTTGGCAATATCGGGAATGACGAGGCCCAGCATGCCGGAACGCCCGGAGCGCATACCCACCGCCAGGTGGTTGCGCTCATAGCCCACGGCCTTCGCCGCCGCGAGCACCCGCTCGCGCGTCTCATCGAGAATGCTCTCGGCACCCGCAAGGGCGCGCGCGACGGTGCTTTTCGACACACCAGCCCGCTCAGCCACATCGATGATGGTAGGCCGGCGCTTGCGCAACGGCAGATCCTCCGCGGTCATTTTATCATGACCTCGTGGGAACGTTACCACGCATTCTTCCCAAGTCAAGCGCGTTAACGCAGCCACTGCCAATTCGGCGCCATGTGTACGCATTTCGTGCCTTGGCCAAATCGAGCGACATGCTCTAGCATCCGCCCGAAATTGACAGGTGAGTGTTCGTCTTGACCCAATCCCCACCCCGCCCCATGGCCCGGCTGAGCCTCAAATGGTCCATGATCGAGGAAGAACTTTCCATTGCCGACAAATTCCGGCTGGTCGCCGATCTCGGTTTTGACGGCGTCGAGCTCGACGCCCCCAACGATCTGCCGCTCAAGGAAATTCTCGCCGCCCGCGATGCCACCGGCGTCGCCATTCCCGGCGTCGTCAATTCGGCCCATTGGAAGACCCCGCTGACCGATCCCGACCCGGCCGTGCGCCAAGCCTGCATTGCCGCCTCGATCGAAGCCATGAAGCTCGCAAAAGCCTATGGTGCCGAAACCATGCTGCTGGTGCCCGGCGTCGTCACCGACAAGGCCAGCTACGCCACCGCCTATGACCGCGCCGTCGAGGGCATCGACCATCTGCTGCCCCATGCCGAGGAAATCGGCATTTCCATCGCGCTCGAAAATGTCTGGAACGACTTTTTGCTGAGCCCGCTCGAAGCTGCCCATCTCATCGACGGTTTCGACAATCCCCGGCTCGGCTGGTATTTCGACGTGGGCAATGTCATGCGCTATGGCCGCCCAAGCCACTGGATCGAGGCCCTAGGCCCGCGCATCCTGCGCCTCGACATCAAGGAATATAGCCTCAAGCGCATGAATGCCGAGGGCCCCTGGAAGGGCTTTGACGTCGACCTCGGCGAAGGCGACGTGAATTGGGCAGAGGTCAATCGCAGCCTGTCCGCAATCGGCTACAATGGCTGGGCCTCGGTCGAGGTGCCGGGCGGGGATCGCCAGCACCTCGCCGATGTAAAGGCCCGGCTCGACCGGCTCGTCAGCCTCTGACCTCGGCCAGGAGCCGGCGGATATTCTGGAGCCCAACCTCGCAGCCATAGAGGCTGGGCTCGCCGCCTTCATATTCGAGCGAAACGAAGCCGTCATAGCCCGAGGCGACAACGCTCTCGATCAGCGCCCTTGCATCGAGATCACCAAAGCCGAAAACCGAGCCGCGAATGAACTGGCCGCCCATGGTCTTGAGCCAGCCCGGACCAGGCTCGGCGCGACGCAGGTAAAAATCCTTGAGATGCACGAAGCCGGCATGGGGCAGCCCGCGGCGCGTTGCGACATGCGGCTCCTCGTCGACGCAGAGGAAATTGCCGACATCGAGCGTAAATCGGAAATTGGGATTGCCGACGGCATGGATCAGCCGCAGCACCCGCTCGCTCGAATTCATGAAGAAGCCGTGGTTCTCGACGCTGGTGACAACCCCACGCGCCGCACCGAATTCGGTGACCTCGCGGCTCGCGGCGACGATTGCTGCAAACTCGCGCTCGAACTCGTCCGTCGTCTGCGGCCGCAGGTGCCACGGCACCACATCGTGGCGCAAAAAGCCCGCATTGAAGCGGTTGCAGAGCTCGACATAGCGCTTCACCCTGTCGATTTCGCTGCGCCGTTCCGCCTCCGGCGCGATGAAGTTGGCCGCCATGCAAAAACCGGAAACCGGGATATTGGTGCGTGCCGAAGCCGCTTCCAGGCGCTGCAGCGTCTCCTCGTCGCTGGCGAGATCGTAGGTCTGTTCCGACCCCGGCTCGGCAAAGGAGAAGGTGGCGATTTCGAGGTGCTCGGCGCCATGGGCCTGCAACCAGTCGAACAGGGTTTCGATGGTCAGCCGGCCATCCGCCAGGAGGGGACGAAAGCTGTAGGAGGAAAGACCCAGTTTCACGGCGAACACTCCAATTTTCTAAATATTGCAACAGCCGTCATTCGTGGCTTTACATACCAATCTAAACCATTAATACCAATTACATACCAGCACAGTTTGGATGGATGATCCTCATGTCCGCACAATCCGCCGATGTCGTCATTATTGGCAGCGGTCCGACCGGTAGCGCCTATGCGCGGGTAATCCGCCGCGATTGGCCCCAAGCGCGTATCGTGATCGTGGAGGCGGGGCCGCAGATCCTGCCCCAGACCGGCGGGCATCTCGACAATGTCGCCGATCTCGGCGAACGCGCCGAGCTTGAAGTGCTGGCCCAGGGCGGCGACCGTACCCCGCGCCTTTCCATCAGCAAGGAAGAGTGGGAAGCGCGCCGCGCCGGCGGTTTCGATGCCTCCTTCCTCCGTCGCTCGGGCCTCTTCATCGCCAATGAAGGCGACCCCAGCGAAAACCTCTTTGCCGGCTTTGCCGCGGCCAATGTCGGCGGCATGGGCACCAAATGGTCGACCGGCACGCCGACCCCGTCTGAGGCTGAACGCATCCCCTTCATTCCTGCCGAAGAATTCGAATTGGCGCTCGGCGTTGCCGAAGGCCTCCTTGGCACCAACAAGGACCCGCGCGCTGGCGACGTCAGCGCCATTGCGCTGCGCGAAAAGCTCGGCGAGACTTTTAATGGTGGCCGCAGCGCCGACCGCACGGTGCGCGCCATGCCGCTCGCCGCCACGCCCACCGCCGATGGCCTCCGCTATCACGGCACCGACGTGGTTCTCGGGCCGCTCGTCGAAGAACCCGCCGAGAGCTTCGAAATACTCTCCGAAACCATCTGCCGCCGCGTCGTCCATGAAAATGGCCGCGCCACCGGCGTCGAGCTGGTGAAAGCGGGCGAAGACAAGCCGTGGTTCCTCGCCGCCGGCACGGTGGTCGTCGCCTGCGATTCGCTCCACACCCCGCAACTCCTCTTCGCCTCCGGCATTCGCCCCAAGGCGCTGGGCCGCTATCTCAACGACCATTTCATCATCTCGCAGATGGCCGAAATGCGCGACGAGCCGCCGATGCGCGCCATGAACTGGATTCCGGCCACCAATGACTTCCCCTTCTCGGTGACCATCCACGCCACCAGCCTCTCTTCGATGGAGCGCACGCCCGATTTCACCGGCCAGCCGGTCGGCATGGGCGTTTTCTGCCCCACCGATCTCGATCCGGAAAACCGCGTTGAGTTCGACGAGAACAAGCTCGATTGGCGTGGCCTGCCCTCGATCTCGATCAAGTGGAAGCCGTCCGACGCCGACCGTGCCCGGGTCGAGGAGGCCAAGAAAGTCGCCCTGCGCATCGCCGATATCATCGGCCGCCCGGCCCCCGGCTTTGCTACCATCATGCAGCCGGTGGGCAGTTCGCTGCACTACCAGGGCACGATCCGCATGGGCGAGAGCAATGACGGCACCAGCGTATGCGACCGCAATAGCCGCGTCTGGGATTTCGACAATCTCTAC
>NZ_JAFKHD010000502.1 GCF_017307565.1 Devosia sp.
CGACCTCTATGACGACAAGGCCTATCACAACCTCGAAACGCAGCTGACCGGCTCGAAATACGCTCAGGTCATGGTGCCGATCGTGGACAGCCTCACCGGCATTTCGATGGCGACCGTGATTGTCGTGGGCGGTTCTCTGGTCCTCAACGGTTCGTTGCAGGTCGGCGTCATCGTTGCGTTCCTGTTCTATATCCAACGCTTCTTCGACCCGATCCGGTCGCTGACCATGCAATATTCGATCATGCAGCGCGCCATGACCTCGGGCCGCCGCATCACTGAAGTGCTCGACCTGCCGGTGACCATTACCGACAAGCCCGATGCACTGACGCTGACCGGCGACATGGATGGCTCGGTGGCCTTCCACGACGTCGTCTTTGGTTACGATTCCAACCGGCCCGTGCTCAAGCACGTGTCCTTCCGGGTCAATCCCGGTGAGACGGTCGCGCTTGTGGGGCCCACGGGTTCGGGCAAGACCAGCGCCATGTCGCTCGTCCATCGCTTCTATGAAGTGCAGGGCGGTGCCGTGCTGGTCGGCGGACATGACGTACGCAATGTCACGCAGGAATCGCTTGGCGAGCAGGTCGCCATGGTGCTGCAGGAGCCGTTCCTGTTCACCGGAACAGTGTTCGACAATATCCGCTACAACAAGGCCTCGGCGACGCGTGAAGACGTCATTGCGGCCGCCAAGGCAGTGGGTGCGCATGAGTTCATCGAGCGCCTCCCGGGCGGTTACGACAGCCGGCTCGAACAGCGCGGGTCGAACCTGTCACTGGGGCAACGCCAGCTCCTGAGCTTTGCTCGCGCGCTGGTGGCCGATGCGAAGATTCTCGTGCTCGACGAGGCGACCGCGAACATCGACAGCTATACCGAGCGGCAGATCCAGAAGGCGCTCGAAATCCTGCTCAAGGGCCGCACGGGCCTTGTCATCGCGCACCGCCTCGCCACCATCCGTGGGGCGGATCGGATCATCGTGCTGCAGAACGGGGAGAAGATCGAAGAGGGTAATCACGACCAGCTCATGGAACTGGCCGGGCTCTACTCGCGCCTCTACAACATGAACTATGCCAGCTTCGACGATATTCCGGACGATCTGGTGGCAGCAGCCAACGCCAGGGCAGCGAGCACTTGAGGCTCATTGCCCAGCCAAACAAAAGGCGCCCGTTGGGCGCCTTTTTCATATCCGCAGATTACATCCGGCGGGCCGTGCCATCGACGGTCTTGCCATACTTGCCGGCATAGACGCGGGCCGGAACCGGCAGGCGTGAGACGATCCAGCTGACCATCAGCGGCACGAGGATGATGTCATCGACCCAGCCCAAAACCGGAATGAAATCGGGCACGATGTCGAACGGGTTGAACAGATAGAAGGCGGTGAACAGCGTCGCTGCCTTCAGGTAAAACGGCGTCTCGGCAGCCCAGAAAGCCTTCCAGAGCTGCACGACTTCCTTGCGAAACAGAATGAGGCGGGGGAGGAGCTTGTTCATCATGCCTAGTAAATGGCCCCGCCGGCATCTGGTTCAAGGGTTGGGCGATCACGATCGTGCGTCTTGTTCGATATTGGGCTCAGGGCGCCGGGCCGATATGGCCGGAGAGAAAAATCAGCGCCTCGCCAAGCTTGTCGCGCCATAGATCCCAGCTGTGATCGCCGTCATAGACGCGGAAGGCTACCGGCGCGCTGTCGGCCATCAGCGTTTCATAGAGCGCGATGGAGCCGCGCCAAAGCTTGTGGCTGTCGTGATCGCCGACCATCAGATAGATGGCGGGCATGCTTTCCTGGCTGCGCACCGTATCGGCGAGAAGCGTGAAGACGTTTTCGGCATTGAAGCGGCGGGGATCGAAGGGAGTGCCGAAGGCGCCGGAAAAGTGCGGACCGGCGGGCGGCAGGTCAACGCCCGTCGTCAGCGTGTCCTGATCGGCCCAGTGGAAATAGGTGCTGTCGATGATGACGTCGATGTCCTCGGGCGGCTTGTCGAGGTCGTCCTCGGGCACATTCTCCCAGATGGCGGGCGACAGGGCGGCGATAGCGGCATAGAGATCGGGGTGGCCGATGCCGAGCCGCAGGGCGCCGGCACCGCCCATGGAGAGCCCGGCGATGAGGCGGCCGGCCTTGTCCTTGCGGGTGGGGAAATCGGCCTAGATCTTCTGACGCAGGTCTTCGGTGATCGCGGTTTCGATGTCGTCGGTGCCGCCAGCGGCGCGGGTGTTCACATACCAGTTATTGCCCGCGGCTGGCATCACCACCAGCATGGGCTCGACCTTGCCGTCGGCAATGAGGCCATCAAGGGTCGGTTGCAGATTGCCGGCCACCAGCCAATCGCCCTGATTGCCGCCGAGGCCGTGCAGCAGATAGACGACGGGCCAGCCGCCCGCAGGTGGAGCGCCGTCAGGGCGATAGACATTGACCGCCATGGGTTGGTCGGTCGAGGGCAGGGCGTAGCTTTCGGCGATGATGGTGCTTGCCCATGCCGGGTGCGACATAAGCAGCACGAAAAGAACGGGAAGGAGCGTCCGAGCGTGCATTCTGGCTATCTCTCCGCCATGGACATGCAGCGACAATATTGCGCCGCTATCCTGTCCGCCTTATGTGTCGTTGAGCAATCTTTAAGGTGATCCTATGGCCGGTCCAGCGCCGCGCAGGCAATCGGTGGGCGTCAATGTCGGTGGTGTGATGGTCGGGGGCGGCGCGCCCGTGGTCGTCCAGTCCATGACCAATACCGATACGGCCGATATCGACGCGACCGTGAAACAGGTCATGCAGCTGGCGCGCGCCGGCTCGGAAATCGTGCGCATCACCGTCGATCGCGACGAGAGCGCGGCGGCCGTGCCTGTTATTCGCGATCGTCTCGCCTTCATGGGCTACGACGTGCCGCTGGTCGGCGATTTTCACTACATTGGCCATAAGCTTCTTACCGACCATCCGGCCTGCGCCGAGGCGCTGGCGAAATATCGCATCAATCCGGGCAATGTCGGGTTCAAGGCGAAGCGCGATACGCAGTTCGCCACGCTGATCGAGATTGCCAACAAGTACAACAAGCCGGTGCGCATCGGGGTCAATTGGGGTTCGCTCGACGAAGAGTTGCTCACCAAGCTGATGGACGAGAACGCCGTGTCCGACGCGCCGATTTCGGCGGCGGCGGTGCAGCGCGAGGCCATCATCCAGTCGGCGCTGCTTTCTGCCGCGCGCGCTGAAGAATTGGGTATGCGCCGCGACCAGATCCTGCTCTCGACCAAGGTGTCGGATGTGCAGCATCTCATCGCCGTCTATCAGGACCTTGCCGCACGCTGCGACTATGCGTTGCATCTGGGGCTGACCGAGGCGGGCATGGGGTCGAAGGGCATTGTCGCTTCGTCGGCGGCGCTGGGCATCCTGTTGCAGCAGGGCATTGGCGACACGATCCGCATTTCGCTAACGCCGGAACCAGGTGGTGATCGCACGACCGAGGTGAAGGTTGCGCAGGAATTGTTGCAGACCATGGGTTTCCGCCAGTTCCTGCCGGTGGTGGCGGCTTGCCCGGGTTGTGGTCGCACGACATCGACGACCTTCCAGACCCTCGCCAAGGATATTCAGGACCATCTCAATGTCTCGATGCCGGAATGGCGCGAGCGCTATCCGGGCGTCGAGACGCTGTCGGTGGCGGTGATGGGCTGCATCGTCAACGGGCCGGGCGAGAGCAAGCACGCCAATATCGGCATTTCGCTGCCTGGCACGGGCGAGACGCCGGCGGCGCCGGTCTTTGTCGATGGCGCGAAGGTCGCAACGCTGCGCGGAGCGGATGTGGCGGACCAGTTCAAGGTGATGGTGGCGGACTACATCGAGCGGAAATTCGGCACCGGCAAGCAGAACGCCGCGGAATGAACGAGCGCAATACTCGCCGCATTTTCTGGCTCGCCATACTGATCCTGGTGCTCGGTACGCTCAAGCTCACCGGGCATCTGGGATAGAGGCATGACCAGCTGGACGCGCATGGAAGACGCAGACAAGCTGAGGGCGGTCCGCCTCGTTCACACCATCATCTATGTCGTGATGGCGCTGTCCACCTTTGCTCTGGTTTTCGCCGGGATCAGCGGGCAGAAGGGCCCATGGCTGTTCGTCCCCATTGCCCTTCTGGCCATCGAAGTGGTGGTGTTTGTCGGCAACGGCTTCAAATGTCCGCTGACGGCGCTGGCTGTTCGCTATGGCGCCGTCCGCGGCTATGCTTTCGATACCTACTTCCCCGAAAGCGTCATGCGGCACACGTTCTGGTTTTTCACCAGCCTCATGGTCCTGGGTTTGGGCTTGCTCGGCCTGCGCTGGGCTGGTGCGCTGGCCTGAGGTTATCTCAGGTCAGGCGGCCTCGTTCTTCCATTCCGGCAACGGGAATACTCGGTCATAGGCCCAATTGAAGACGAAAGCGTAGGCCATGTAGAAGAGGGCCAGCGCGATATCCATCACCAGCGCCTGCCAGAGCGAAATCTGCAGGTACCAGGCGACGAGCGGCAGCATGATCATCAAGAGGCCCAGCTCGAATAGCACGGCGTGGGCGACGCGGATGGGCGTCGTCTTGGCGGTGCCACCGGTGAAGCGCTGCATTAGGTGGTCGAAGCCCAGGTTGTAGATGTAGTTCCAGACCATGGCGACAGTGGCGCTGGCTACGACGACCACAGCGGAATCCCCGCCAGGCAGATGGAAGGCGAAGGCCGCCAGCGGGGTTGCAATAATGATGCCGATGACTTCGAAACTGACGGCGTGACGGATACGGTCGGCGGTGGTCCGCATGGGACACTCCCTGGGTTTCGGGTCGTCCCGAACGTGGAACCCATGATGGGGGAGGTCGTCCTCGCTTGGCCTTGGATATAAGATTTTCCCCGATTTCGGGCAAGGCTCAGGGGGCATTTCCGATATGAGTGGGGTGCAGGGCAAAGACGCCAGCCCGCACGGGCGCTGCCCCACCCATGTCTGGCACGGCATATTCGGCGAGAAACTCGAGGCGGTCGAGCGGCAGGTCGCGGCGGAAGGGATCGCCGACGATAACCTGGCTTTCTGCCGCCGCCGCGGTGAGAAGCGGCAGGGTGTTGCGGGTTACTGCAGCGTCATAGAAAACGTCGCCGGCGAGGATGATGTCGACCTCTGGTAGGTCCGGCTCCGTCCATGGCGAGAGGCTAACGCCGTTGGCCTCCGCGTTGAGCATCATTGCTGTAAGGGCGATGGGGTCGGGCTCGATGGCCCAGATTTTTGCGGCACCCGCGCGTGCAGCCGCGATGCCGACAAGGCCGGAGCCGGCGCCGAAATCGAGCACGGTCCTCCCGGCGACGGTTTCGGGATGATCCTCAAGATAGCGCGCCAGCACGGCGCCGCCGGCCCAGGCATAGGCCCAGTAAGGCGGGTCATCGGCGCGGCCATTCTGGGCCAGAAAGGCGATCAGTCCGCTTTGCGGTGTGGGGCGATAAAGGGAAATATAGGGACGGAAGGGGAGTGGGGCCAGCGTCAGGCGCCGGCGGATGAACTCTTCGGGCGAAAGGTTCACTCCGGCAGCTGGCAAGCATCCACCCACTGGTTGCCGCAGAGATCGGCGAGGCGGTCGACCGTCAGCTTCACCGAGGCATGGGTATCGCCGCCGGCGGGGATGACGAAGTCATAGATCTTCAGCGATGCATCGAGATAAATCGGCAGCGGCGCAGGCAGGCCGAAGGGACAGACGCCGCCGACCTGGTGGCTGGTCAGCCGCAGCACGTCTTCGGCGCCCAGCATGCGCGGGCGGCCGCCAAAGGCCGATTTGGATTTCTGATTGTCGAGCCGGGCATCGCCGCGCGTTACCAGCAGCACTTCCTCGTCGCGGATGCGGATGCAGAGCGTCTTGGCGATCTGTCCGGGCTCGACGCCATGCACCTCGGCGGCCAATTGCACCGTGGCCGTGGAATCGTCGGTGACGAGGACGGCGAGATCGGGGGCTCGGGCAGCAAGGTCGTCGCGTACAGATGCAAGGCTCATGGAAAATATCTCAGAAAAGATCGGCCAGGCGGGTTTCGTATTTGAAGCGGGTTTTCTCGCGGATTGGCGTCGACACGGCCCGGCGCATGAAATCGAGCGGGATGTTCTTGACGACGTCGAAGGCCATGAGTTCGGAGACGGTGATGCGTTCGCCCTGATAAGGCGTCACGGCGATGTCCATGCCAGCGGTGACGCTGCCGGCCTTGAGCACACGACAATAGGCGCCTGGGCGGTTGGCGCGGTGGAAGCGCTTTACCCAGCGCATGTCGCCCATCTTGGCGGCAAAGGTCAGGCAGGGGGTGCGGTGATAGGTGACTTCCAGCAGGCAATCCCCGATCTGGTAACGATCCCCGATCGCCGCGTTCTGGCTGACGGGCCCCTCGATGACGAAGTTTTCGCCGAAAAGGCCCGGCGCAGGGACGTAGCCGAGTTCGCCTGCCCACCAGTCATAATCGCCCTTGAAATAGACATAGATGGCCTGGTCGAGCCCGCCATGGTGCTGGCGGTCGAG
>NZ_JAFKHD010000503.1 GCF_017307565.1 Devosia sp.
ATGGCCACTTCGCCTGCATCATCGCGGAAGGCATAGGTAGCAAAGCCCCCGCCGGTCAGGTCGGAATAGGGCGTGTCGACGAAGAGGTCATCGGCGCCGTCGAGCGCGTTGGGCTCAAAGACCAGCGTGACGCCCAACAATTCGGGATTGTCCGAGGCGATGCCGCGCACCAGCCGGCCCATTTCGTCACGATCGATGACCGGGGTTTCTGCCAGGGTTTTTGCCATGGTCGCCGTGGTGCGGGCGATGGAAATGGCGCCGGAAATATCGCGGGCAATGGAATTGCCATATTCGCGCAACAGGCCGCGCGCTGCCGCTTCTGCCTCGTCCTTGCTCGACTGCCACATCAGCGTTGAGCCGGCGAGCGTGACCCCGATCAGACCCACGGCAAAACCGATGCAGGTCAGGGCCATCAGGCGGCTGCGCATCGAGTGCAACTTCATCATGACAAAAGCCAGCAATGCCCACGCCGGACGGCGCAGCCGAACAATCGAAAGATCTCGGAAAAATCGGTTGGCTCCAGCCACGGAGAAGGCGTGCCCCACTCCAGCGGGCAGCATTCCCCTTCCGCGTCCCAGGGCAAACGCTAAAGGTGAATGGTTAATGCCCAGTAAGGATGGAGCGCCCGAAATGAGCTAAGCCACTCTGGACGCGACATATTATGCGTCCATCTCGAACGGGAACAGCAAAAGTCCAAGCCCTGGGTCAGGGCGTCACGAACAAAACTGACAGGGAAGAAGTGGCGGAGAGAGAGGGACTCTCGCGCCGGTTCCAAAAACACTAGGAAATCCGGTCTTTTTGAACCGCGTCCGATTGGCATTGTGTACCAGAGAACGGGATCAATTGTAAGGCCCATCTTCGCCTCTCGATCGCCGTGCCGAAGCTGCGCCGGCAGCCATAGTTGCAACCGCGCGGTGTTCTGGCGCGCGTCCAAGTATCCCACACATGCCTCAAACGAGGTTGTCGCTCACGCGCAGCGCAGGGCCGTGGACGAGAAGCGGGCTGAACTCCGCCATATCACCGCCGCCACCTGGCCATTGGCGGCATGAGCGTCCCTCGACGCAGCGACCGCCCGGATTGATGAATTTTCTTCATCAGGCCTAGCAGTGATCGTGACCTAGTCTCAGCGCTACCCCGCTCATACCTATGATGTGCAAAGGCGGGTCAACCAAGGCGGCCGCACCCCGTCCGGGTGCAGGCTGCGGTCGCTCCCCGCCTGGCCATGTTTCGAAGAACGTCATGGGAAACCATAACAGGCACCAGTTGCGCTCCACGACCTCCCCACGCCGCTCCGCGGTAGTGGTCGGCGGTTCGCTCGCCGGACTGATGACGGCGCTATCGTTGGCCCGCACCGGCATCAAAGTAACCGTTCTCGA
Source organism: Devosia sp. (assembly GCF_017307565.1). Taxonomy (GTDB): domain Bacteria; phylum Pseudomonadota; class Alphaproteobacteria; order Rhizobiales; family Devosiaceae; genus Devosia. The sequence continues at coordinate 1,377 of NZ_JAFKHD010000503.1, forward strand.
GCGCTCAAGACCCACCGGTCGGACCGGGGCGGCGCTGCGCGTCGGGAGCGATCAGCTCTCGCGATTGGTCGACACTCACACCACGGGGCACGCGTTGACCCCTGGTCTGCACGCTTGGACCACTGTCCATGCCGCCCTTTCGGCAGCCGCGACCGCGACCGAGATCGAGTTTCATCATCATACCGAGATCGTCGAGATCGAACAGGACCACGACACGGCGAGGGCAATCGCATCCGATGGATGCAGCCATGGTTTCAATCGACCCGGATCGAAGGGCGCTAATTGACCTTTCGCTGACCCAATGATCTAAGCAATCTCATGATGGCACTAGAAGGCGAGTGGAGTCAGACGCTTAGCCCCGGTTACGTTCGGAACGAGCCGGTGCTCCAGAACCTGTTCTCCGCACTCCTCGATGGAGCCTCGATCGTCGAGCTACTGGGATCGTTTGGAACTGGGAAGACTACTCTCCTGCAGTCCCTGAAGTTCGACAGACCCGCTGTCTTCGATGGCGTTGTCGAGTATTTTATCGGCAGCTCCAGTTTCCCTCTGTCGCAGGCCGTTGATGTGATCGCCGACGCCTTCCGACGCTCCAAGGGCAGGAACTTACTCGTCATTGATGAAGCAGAGCGCTTGGACAGGGGCCATTTGTTGGAAAGCGTGAGTCGCCTCAGCACGGGCCCTTGGCGTTTCTCGACCATAGTCGCCAGCACGGAGCCGCTCAAAATTGGCCCTGTCATCCAGATTCTGCCCCTTAGCTACACCGACATGGGGCGGCTTCTCGAAGCTCAAATGGGCGAGACCCTACCTCGCGAGGTCCTCGCACGTCTCTGGGCAGCTTCGCAGGGAATTCCTCGACTAGGCCAGATACTGGCCACGCGATGGCGCGCCGGCGATGTTTCCACTCTTTCTGATCTCGCGGAAATCTTTGGCCCGCTGGCAATTCCTGGTCTTGTAGATCAAAATGGACGCCCATTGGCGCGAGGTGGCCAAACCGAGAAGGCAATTATCTCCGACGTTCGCTTCGTCAGCGACCAACTGTTCAAAATGGTGAGCGGCGATCCGAACCTGGTATATGCCTTGACCCCGCGCGAGTTCGAGGAGTTCTCGGCAGAACTGTTCCAGCGGCAAGGCTACAGTGTCACAATGACACCGCAGACACGCGATGGGGGGAAAGATCTATACCTCGCCAGGTCTGACGGGCTGGGATCTTTCCTCTATATCGTTGAATGCAAGCGATACGCCCCCGACAGAGCTGTTGGGGTAGGAGTTGTGCGAGAGCTGTTCGGGGTTGCCCAGCATGAACGGCTCACTGCTGCCATGACCCTTACCACCTCTCACTTCAGTGAAGAGGCACGAGAATTCGCGGCAGAAGTCCAGTATCAACTGAACTTGAAGGACTTCGTTGACTTGAAGCTGCTCTTGGCACCGTATCGAGATGATTGATCAGCATGCCATCCGCTCGGCGCTGCCACGACTGCACAGTAACCTCCGTATTCGCCCCACCAGCCAACCCCATTTCAGCCGCTGTGCTTGCAAACGAAATCGGAACAGGTTCAGGCTACAACCAGCGTTTTATCTCGCCGACTAGAAAAGCGGCACAGAACCGAGGCGACGGCATTGCCGCACGATGACGAAGACAAAGAGCTTGTGGCGTCCGTGGCCGAACAGTTCGCACTGCCAGTTGAGACCCTACAGAAACTGCTCGACCTGGCAGAGGATTTTCCTAACATGTCATCGAACCGGGCGAAGACCCGGCTCCTCCGCAGCGTGACCGAAATTCTCGACGCCTCGACGGAGGAGGAGCGGTGAAGTTCACTGCCATCGAGATCGAGAACATGTTCGCGTATGAGGGGCGATGCGTCATCGACCTTTCCGGAACCGACGAGCACCGCAACATCGTCCTGGTCAAAGGGCGAAACGGTGCCGGAAAGACCAGCCTGCTTAACGCAGTGAAGCTGCTGTTCCTTGGATCACGTGACGAGGGCCTGAGGCGAGTAGGGTTCGGAAGCACAAGCCTCTCCGAGAAGCACTACGTCCTCGGTCAGCCCGGACGCTGGTACGGGGTGTTCAACAGCACCGCTCGGCGCAAGCATGTCACTGAGGCCTCCATCGCGCTTCGGTGGCTCGAAGGAGGCCAAGCGTACGTGGCGAAGCGATCTTTCGTGGGCCTAAGACACTTCACCATGTTTGCGGAGACCGCTGAGTTTGGAAAAGAAGGGAGTTTGGTCAAGGGGGATGAGGCCGAGTTCGCTTTGCAGCAGCTTCTCCCTCGTGAGGTGGTTCCATTCTTCTTCTTCGACGCCGAGCACATTCAGTCGCTCGCTGATGCAGAGATCGGACGAGAGCGATCCGAGATAGAACGCCTGCTCGGCCTCTCTTTCATTGCTCACTTGATGCAGCAGACCGACGAATACGTGAAGGCGCGGAATCGCGCCGGGCTCTCCGCCGAAAATCAACTCAAGCTCGTCGCAGCGGAGAACGCTGCCAGGCAGGCCCGCGCCAACGAGGAGGCAAGCGCTAGGACGCGGGTCGACGCGGAAGAGGACTTGATGGACCTCGAGCGGCGACGTTTCCTGCTGGATGAGGAGCGGACGAGGCTCAGAGGCGGAGCGCTTTCCGAATCGGAGGGCCGGCGGATCAATGGACGATTGGAGAATTTGGCGGCGGAGCGCCAAGTGCTCGCCGATGAGTTGGCCGAGAGACTGCCAGCAGAAATCGTTTTCCGCACACAGCCCCGCTTGGTGTCCGATGCGTTCACTATGCTGGATCAGCAAGCAATGGCCGATATCAGCCTTGCCGGAAAGCTCCATAGAGAGCTACCGAACCAGACAGTCATTATCCTCGAGAGCGTCGAACCGCCTGTCGTGCTTACCCAAGTCCAGCGCGAGTCCGTGGAAGACGGCGTGCGATCCGCGCTCCGGACGTTGGGCGTCTCGGTCAGTCCGAGTCACGCCGTTCTCTCGTCTCTGAGCTCTCGAAAGGCGAAGGCTCTGCGTGACGTGTTCTTGTTGTACGCTGAACGTGGTCGCGTCGATTTTTCCCATGATCGAGGGATGTTACGGCGCATGCGTGAGCTCGTCAGCGAAACCCAGCGGCTTCAGAGGGAACTGGACGAGGCCGAGCTCACCAGTGACGAGTCCAGAGGGCGCTACGAGCGCCTCACCGAGGAACTCCTGCAGGTCAACGAAAGCATAAAGGATGCAGCGAGGCGTTCGGCGCAGGCCGAGGCCGCCGAAGAGCGTCATAGGAAAGAAGCACTGGAATATGATCGCGCTGTAGAGCAGGCGATGGAGCGCGCCAAAGAAACCTCCAAGAACGACGCGAAATATCAGCTCGGCCTTCGGACGAAGCGAGCTCTCGATTCCTATTTGCAAGGACGGCGAGCACAGATACGTGCTTCGGTCGAACGACGTCTGCGGGAGAAGGTGGGGATTCTCCTAGGTCCGACGCGGCTCATCAAGAGCATAGATCTGAACGATCAATTTGTGATGACCTATCTTGATGAGCAGGGAGAAGAGGTTGCCAGGCACAGTGTGTCGGCCGGCATGCGCCAGTTGTTAGCGATGGCGATGCTCTGGGCGCTGAACGAAGAAGTCGGCCGCTCACTACCGGTCATCGTGGACACGCCTTTGGGCCGCATCGACCAAGAAAACCGCGACATGCTTTTGGTGGAGTACTTTCCGAACGCGGGCAATCCGCTGGTGCTGCTCCCGACCAACACGGAATTCACGGATCACGCTCAGGATCTTATCGGTGATCGTATCGCGCACACCTATCAGATCGACAACCAGGACGGCACGAACGCCGTCGTCGGTGAGGTGAGATGAGGGATTCCCTGTTCTTCTCGGAGGATGAGCGCCTGTTCTTCGGGCGCGTCATCGATGATGGATTGCTGCAGACCGACAGGCGAGGCGTGTTCTGGTGGGTGGTGCGAATGGCGATCGCACGTTCTATGCAGATGGAAGAAGAGCCCGACGAACGTTTTCGTGCCCCTCCCAAGGCCCCAAGCGAGTTGAAACTCGAGCAGATCACGAGCAAAGGCAAGGATACCACCACCGACGACGCCTTCGTCCTTCTGCTCTCGCTGAAGCACGGTGAAGATTTGTTCGAGGACAATGACCGGTATGTGGAGCTTCTTCAGCGTCACGCGCGCCGGGGCTTGGAGCTCCTGGCAGAATCCTGGCGGCCCGGCACCAGCTTTCATGACGTTCTCCTCGATGGATTGTACTACTCGGACCACGCTGCCTCCCCTTCCGAGACCATGGCCGACACCATCGAATTCGGCATCCTCCAGCGCGGCTTAGAGCAGGTCGGCGTGAACGCAACTCTTGTGGGCGAACCCATCCAGGGTCCACGATTGAACAGGTACCGCCTGACGCTCGCAACGGTCGAGGACTACGACCGCCTTCGCAAAGGATTGGAAGATCTATCCTTTGCGATCGGTCTTGGCGCCGGCAACATAGCACTCGGTCGGGAGACCGGGGGAGAACGACGAGTCGTTCTCGATGTGCCTCGCCCCTCAGGCGCATGGAAAGACGTTCCTTGGTCGCCGCTGACGGCAGCGTTGGAAGCTGCCGACGGCGATATGCCAGTCGCACCGGGTGTCGACGTTCTCGGTAATGCTTTCGTCTTCGATCTTGCGGAGACGCCGCACCTTTTCGTGGCCGGAGCGACCGGTAGCGGGAAATCAGTGTGCGTGAATGCCATTTTGTTGTCCTTGCTGCGCCTGGACCGCCCCCCTGAATTGATCATGATAGATCCAAAGGGAGTGGATTTTGCGGACTATGACGGCCTTCGGTTGCTCAGGGGACGAAGGGTTCTTACGGACATGGACGAAGGGGTGGCCGCTCTCCGGGCTCTTACGGAAGAGATGGACGCCAGGCAGGCGATGCTGAGAGACCTCGGCGCGCGAAACATAGCCGAGGCCCAACAGAACGGAAGCGAGCTGCGTAGGCTGGTGGTCGTTGTCGACGAGCTTGCAGACTTCATGATGACGAGATCGGGCGCGGATGAACCATTGATCCGGCTTGCCCAGAAAGCTTGCGCGGTGGG
>NZ_JAFKHD010000504.1 GCF_017307565.1 Devosia sp.
CAAAAACAAAAATCCCCGCGCGAGCGGGGATTTGCGACCAGCCATTCGAGCATAGCTCTCATGGCCTTGATGCCTGAAACCGCCCCACCGGGGCGATTTCTTTACGGCCTCAAGCCTCAAACATCTTCTTGAGCTTGTCGAAGAACCCACCCGATTGCGGGCTGGTATCCTTCGTCTCGAGCTCGGCAAACTCTTCCAGCAGCTCGCGCTGGCGCTTGGAAAGGTTCTGCGGCGTCTCGATATCGAGCTGCACATAGAGATCGCCGATATCCTTGCTGCGCAGCACCGGCATGCCCTTGCCTTTCAGGCGCACCCGCTGCCCCGGCTGCGTACCCGTCGGCACCTTCACCTTGGCCCGCGCATTGTCGAGCGTCGGCACTTCGAATTCGCCGCCCAGCGCCGCAGTGGTCATGGAAATCGGCACGCGCGCATAAAGGTCCGCGCCATCGCGCTGGAACAGATCATGCGGCTTGATCGAGATGAAAATATAGAGATCGCCCGGCGGTCCGCCCCGCACCCCGGCCTCACCTTCATTGGCAAGACGAATACGCGTGCCGTCCTCGATCCCCTTGGGAATATCGACCGAGAGCTTGCGGTTCTGCTGGCGACGACCCTGGCCACCGCAATCGGTGCAGGGCTGGTCCATCATTTGGCCGCGGCCCTGGCAGACTGGGCAGGTGCGTTCGATGGTGAAGAAGCCCTGGGCGGCGCGCACCTTGCCATGGCCATTGCACTGGCGGCAGGTATGGGTGCCGGTTCCGGGCTTGGCGCCCGAACCGTCGCAGGTGTCGCAACCGACCAGTGTCGGCACGTCGATCTCGACGGTGCGCCCGTCAAAACTCTCTTCGAGCGAGATTTCGAGATTATAGCGCAGGTCCGAGCCGCGCAGCTTTGAGGCACCGCCGCCGCCACCGCGCCGGCCACCGCCCATGAAGTCGCCAAAAATGTCTTCAAAGATATCGGACATCGACGAGCTGAATTCGGGTCCGAAGCCACCGCCGGCGCGTCCACCGCCCTGCTCGAAGGCAGCATGGCCAAACCGGTCATAGGCGGCGCGCTTCTGGCCGTCCTTGAGCGTGTCATAGGCCTCGTTGATTTCCTTGAACTTGTTCTCGGCCTCGGCATTGCCCGGGTTGCGGTCCGGGTGGAACTGCATGGCGAGTTTGCGATAGGCGCTTTTCAGGGTCGCCTCGTCGGCGCCCTTCTGGCAGCCGAGCACTTCGTAAAAATCGCGTTTGGCCAAAAATCTTCTCCGAAATAGCCGGTCGCGCTTGTCGCGCGCCCCGCTTAGGCAAGCCCTAACATTTGTCCCTAGATGGCAATCGACCCCACAACCCGCAAGGGGCCTGGGGTCGGCAAGTTTTAGGGCCGTGTCACAGGTGCTTTAGCAAGAGTGCGCAAATGGGGCAACGGCGCTGACCGAATGACAGTGATTCACGTGGAACGCTTTTGACCCGGCCGCAGAGCGGCCAAATTGCTCCGGTGGAGCAATTTGAGGGCAAAAGGCCATGAGAGCTACGCTCGAAGGCGCGGCAAACGCCCCATCCACCGCCCCGCTCGCCCCAAAACAAAAGGGCCCGGTGTTTCCACCGAGCCCCAAAACTGAAAACGCCTAGCGTTACTTCTTGTCGTCGTCCTTGACCTCTTCGAAGTCGGCGTCGACGACGTCGTCTTCATCGTCATCGGCCGTACCATTGGCCTTGGCTTCGGCTTCCGCCTGGCTGGCCTTGTACATGGCTTCGCCGAGCTTCATCGAGGCTTCGGCGAGGGCCGAGGTCTTTTCCTTGATCAGTTCGGCATTGTCGCCGTCGATCACAGCCTTGAGGTCATTGATCGCGCTTTCGATCGCGCCCTTGTCCTCGGCCGAGACCTTATCGCCATAGTCCTTGAGCGACTTTTCGGTCGAGTGGACGAGCGATTCGGCCTGGTTCTTGGCTTCCACCGCTTCGCGCTTGCGCTTGTCGGCTTCGGCATTGGCTTCGGCGTCCTTGACCATCTTTTCGATGTCGGCGTCCGAGAGACCACCAGAAGCCTGGATGCGGATCTGCTGTTCCTTGCCGGTGCCCTTGTCCTTGGCGGACACGTTCACAAGACCATTGGCGTCGATGTCGAAGGTCACTTCGATCTGCGGCACGCCACGCGGTGCGGGCGGAATGCCGGCGAGGTCGAAATTACCCAGCAGCTTGTTGTCGGCCGCCATTTCGCGTTCGCCCTGGAAGACCCGGATGGTCACGGCCGACTGATTGTCTTCAGCGGTCGAGAAGGTCTGGCTCTTCTTGGTCGGGATCGTGGTGTTGCGATCGATGAGGCGGGTAAAGACGCCACCGAGGGTTTCGATGCCGAGCGAGAGCGGGGTCACGTCGAGCAGCAGCACGTCCTTGACGTCGCCCTGCAGCACGCCGCCCTGGATCGCAGCGCCGAGCGCCACGACTTCGTCCGGGTTAACACCCTTGTGCGGTTCCTTGCCGAACAGCTGCTTGACGGCTTCCTGGACCTTGGGCATGCGGCTCATGCCGCCAACGAGAACGACTTCGTCGATCTGGCTCGCGGAAATGCCGGCATCCTTCATGGCCTGCTTGCACGGCTCGATGGTGCGCTGGATCAGTTCATCGACCAGCGATTCGAGCTTGGAGCGCGAGAGCTTGAGGGTGAGGTGCTTCGGGCCGGAAGCATCTGCCGTAATGAAGGGCAGGTTGATTTCGGTCTGGGTGGCGCTCGAAAGTTCGATCTTGGCCTTTTCGGCAGCCTCCTTGAGGCGCTGCAGAGCCAGCTTGTCCGAACGCAGGTCGATGCCCTGCTCTTTCTTGAACTCGTCGGCGAGGTAGTCGACGAGGCGCATGTCAAAGTCTTCGCCGCCGAGGAAGGTGTCGCCATTGGTCGACTTCACTTCAAAGACGCCGTCGCCGATTTCGAGGATCGACACGTCGAAGGTACCGCCGCCAAGGTCATAGACCGCGATGGTGCCGGAGTTCTTCTTGTCGAGACCGTAGGCGAGCGCAGCTGCCGTCGGCTCGTTGATGATGCGCAGCACTTCAAGGCCGGCAATCTTGCCTGCGTCCTTGGTGGCCTGGCGCTGAGAATCGTTGAAATAGGCGGGCACGGTGATGACGGCCTGCGTGACGGTCTCGCCGAGATAGGCTTCGGCGGTTTCCTTCATCTTCTGCAGGATCATGGCCGAGACCTGGCTCGGCGAGTACTTGTCGCCCGAAGCTTCGACCCATGCGTCGCCATTGTCGGCAGGCACGATCTTGAAGGGGACGAGACCCTTGTCCTTGGCCACGACCTTGTCGTCGTAACGACGCCCGATCAGGCGCTTGACGGCAAACAGGGTGCCTTCGGGATTGGTGACGGCCTGGCGCTTGGCCGGCTGGCCGATCAGGCGCTCGCCATCCTTGGAGAAAGCGACCATGGACGGGGTGGTCCGGGCGCCTTCGGCATTTTCGATCACTTTGGGATTGCTGCCGTCCATGACGGCGACGCAGCTATTGGTTGTACCGAGGTCGATACCAATGACTTTTGCCATAAAACTAGCCTCTCTTCATAGCGAACCCTCTGGCGAGGCCCTTTTCGCAAAGCAGCCTCTGTGCCCCAAAGGGGCCGGGTCCCTCGTAGGATGATTTGCCCTGTTTCAGGGCCTCGGGGCGTATATAGGGGGGTGTGCTTGGGGCTTCAAGCGCGTCGGCGGCCAGAAATGCCCGGAAATGTCTTTGTTGGAAAGAAAGGCGCCGCCCCGCCATGGAGGCAGCGCCTGTCAGCAAATCAGTCGGTGATCGTATAGGAGTCGAGCTGGCAGATATCGATCGAGGGCTCGATCAGTTCTGCGCCGCTGTCCATCACGAACTTGAAGTCGTAAAGGCACTGGTCGGAGCCATCGCCAATGGTGGCCGTGCCCTGGTTGCCGGCTTCCAGCGTGCCATCGTCCAGGAGGTCTTCGCCCCAGCTGTTTTCATTGCTGGGCGTCGTGTAGAAATAGTGCAGCGCCTGCGAGCTGGCGTTGACGATGGTGAATTCGACGGTCTGTGCCGCTGACGGCGCCACGCCAGCCGCGAACGCCAGGGCTGCAGCCGCAGCCAGAATATTCGTTTTCATAGAGGGTCCCTCATACCGGCGCACGTCGCGGCCGGGCGGCGCTATTTGCCATGTCCGGCTCCTGCCGCCAAGAGGACGGCAACGCCTGTTGGAAACTTGTTGTTCAGCACGGCTAACGCCCGACCTTTCGAGCAATTGCGACCCACCAAAATCCCTCTTCGCCCGGGCCCCCAAACCCACTAAAACCCCATCATGTTTTCATCAGGCACCGTGCTCCTGCACGACAACCTTTCCCCCTACGGCCAGAGCCGCCTCTTTTCCGAGCCGAAAGAGGTGCTTTGCGCCTATGACGCTGTTGCCGCCCGCGCCGCTCTCAAGCGCATCGCCGAAGCGGGGGAGCAGGGTCTCTGGGCCGCCGGCTACTTTGCCTACGAACTCGGATTTTTGTTCGAAGAGCGCCTCGCAGAGTTCTTGCCCGAGCGCAGCAAAACCCCGCTCCTGTGGTTCGGCCTCTACGACGCCCCAAAGCCGTTCGCTGGTCTCCCCGAATCCCCCGATGGCACGGCCGAAAGCCTTGCCCCCGCGACAAGCTTTGCCGACTACGCATCTGCCTTCGAGGCCGTCAAAAACTACATCGCTGCCGGCGACACCTATCAGGTCAACCTCACCTTCAAGGCGAACTTTCAGCTCTCCGGCTCCCCTCTGGGCCTCTACCGCCGCCTCGCCCAAAGCCAGAAAACCGCCTACGGCGCCTATATCCATGCCGGCGACCATTTTGTGCTTTCCCGCTCCCCCGAGCTTTTCGTCTCTGGCACTGGCGACGCCCTTTTCGCCCGACCGATGAAAGGCACCCTGCCCCGCGCGCCCCTCGCCTCACAGGACGCCGCCGACCGCGCCGCCCTCGCCGCCGATGAGAAAAACCGCGCCGAAAACCTGATGATCGTCGATCTCCTGCGCAACGACCTCGGGCGCATTGCCGAAATCGGCTCGGTCGAAGTGACCGACCTTTTCACGGTCGAAACCTATTCCACCCTCCACACCATGACCTCGGGCATTACTGCAAAACGCCGCCCCGACGTCACAATGCTCGATCTGCTGGAAAACCTCTTCCCCTGCGGCTCCATCACCGGCGCGCCAAAACTGCGCGCCATGGAAATCATCCACGAGGTCGAACTTTTGCCTCGCGGCCTCTATACCGGTTCGATCGGCTACATCGCGCCCAATGGCGATTTTGCCTTCAACGTCGCCATTCGCACCGCAGTCATCGACTCCCAAGGCAATGGCACGATCGGTGTAGGCGGCGGTATCGTCGCCGATAGCGAAGCAGAATCCGAATACAGCGAGGCCCTGCTCAAATTGCGTTTCCTCAGCGACCCAACCCCGCCGGTCACCCTGATCGAAACGATAAAGTGGTCCCCCCAAGAAGGTTTTGTCCTTCTCGGCCGCCACCTCGCCCGCCTGCTCGCGTCATCAGCCTATTTCGGCCTCCCAGTCGACGCCGCCGAAGCCACCACCCGCCTCATCGCCGAGAGTGCAAACTGGACGGCCCCCATGCGCGTCCGCCTCACCCTTTCGGAAACCGGCATCGACATCACTGCCGTGCCCCTGCCGCCAAACCCCGAAATCTTTCGTTTTCTTGTCGCCAGCGAGACTCTGCAATCGTCCTCCGTCTGGCTCGCCCACAAGACCACCAACCGCGCCTTCTACGATTCTCCCCGCATCAAGGCTCATGACGAACTGGGTGCCGACGAGGTGGTCTTCCTCAACGAGCGCGGCGAATTGACCGAAGGCTCGATCACCAATCTTTTCATTGAGCGTGGCGGAAAACTCCTCACGCCGGCTCTGTCATCCGGCCTCCTCCCCGGCACCCTCCGCGCCGAACTCATTGAAACCGGCGAGGCCCAGGAGGCCATTCTCACCCTTGCCGATCTGCATGATGCCGAGGCAATCTTCCTCGGCAATTCCGTGCGCGGCCTGATCCGCGCCGAATTCCTACAACCGGAGACAGCCGCCCCATGACGCAAACTATCGGCCCCGAAGACGTGCTCGTCGTCGTCGATGTGCAATATGACTTCCTGCCCGGCGGCAATCTGGCCGTTGCCGGTGGCGACGAGATCGTGCCGCTCATCAATGCCCTGGCCAAAAAATTCCAGAACGTTGTCCTCACCCAGGACTGGCACCCGGCCGATCACATCTCCTTTGCCAGCAATCACCCCGGCAAGGCCCCGTTCGAAACCGTCGAACTCGACTATGGCACCCAGGTCCTCTGGCCCGATCACTGCGTCTGGGCCACGCGTGGCGCCGAGCTTTCCGGCAACCTGGACATCCCCCACGCCCAACT
>NZ_JAFKHD010000505.1 GCF_017307565.1 Devosia sp.
CCTCGATGGTCTCCTGCTCGAACGCGCCATCGATCTTCTCGTCGGTTCACAAGCGCCGCTCGACACGATTTCGCGGCAGTTGGGCTTTTCAGCGCCCTCCAGCTTCACCCGTTTCTTCCGCGAACGTGTGGGCTTTCCCCCGAGCACATTGCGCGCCGCTAGCAGCTCGCCACACTAGGGCGCGACGACCCCACCCCTGCGAATGGAGCCGCCACTGTCTGCGATCAGGCCGGAAGGTTCCAGACCAGCTTGGCATTGGTCAGTTCTCGGGCCCCCAGCGGTCCCAGTTCGCGGCCAAAACCCGAGCCTTTGACGCCACCGAACGGCGCTCGTGGATCGGACCGCACGAAGTCGTTTACAAAGACCGCACCGGCTTCGAGTTGCCCAACCACGCGACGGGCGCGATGGAGATCGCTGGTCCAAACCGCCCCACCAAGGCCAAAATCAGTCGCATTGGCGCGCTCCACGGCCTCCGCCTCGCTGGCAAAGGGGAACATTAGCGCCACCGGCCCGAAGAACTCTTCCTGAGCAATGGGGGAGTGGGGATCAACGCCGACGATCACCGTCGGCTCGAAGAAATTACCCGGACCGTCCTTTGACTTTCCTCCGGTAATCACCCTGCCCCCTGCTGCCACGGCCTCGGCAATCTGGCGCAGCGTGGTTTCCACGAGGTCTGCCTTGGCCAGCGGCCCGAGCTTGGTCGTCGGGTCCATCGGATCACCCATCGGCAGGGCCGAGGCCGTCCGCGCAAAGGCCTCACAATATCTATCGAAGATGGGCGCAGCGATCAGGAAGCGCTTGGCGGCGATGCAGCTCTGCGCATTGTTGGAAAAACGCGACACGACCCCGATGCTGACAGCCTTATCGAAATCTGCGTCATCGAAGACGATGAAGGGGTCTGAACCACCCAGTTCCAATACCGCCTTCTTGCCATGGGCGCCGGCTGCCTCCGCTACGGCCCGGCCGGCCGCCGTGCTGCCAGTGACGGTGACTGCACGAACGCGCGGATCGGCAATGATGCCTGAGACGACATCGCGACGGACCCGCAGATTGGTGTAGAGGCCAGCCGGTCCACCGGCGTCGCGCACCAGATCCTCCAGCGCCTGAGCCGAGCCCTGCACGAGGTCGGCATGCTTAACCAGCACTACATTGCCCGCGATCGCCGCCGGAATGAAGAAGCGCAACACCTGCCAGAAAGGCAGGTTCCAGGGCATGACGCCAAAGATCGGTCCGATAGATTCATAGATCACGGTGCCGGCGGTACCCTCGATAGGCTCGTTGGCAAGATAGCGGGGGCCTGCTTCGGCAAAATGCCGCGCGCCGCTGGCTGCCTTGACCACCTCGGCTCGAGCTTCGCCGACCGGCTTGCCCATCTCGCTGGTGATCAGCGCCGCATAGGCATCGGCGCGCTGTTCCAACAAATCCGCCAGGCGAATAAGGAAGGCGGCGCGGTCTTCCATAGGCGTAACCGACCATGCGCGATAACCGGTCCAGGCTTGTTCCAGCAGCCGCTCCAGATCGACCTCGCTATGGGCGGAGAATTCGGCGCTCACAACGCCGGTCGCCGGATTGATGGACTTGAAAGACATGTCATTCCTCCCGATAGGCAATTGCTTGCTCTATGCGAGGATTGCCCCGACCGTCCGGCAGTGGCCAGTCATCTTCCCCCCTCGGCGCGCAAAAAGCGGACGCTCGGTCAAGAAGGCTTCTGCTGGCATTCTCAACGCCTCAGCGCGATGCAAGTAACGCCCACTGCATCGACCGGCGCGGATATCACTCTGCTTTCGCGCCCGAAGCGCCGGGATTTGGCTTCGCGCATCCGGGACTCAGCAGACCGCCGCGCATCGTCGTAGGCGAACGAACTGCGTACCCTCACTGTGCTGCTTTTCCAAAGCAGGCCCGCCGCCGGTCATTTCGGCATGAGGCGGGCATGAGCAGCATCGGTTGCGAACAGATTACCGGCCATGAAATCCACGAAAACCCGAATTTTGGGCGACAGATAGCGGCTCGTCGGCCAAAGAGCACGAAAGACACCAGTTTCCGCCGTGAAGTTATCAAGAACCGAGATCAGCCTCCCTTCTGCAAGCTGTTGTGCAACGGCGAAATGCGGCAGGCAGGTTATGCCAAAGCCGTTTTCTGCCAGATGCATAAGCGGCTCGAGCGTGCTGGCCACTGTCGTCGTTGGCAGCGTCAGGCGCAGGTCCTTGCCGTCCCTGACGAGCGGCCATGGCTCCAGCTTGCCCGAATTGGCATATCGGTGATGCATACAGCGATGGTGCAACAGGTCCTCGGGGTTTTCAGGGACACCTTTTGCATCCAGATAGCCCGGCGAGGCAACGATCTGATGCCTGAACGAACCGAGTTTTCGGCTCATCAATCGTGTGTCCCCAACCTCTCCAGTACGCACGACTGCGTCGAACCCCTCCTCAATCACATCAACCAGGCGGTCGGTGAAGTCGAGGTCCAGCTCGATCTCGGGATAGGCCTCCATGAACGCCGAAATCGTTGGCATCAGCAGCATTCCCGTCAATGGAAAGCTTACGCGCAAGAGACCGCGTGGCCTGGCTTGTGATCGGGAAAGTTGCGCCTGCGCCGCGTCCAGTTCGGACAGGATGCGCCTGCAGGTATCGAGAAAGAAGCTGCCCTCCTCCGTAAGCGTCATACTGCGTGTGGAACGATGGAAAAGACGCACGCCCATCTCTTGCTCAAGGCGCGCGACCGCCTTGCCAACCGCTGAGCTGGAAAGACCCAGCCGTTTCGAAGCCGCTACAAAGCTGCCGCATTCTGCGGCCTGGGCAAAAATCCCCAATGTGCCGAGCTTATCCATGCAACCCCATTAAAGAAATTTCGTCCTGATTATCCGGATTACAGGACCATTTATCGCCTATGGCACGCCCGATATCCACCCCGGCACGGCAATCACGCCAATTTCCACGGAAGGGAAACACATGGATACGAAATCTGCCGCAGGATTTGCAGCTACGCCCGAGCCGACCGTTTTTATTGTCAATGTCATCCACGCCCATCCAGGCAAACAGGACGAAGCGTTTCAGATCATTCAGGACGTTGTCCACTATGTGGCGGAACGGAAGCCAGGGTTTCTCTGGAGCAATCTGGCCAAGAGCACGGACGGTCTGACCGTCGTCAACATCGAAGCAATTCAAGGCGCCGGCAATGTGGACGAGTTCTTCTCCGATCCCGTCTTCGTTGCGAAGTTCCGAAAGCTGGACGCGGTATCGACCAGCGAATTTCACACTTACAGCGTCGGCGATCTGGTCCTTCCCAAACTCGGCCAGCAGGGTTGAGCCGTGTCCCGATCGTGTCCCATCGGCGGTGAGGCGAAGAGAAAGCCGGACGACGCAAGACTACCGCTATCAGCCCTGCTCTGCTTTGCCATGGCCGGCTTCATCACCATCCTGACCGAAGCCCTGCCGGCCGGGCTCCTCCTGCAAATGAGCGCGGATCTAGGTGTCGCCCCTTCCGCGGTAGGGCAGTCCATAACAATCTACGCCATCGGCTCGATAGTGGCCGCCATCCCGCTGACCGCCGCGACCCAGCGCTTCCCGCGCAAGCCGCTGCTCACTTGCGTCATTGCAGGATTTGCGCTCGTCAACACGATCACAGCGGTCACGGACGTCTTCGGCATCTTGCTGGCAGCACGGTTCTTCGCCGGGGTTTGTGCAGGTCTGCTTTGGGCGATGATTGCCGGTTATGCGGCTCGCATGGTCGCCGATCACCTGAAAGGACGCGCCATCGCCATCGCCATGGTCGGCACGCCGCTGGCGCTTTCGATGGGTATTCCCGCTGGCACGCTGATAGGATCGAGCATCGGCTGGCGAAGTACATTTTTGCTGATGACCGCCCTCACCCTCGTCCTGATTGGCTGGGTATGGGCAAGCGTGCCCAATTACCCGGCCGCCACGACCGGGAACAAGACTTCCGTTAGCGGCACACTCGCTATCAGAGGTATCAAGTCGGTGCTGGTGGTAACCCTGCTTTTCGTCCTCTCGCACAACATCCTTTATACCTACATCGCCCCACTCGTGGCTTCTGCCGGGCTCGCGCAACGTCTCGACCTCGTCCTCTTGGTGTTCGGTGCGGCAGGAATAGTGGGTATCGTTCTGGTCGGATATCTGATCGGCCAACGGCTTCGCTTACTCGTGCTGACAAGCATCGCTCTTTTCGGGGCCGCGGCATTGGTGTTTGGCAACTGGGGCGGCAACCCCGACCTGTTCTGGCTGGCAATCGGCGTCTGGGGGCTGGCTTTTGGAGGTGCCGCAACTCTGTTTCAGACCGCCGCCGCGAACATTTCCGGAAAGGCATCGGATGTTGCACAAGCCATGATCGTGACAGCCTGGAACCTGGCTATTGCCGGGGGCGGCATTCTTGGCGGGCTATTGCTCGAATATGCCGGCGTCCCATGGCTCCCCTGGTCTGCGTTGGCGCTGTTGTCACTCGCCTATGCGCTGGCTGTTCGAGCAAAGCTCAAATAGTCGCAAAGCCTGCCTCGTCGGGGCTGACGATATCGACGGTGATATCGCCGCCCCTGGCATTCAAACCTAACTATATCGACCGGGTGAGCCCTCCATCGACGCGCAGGTTCTGCCCCGTGATATAGGCCGCACCTTCGGAGGCCAGAAAAGCGATGGTGGCCGCGATCTCTTCGCTCGTGCCATAGCGCTGCAGGGGCACACTTGCCGCACGCTCTTCGGTGCCGGGCAGACTATCAATCCAACCGGGCAGTACGTTGTTCATGCGGACATTGTACGGCGCATAGGTGTCAGCGAAAAGCTTGGTGAACGCAGCGAGACCTGCCCGTCCGACCGCGGAGGTGGGGAACATAGCGCTCGGCTCGAAGGCCCAGGCCGTCGAGATATTGACGATCGCACCGTTCTTCTGCGCCTGCATGATAGGCGTAACCAAGCGTGCAGGGCGGACGACATTGAGGAAATAGGTATCGATGCCGGTATGCCAATCCTCGTCGGTGAGGTCGAGAAGTTGCTTTCTTGGACCGTGGCCTGCGCTGTTGACGAGGACATCGACACGCCCCCAGCGTTCAACAGCACCATCCACGAGACACTTCAGTGCCTCGTTCGACTGATTGGAGCCGGTGACGCCGAACCCACCAAGTTCAGCGGCCAATGTCTCGCCTTTTCCCGACGAAGAAAGGATTGCCACTTGGAAGCCATCGGCGGCAAGACGCCGTGCCGCTGCCGCGCCCATCCCGCTCCCGCCAGCGGTGATCACCGCAACCCTACGCTCAGTCATTTCAATGTCCCTTGTTGATGGTCAATTTGCGTGCCGATTTGAAGATTTCGTCCAGCACCGAGGGCAATCAAGGCCAATAGAGCGCAAAGGACGATGCATATAACGATCGCAGGCTGCCAGCTCCCAACGAGGTCGTGCAAGGCACCAACTGAAACCGGCGCGGTCGCCGACAACAGATAGCCGATGGACTGGGTCATCCCCGAAAGACTGGCGGTCTGGTGTGCCGAAGTGGTTCGCAGCCCGATAAAGGCCAAAGCAAGAATAAAGGCCCCGCCGATACCAAAGCCAAACAATGAGACCCAGAAAATCGCCAAGTCGGGGACCGCCAGCAGCCCGAGCAAGGCAACCAAGCCAGATCCGGCAAGAGCGACCGCAAGGCCACGCTGGTCTCTTGCACGCTGGACGACTGGTACGATTACCAGCCCTGGAAGGGCTGTCGCCAACTGCATGACACCATGCAGCGATCCCGCCTCCGTCAAGGAAAATCCCTGCGCGACGAGGATGGAAGGCAGCCAGGCCGCGACGGCATAATAGACGAACGAATTAACGCCGAAGAATAACGTGACCTGCCAGGCAAGGCCTGAACGCCAGATGGCACCTCCATGCGGTGGAGTGGCAGTTCCAGCGGATGGACGAGAGTGTCGGCCAAGCTGTGGCAACCAGAGCAAGGCACCAGCCACCGGTAGAACCACAAAGGCTGCAAGCGCGATCTGCCAATCGAAAGCCTGAGCAAGGGGCACGACCACTGCGGAGCCCACAGCGGAGGCAATCCCCATGGTGATGGAATAGATGGCCGTGAGCTTAGTCAGCTGGCTAGGAAAATCACGCTTGAGCAGGCTTGGCAGCAGGGTATTCCCCAACGCGATACCAGCACCCAGCAAGGAGGTGCCCAGAAAGAGCCCCCATGAAGGTCCTGCCGATCTGATCAGGATGCCAACGGTCATGATGAGCAATGCCATGAACAACGCGCGTTCCAGCCCGTATTCCCGCGCCAGAAGCGCGGCAAACGGCGAGACAATGCAGAAAATCAGTAGTGGTAAGGCGATAAGAAGACCGGCCTCGCCCGCATCCATGCCGAAGGCGTCCCTGAGCACA
>NZ_JAFKHD010000506.1 GCF_017307565.1 Devosia sp.
GCCTTGGCAAAATCCTGGCTCGCGCGCTCGATGCTGCTGCCCACCTTGTCCATGGTCCCAAGGAACCCGGCGACCTTCTCGTAAAGCGCGCCGGCCCGCTCGGCGATTTCCTCGGCATTCTGGTGGCGCTTTTCGATGTCCCAGACATTGCGCACGGTCCGCAGCACCGTCATCAGCGTTGTCGGCGTCGTCAGCATCACGCCCTTGCCCATGCCGAATTCGACAAGCTTGGTGTCATGCTGGATCGCCGTCGCCAGCGCCGATTCAATCGGCACGAACATCATCACATAGTCGAGGCTCGACTTGGCGGCGCGGTGGTAGCTCTTGTCGCCCAGCGTCGTGATATGGCCGCGCACCGAAGTGATATGGGCGCGCAGATGCTGGTCCCGATCCAGCTCCTCGCTGTTCACAAAGGCTTCGAAGGCGGTGAGGGAGACTTTCGAGTCGATGACCAGCTTGTCGCCATTGGGCATGAGGATTTCGACGTCGGTCCGGACGCGCTGCCCGTCTTCGCCGCTATGGCTTTGCTGGGTAAAATACTGCTCGCCCTCGCGCAGGCCCGATTGCTCCAAAATGGTGGAAAGGATCATTTCGCCCCAGGCGCCCTGCGTCTGCGAATTGCCCTTTAGTGCCCGAGTGAGATTTTGCGCTTCCGTGGTGATCTGCAGATTGCTCTCGGCCAAAGCGCGGATGCGCTCGCCCATGGCCGAGCGATCCTCGACGAGGTTCTTGTGAAACTCGGTGATCTTGTCCTGCAACGGCTTGAGCAGGGTGTCGACCTGCTCGCGGTTCTGCTTGGAAAACGTCTCGCCATGGCTTTTGAGTACGTCACCGGCAATGGCCTTGAACTCGTCGGTCATCTGCTGCCGCGCTTCGGTAAAGCGCTTCATATTGGCTTCGTTCTGCCTGTTCTGCTCGTCGAGCCGCGTCCGCATCGCCGCCAGTTCAGCCGTCAGTTCGCTGTTCTTTTCCCGCTCATTGTCGATCAGTTCGCCCGCCCGCTCGCGCTCGCGAACCAGCACGAGATCAAGGTCGCGAATGCGCATGTCGCGCTGCGCAATCTGTTCAAGAAAACTGGCCTTGAGATTTTCGCTTGCTTCCCGCGCTGCGTCATCGGCCCGCTGCGCATTGGCGCGGGCCGAGCCGACGAGAAGAAAAACGCCTGTCGCCAGCAGCACCACGATGCCGACAACAAGCGCAAGCCCCAGGGTCACCGGCACGGAGCCGACCATGAACAGAATAGTGTCGAGTTCACTCATTGCGGCACTCTACCCGATTCTTCTGTTCTTAAAATGTTCTATTCTGCGCGGTGCGCAGACGACCTCTGCAGTTGACCGCAGGGCCTCAAAACGCCATATCGGGTGCAAATCCAGATATTGCCGGACCTTTGCCATGGCCATCCGCCCTATTCTCATCATTCCCGACGCGCGCCTGCGCGCAGTTGCCGATCCGATCGTCGAGGTTGACGAGGAGATCAAGACCCTGGCCAAGGACATGCTCGACACCATGTATGATGCCCCGGGCATTGGCCTGGCCGCGCCCCAGATCGGGGTGATGAAGCGCATCGTCGTCATGGACCTCGCCGCAGAAGGCGAAACCCCGACCCCGCTCGTCATGATCAATCCCGAAATCACCAAGTTCGGCGACGAGATCCAGGTGACCGAAGAGGGCTGCCTGTCGATCCCCGAGCTCTACTATGAAGTCGAGCGCCCCTCGACGGTCACGGTGAAGTACACCGATCTCGACGGCAAGGAAGTCACCAAGGACGCCGATGGCAAGCTCGCCGTCTGCATCCAGCACGAACTCGATCACCTCGATGGCGTGCTCTACATCGACTATCTCAGCCGCCTGAAGCGCGACCGCGTTATCAAGAAGTTCGACAAGCAAGCCAAGCTGGCTGCGCGCTAAGAGCCCAAGCCCCGCGCTCGCGCGGGGCATCTGCCCAGGAGTAAAGCCAATGCGCGTCGTCTTCATGGGCACGCCCGAATTTTCCGTACCGACGCTGACCGAGATCGTCGCTTCCGGCCACGAAGTGATCGCGGTCTATACACGCGCGCCAAAGCCGGCCGGTCGCGGCCAGGCCGAGCGCAAGAGCCCGGTGCATGAAGCGGCCGAAAATTTCGGCATTCCCGTCTTCACGCCGAAAAGCCTGCGCAACGAGGCCGAGCAGGCCCAGTTCGCCTCTCTCGAGGCTGACGTCGCCGTAGTCGTCGCCTATGGCCTGATCCTGCCCAAAGCCATACTCGAGGCGCCAACCGAAGGTTGCCTTAATCTCCACGGCTCCTTGCTCCCCCGCTGGCGCGGCGCCGCGCCCATGCAGCGCGCCATCATGGCCGGCGACAAGCAGACCGGCATCGTGGTGATGAACATGGACGAAGGTCTCGACACCGGCGCCATGGGCCCGACGGAAATCATCCCCATCGGCCCCGACATGACCGCGGGCGAATTGCACGACCAGATGATGCGCCTCGGCGCCGACCTCATGGGCCGCGCCCTCGCCGCGCTCGAACGCGGCAGCTTGGATTTCACGCCCCAGCCCGAAGCCGGCGTCACCTATGCGGCAAAGATCGAAAAGGCCGAGGCCAAGCTCGATTTCTCCAAATCCGCCGAAGAGGTCCACAACACCATTCGCGGCCTTTCGCCTTTCCCGGGCGCCTGGTTCGAGCTGGAGCTCGCCGGCAAGCCCACCCGCATCAAGGCGCTGCGTTCCACCATCGCCTCCGGCAATGCCGCTCCCGGCACGCTGATCGGCCCTGACCTGACCATTGCTTGTGGCTCTGGCGCCGTCCGCCTCACCCAGGTGCAGCGCGAAGGCAAGGGCGCGATGGACGCGGCAACGTTCCTCCGCGGGGCAGGAGTCTTGCCTGCAACTGTCGTCGGCTGATGCCACGCTATCGCATCACCATCGAATATGACGGCACGCCCTTCTGCGGCTGGCAGCGCCAGGCCGATCGGATGAGCGTGCAGCAAGCCCTCGAAGACGCGATCTTCCGCTTCTCGGGCGAAACGGTTTCAACGCAAGCCTCCGGCCGCACCGATGCCGGCGTGCATGCCCTGGGCCAGGTCGTCAGCTTTGACCTCTCCACCGACCGCGACCCGTTCCGAGTGCGCGAGGCGCTCAATTATCACCTGCGCCCGCATCCCGCCGCCGTCATCGACTGCGAAGTGGTCTCCGAGACCTTCGAGGCCCGCTTCTCGGCCCTCGCGCGTCACTACGAGTACCGCATCCTCAATCGCCGCGCCCCCGCCGCGCTCGAGCGCCATCAGGTCTGGCACGTCCCCATGCCGCTCGACGCCGAAGTGATGCACCTCGCCGCGCAGAAAATTCTCGGCCGCCACGATTTCACGACCTTCCGCTCCTCCGAGTGCCAGGCCAATTCGCCCATCCGCACGCTCGACCACTTTGCCGTGCGCCGTGAACTCGACCATATCGTCGTCACCGCCAGTGCCCGCAGCTTCCTGCACCATCAGGTGCGCTCCATGGTCGGTTCGCTGAAACTCGTGGGTGAGGGCAAATGGAGCCCGGCCGATTTCCGCGCCGCGCTTGATGCGGCCGACCGCAGCCGCTGCGGCGCCATGGCGCCATCAGCGGGGCTCTACTTTGTGAAAGTCGACTACTAGGTCAGGGCCGAGGCGGGCAGGAAGAGGGCGACGATGCCCAGTGCCAGGAACACGCCCACGGCCTGCGACACGAACAGCAGACCAATCTGCAGCGGCGTCAGCGTCACGATAAAACGGCCGATATTGATGAAGGTCAGCAGCGCCACAATGGCGATGCCGAGCAGTAGCACGATGCCGGCTTCACCGAAAAGCGTCGAGATCAGCAGCAGCACCGCCGAAAACAGCGTCACCCAATTGCTGGCGACGAGGTAGGGGATAAACCCGTCCTGCCGGCCCATCTGTCGCAGCACGATGGCCGCCATGCCCGCTTGGGCGAGGAACAGCACGCCATTGACGATAACTGACTGCGTTGCAGCGCCTGCCGGCATGTGAATGCCCAGCAGTTGCGGTCCAAAAGCCGCCAGCATGACGGCGACGACAGCGGCAATCAGGCTGCCGACAAGTCCGCGCTGGGAAAAATCGAAATAGGCCGAAGCGTCGCGCTTGCCGGTGACGAGGGCAAGGCAGCCCCGCAGAGCATGGGCGGCTTCTTCGAAAAATGGAGCATTGGACTGGGCCAAGGGCGTGCGTCTCGTCTCAAGGGGTGGGCGCGGCCACAGGGCCAAGCACCATGTAGAGCGTCACAGGCATACCGACAAGCAGCACCATGGTCAAAACCGCAAATGCCGCAGCCACACCAATATTCCACCCCTCGGTGCGCCAGCCGAGGCAGAAGAGCAGATAAGCCAGCCCCAGCCAGAGCAGCACCAGCACCGGCCCGGCAATCAGCGAGAGTATGGTGCCGACAATGAGATAGGTGATGAGCGCATAAACGCCGGGCACGAGCAGGCCCAGCGTTTGCACCGGAACCGGCACCAGTTTCCTGGTAATGAAAATGCTGGCCAGTAGCGCGACGATGGAAAGGCTCTGCACCAGCAGGGCGATGATGAGGCCGAAAAGGCTCGGTATGCCGACATCGGCGGTGGCGAGCGCAATCGAGAGCACGGCGAAGAACAGGAACAGCACCAGCGCCGTCGCTAGACCCGCGGCGGAAATCGAAAAATGTCCCTGCCAGTCAGCATCGCCACGGATGATGGCGATCCAGCCGGCCAGGGCGTTTTTCAGCGCAGCCCAGATCTTCATTCCACCTCGCCCGAAAAGAACTTTTCCATAAAGCTTTCGTAGATCGCCGTCAGCCCGACGAGATCGGTGATCGAGATATGCTCGTCTGCCTTGTGCATGGAGGGGCCGACGAGCCCGCATTCCACCACCGGCCCATATTGGGCGACAAAGCGCGCATCCGAAGTGCCGCCGCCCGTCGAAAATTCCGGCCGCCGCCCCGTGACGTCTTCGATGGCGTCAGAAAGGGTGTCGATATCGTCGCTGAGCGGGGAGAGGAACGACCGCGAGGGCACGCCCGCAATCGCGAAATTAACCTCGGTTCCCCTGGCGTCGACCGATGCGATCCGCCCGCGCACCCATTCGGCCAAGCTGTCCGGCGTCCAGGTGTCGTTGTAGCGAATGTTGAATTTCAGCGTGCCCGCGCCGGGAATGACATTGCTGGTGGGGTTGCCGACATCCACCGTCGTCACTTCGAGATTGCTGGCCGGAAAATGCTCCGTGCCATCATCGAGCCTGGTCGTGCTCAGCGCCGTCAAAATCACCGCCAGCACCGGCAGCGGATTGTTGGCCTTGTGCGGATAGGCGACATGCCCCTGCACGCCTTTCACCGTCACGACGCCCGAAAACGAGCCGCGCCGTCCGATCTTGATGCTGTCGCCCAGCGCTTCGGCCGAACTCGGCTCGCCCACAAGGGCAAAGTCGAACCCATGGCCATTGTCGGCCATCCAGCGCACCAGCTTTTCCGTGCCATTGATGGCATCGGCCTCTTCGTCATTGGTAATGGCGAGCTGGATCGTCCCCGCTTCGGCGGGAATGGCGGCACAGGCGGCGACAAAGGCAGCAACGCCCGATTTCATGTCGGCCGCACCACGTCCGAAAAGCTTGCCGCCCTCGATGCGCGGCACGAAGGGATCGCTCGTCCACTGCGCGCCATCGCCCGGCGGCACCACGTCTGTATGCCCGGCAAAGAGCAGTTTTCGGCCGCCCGTACCGCGCGTCGCAAAAATGTTGTCGACGGGATAGGACCCGTCGCCATCGAACCGCAGATGGGTCACGGCAAAGCCGATCCCCTCGAGCTCTTTCGCCAGAAGGTCGAGCACGCCTGCCGTTTCCGGCGTAACCGAGGGGCAGGCGATGAGGCGTTCGAGCAGATTTTGCGCCCGGCACTTACTGTCTCGATCTTGCCAAGTAATAGAATCTTTTGCCATATCGCTTCGTTTAGTTGCTTTGGGGGCACAATTGAAAGGCCAGATACTTCACTACGACGACAATTCTGGGGTCGGGCAAATTTCCGGCGAAGACGGAATTCGTTACAATTTCAAGCGTTCTGATTTAATGCGGCTAGTTCCGATACGGGCCGGAATGCTGGTGGATTTCGACTTTGATGAAAAGGACGCCAAGGAGATTTACGTCCTTTCTGGTACACAAGCTGGTCCCTACATGGGTGATGTTGGAAGGGACCTGGGTTTCTTCGGTTACTTCAAACGCGGCATGACTAGTTATTATTTCAATTTCTCCGGTCGTGCTCGGCGCAAAGAGTATTGGGGTTTTTGGGTCTGGCCTATTGTTGCTTTTTTTCTGCTAGGCCTCGTAGGTGTCATGATTGCTGCAG
>NZ_JAFKHD010000507.1 GCF_017307565.1 Devosia sp.
ACTATTCGCAGTACCTGACGCCGATCCTCAATTCCGGCGCCGACGTGCTGATCCTAAACCACTACGGCCTCGACATGGTGAACTCGCTCACCCAGGCCGTGCAGTTCGGCATGCGCGACCGCCAGGCCAACGGCAAGGATTTCCAGATCGTCACCCCGCTCATCTCCGAGCTGATGGCCAAGGGTGCCGGCGAAAGCGTCAAGGGCATCTACGGTACGTCCAACTGGCACTGGAATCTGCAGGACCCCGGCTCCATCGCCTTCACCAAGAGCTTTGGCGCGGCCTATGGCTCCCCGCCATCGCAGGCCGCGCACACCGCCTATGTCCAGGCCCTGCTCTATGCAGACGCCGTGGAACGCGCTGGCACCTTCTATCCGCCCGAAGTCATCAAGGCGCTCGAAGGCCACGAATTCGACGGGATGGGCAATGGCAAGACGCTTTACCGCGCCGAAGATCACCAGTGCATGAAGTCGGTGCTCGTGGTGCAGGGCAACCAGAGCCCGACCAGCCAGTTCGACGTGCTCGACGTGGTTCAGGAAATCGATCGCGAAACCACGACCTACGACCCCGCCATCTTCGGTGGCGAGCTCGGCCCGGCAGAGCCGGTCCCGATGTGCGCGTAAGTCGCCACGCGCGCTGAGCCGTCCCGCCAGGCGAGACGGCTATCTCAGTAGACCTCGTCCCGAGCCTGTCGAAGGGCGAGGCCTTGCCTCGGAAGCTTGTCGTGCCGCCTCTGGTGGTTCGACAGGCTCACCGTGAGGCTACTGGTCTTTCGGCCGACCCGGAGCATCCGATGTTCGAAGTCATCTTTCTGCAATTTCTCAATGGGCTCGATAAAGGCGCCGCCTATGCGCTGATCGCCCTTGGCCTGACCCTGGTGTTCGGCACGCTGGGCGTCGTCAATTTCGCCCATGGCGCGCTGTTCATGCTTGGCGCCTTCTGTGCCGTGTCGGTCCGCATGTTCCTCACCATGGAAACCGTCACCGTCGATCCCGAAAAGCTCTCGCCCTGGGGCACGCCGCTCGAAGTGCGCGAGCCGCTGGTGCAAGCATGGCTCGGCGATTTCGGCGCGGTGCTGGTCAATTATTCGGTGCCGATATCGATCCTCATCACCATTCCGGTCATGCTCCTGGTCGGCATCGCGCTCGAGCGCGGCATCATCAAGCACTTTTACAAGCGCACCCATGCCGAGCAGATCCTGGTGACCTTCGGCCTCGCCATCGTGGCGCAGGAAGTCATCAAGTCGGTCTTCGGTCCCAATCCCATTCCGCAGCCCATGCCCACCGACCTGCGCGGCGCCGCCGATATCGGCTCGTGGCTGGGAATGCAGGCCAATGTCATCACCTACCCGCTCTGGCGCCTGATCTACTTCATCTTTGCCGGCGTGGTCATTGGTGGCGTCTTCGCCTTCCTTCAGTTCACCACCTTCGGCATGGTCGTTCGTGCCGGCATGGCCGATCGTGAAACCGTGGGGCTTCTCGGCATCAATATCGACCGGCGCTTCACCATCATGTTTGGTCTTGCCGCCGTCGTCGCCGGCATGGCGGGTGTGATGTACACCCCGCTGCTGCCGCCTAACTACCATATCGGCATGGACTTCCTCGTCCTTTCCTTCGTGGTCGTCGTGGTGGGCGGCATGGGTTCCCTGCCCGGCGCCGTCGCCGCCGGCTTTCTCCTCGGCATCCTGCAGAGTTTTGCCTCGATGACCCAGGTGAAAGCCATCATTCCCGGCATCGACCAGATCATCATCTACCTCGTCGCCGTCGTCATTCTGCTGGTTCGCCCCCGTGGCCTCATGGGCCGGCGCGGCGTGATGGAGGCCTGACATGAGCAATCTCATGCCCCGCAACGATCTCCTGCTTCTGCTTGGCTTTGCCATCGTCGTGCTCGCCATGCCCATCTGGCTCGCCCCCTTCGGGGCGGGTTATCCGGACCTGCTGCAGCGTTTCATGATCTTTGGCATCTTCGCTGTCGGCTTCAACATCCTCTTCGGCCTCACCGGCTATCTCAGCTTTGGCCACGCCGCCTTCTTCGGCGTCGGCTCCTATGCTGCGGTGTGGTCGTTCAAGCTGCTGACGCTCGACGCGATCCCCGCCATCATATTCGCCGTGGCGATCTCGGGCCTTTTCGCCCTCGTCATCGGCTTCCTCTGTCTGCGCCGCTCGGGCATCTATTTCTCGATCCTGACGCTGGCCTTCGCGCAGATGAGCTACAACCTCGCCTATTCGGTGCTGACGCCGATCACCAATGGCGAAACCGGGTTGCAGCTGACCCTCAGCGATCCACGCATCGTAGACGTCGCGCTTGGAAAAACCCTTGTCGGTCAACCGGTGCCCAATATCCTGGGGCAGCCGCTTTCGGGCTATGCCGGCTTCTATTTCTGCGCGGGCTTCCTGATCCTCGCTTTCTTTCTGGCCCAGCGCGTGGCGGGTTCGCCGTTCGGCATGATGCTGAAAGCCATCAAGTCCAACCAGACCCGCATGCAGTTCACGGGCTTCAATACACGTCCCTATGCGCTCTCGGCCTTCGTCATCTCCGGCATGTATGCCGGTCTTGCCGGTGCGCTGCTCGCCGTGACCGATCCGCTGGCTGGCGCGGAGCGCATGCAGTGGACCGCTTCAGGCGAGGTGGTGCTGATGACCATTCTGGGGGGCGTCGGCACACTGGTGGGCCCGGTCATCGGCGCCTGGATCATCAAGTACTTTGAGAACATCCTCTCAGCGCTCAACGACAATATCCTCGCCCGCTTCTGGAGCTTCCTGCCCGAGGGCATGGACAGCGTGCTCGTCAAGATCACCAGCAAGTTCGTCGGCGATGGCTGGCACCTGACCCTGGGCCTCGCCTTCGTCATTGTGGTGATCTTCCTGCCCGGCGGCATCATGGAAGGCGTCCGGCGCATTGCCGCTGCCTTCCGTCGCTCGGACAATTCCGCCAAGCCCAGCGCCCGCACGCAACCCGCAGAATAGGACGAGAAGAAAATGGAAAAATCCAACGTCGTCCTGCACGTCGCAGACGTTCACAAGCGGTTCGGTGGCCTTCATGCCCTGGCCGACATCGACCTCGCGGTCGAAGAAGGCAAGACCCACGCGATCATCGGCCCCAATGGGGCCGGTAAGTCGACGCTGCTCAACGTGATCATCGGCAAGCTGGCACCAACGAGCGGCCAGGTTGTGTTCGACGGGCAGATCCTGACCGGCCGAAAGCCTTTTCAGATCAACCAGTTGGGCATTGCCCGTGTATTCCAGACGCCGGAGATCTTCGCCGACCTCTCGGTGCTGCACAATGTGATGATCCCCGCCCTCGCCAAGCGCGACGGCATGTTCAAGCTCAATATGCTGCGCACACTCGACAGCGAAACCGGCATCCGTGCCGAAGCCGAGCACATGCTGGAAGATGTGGGCATGATCAACCGCCGCGACATGATGGCGGGCAGCCTCAGCCGCGGCGACAAGCGGCGTATGGAACTGGCCATGTGCCTGATCCAGCATCCACGCCTGCTGCTGCTCGACGAACCGACCGCCGGTATGAGCCGCCACGACACCAACACCACGATCGAACTGCTCAAGAAGATCAAGAGCCGCGGCATGACCAAGGTGATCATCGAGCACGACATGCATGTAGTGTTCTCGCTGGCCGACAAGATTTCCGTGCTCGCCCAGGGCCGCATCATCGCCGATGGCTCACCCGATGAAGTGCGCGGCAATCCCAAGGTCCAGGAAGCCTATCTCGGAGGAGCCCATTGATGAGTTCCATCGCCATGACAACCGAAATCACCGTCAGCCACGCAGCCGAAATCGAAGCCAGCCGCCCCTTCTTCTCGGTGCGCGACATGCACGCCTATTATGGCGAGAGCTATATCGTGCAGGGCGTGTCGCTGGACATCCGCAAGGGCGAAATCCTGGCCCTGCTCGGCCGCAATGGCGCAGGCAAGACGTCGACGCTGCGCACCATTGCCCGCACCGACAATCCGCAGATGAGACAGGGCGAAATCTGGCTGGATGGCCTGCCGATCCACCAAATGAAGAGTTTCGAGGCCGCCCGCGCCGGCATTCAGCTCGTGCCCGAGGACCGGCGCATCATCCAGGGGCTGACGGTCGAGGAGAATCTTGCACTGGCAAAGGTCGCGCCCGGCAATGGCTGGAGCCTTGAGCAGATCTACGAGAGTTTTCCGCGCCTTGCCGAACGCCGCACGCAGGAGGGCGTCACGCTTTCCGGTGGCGAGCAGCAGATGCTGGCCATTGCACGCGCCCTCGCCCGCGACCTGAAACTGCTGCTGCTCGACGAGCCCTATGAGGGCTTGGCTCCGGTCATCGTGCACGAAATCGAGCGCATCCTGCACTCGATCAAGCCGCTCGGGATCACCACCGTCATTGTCGAACAGAACGCGGTGGCAGCGCTCAAACTTGCCGACCGCGCAGTCATTCTCGACACGGGCGAGGTTGTGTTCAGCGGCACGGCCAAGGAGGTGCTCGATAACGCCGAGCTGCGGCACGAGTATCTGGCGATTTAGCAAGAGGCATCGGCCCCACGGCCATCGCCGCGAGCATGGACCACCGGGACAAGTCCGGTGGCGACGGCCAAGGGACGGTACTAGTATTGGCCTTGTTGGCCCCCTGAATTACCCCGGGTCTTTCAAACCCAAAGGCATATCGCCGATTTCAACCTCTCCCCCTTGAGAGGTCCGGGGTAAGTCCTTTTCCGGCGGATCGGCCGCAATGGTGATGCCTTCGGCTTCCAGCGCGTCGCGCACCTCTCGCGCCAGATCGACCGCACCCGGCGTGTCGCCATGAAGGCAGATCGAGCGCGCTTCCGATTTGAGCACTGTCCCGTCGATGGCGACAATTTCGCCCTTTTGCGCGAGGCGCAGGCAGCGGGCGATCACCGCGTCGGTATCGTGGATCATCGCGCCCTCGGCACCGCGCGATACCAGCAGGCCTTCGGCCGTGTAGGCCCGGTCCGCATAGGCCTCCCGGATCAGCGGCACGCCGACGGCCTTGGCTGCTCGCACCTGTTCGCTATTGTCGAGCGCCAACACCGCCATTTTCGGATCCATCGCCTGCACGGCCGCGAAGACGGCAACCGCCATGGCCAGTTCCTCGGCCGTCTGATTGGCCAGCGCGCCATGCAGCTTCACATAGGAGAGCGGCACATCGACTTCGCTGGCGATATGGCGAATGAGGAACATCTGGTCGCGCACCTGGCCGATCAGTTGATCGAGCGGCAGGACCAACCGAAACCGGCCAAAGCGCGGCTTGTCGGCGTAGCCCGGATGGGCGCCGGCGCGGATGCCCCGCGCCTTGCATAGTTTCAGTATGTGCCTGATGGTCTGGGCATCGCCCGCATGGCCGCCACAGGCAATCGAGGCGCTCGACACGATCTCGAGGAGATCGTCATCGGTGCCCATGCCTTCGCCGAGATCGGCGTTGAGGTCGATTGAGGTCATCAGGTTCTGCTCCGCAACAAAGCCTGGGCATGATCGATGCCGACTGGCGCGAAGGCAAGCTCGGCATTGGGCCGCAGCTGGAAGAAGCGGTCGAGGTCGGCCGAAATGATCGTGCCGATCCGCGGGTAGCCGCCAGTCGGCTGATGGTCGCGGCCGAGGACGATTGGGGTGCCATCGCCGAGGATCTGGATATCGCCGACAACGACCGGGTCTGACACGAGCGAGAGGATGCGGGCATCAGCGAAGACGCCGGTTTCGTCGCGCAGGCGCACGCCCATGCGGTCCATCATCGAGGATACGCGAAACGCGCTGGTTACGAATTTCTCCCGTACAGGCGCGCTGAAGACCTCGGCGTGCAGGCCCCAGGTGAACCGGATTGGCCCTGTCTCGGCTGCGACGGCCGATGCTTCTGTCGGGAGGCCGTCTTCTCCCCGGATCCGCAATTCGTCACCAGCCCTCAAGGCACGGCCTTCCAGTCCGCCGATCTTCGCGCGCAGGCTGGTAGAGCGGCTGCCCATGATCTCGGGGACGTCGATTTGGCCGCCGAAACGGAGATAGCCGTAGTTGCCGCCGGTGCCCGCAGAAATGGCGAGTCGATCGCCGGCGCGCAGCCGCGCGCTGCCGGGCCAATCCATGTGCCTGCCATTCACGGCGACATTGAAAAGCCCGCCCGACCAGCCGATGGCCACCTCACCATCGGCCACCTGCAGATCGAGGCCTAGCATCGAGAACTCGATGCCTGCGTTGGCGCCGCTGCCGGCTGGGAGTCCAGCTTGTCGGAATGCACGCGCATCCATTGGGCCCGATGCGCTCACGCCGTGGGACAGGTAGCCGAAACGGCCTTCATCCTGGATGGTCGTGAGC
>NZ_JAFKHD010000508.1:0-3470 GCF_017307565.1 Devosia sp.
AGCAGCAGCAGCCAGGCAAAGCCAAGCGAGAGCAGCACGGCTTCACCAACCAGCATGGCGCCGAACAGCGTCAGCGGCTTGGCTGAAGCGCCGCGATCAGCGGCAAGGCCGATAATGCCGGCCATGGCGAGGAAGCCGAGGAGGAAACCGCCGGTCGGGCCGACGAGATAGGCGAGGCCACCACCGGTTGCAAAAACCGGCAGGCCCATCGCGCCTTCGAGCAGGTAGAGGGCAACGGTGGCAACGCCGATGCGGGCGCCGAAGGCGGCAGCGAGGGCGGCGATAGCCATGCTCTGCAGGGTCACGGGCACGGGCCACACGGGCACGTTGATCTTGGCCGCGATCGTGATCACCAGCGTGCCGAGCACAACGGTCGCGAGGTTGGTCGCAAGCTTGGCGGCATCGGACTTGGGCTGGAAGGCGCCGAGCAACGTATTGGGCGTGGTCAAAGTGACGGCCATTTCATACCTTTCTTGCAGAGCACAGAGAGCGATTTCACCGCTTCGTGTTCAGTCATTAAGTTCTAGTCCCTGATTTATGTTGGCGCAATGGCTCCGCTTTCCGCTCTCCGCTTCGATACCGCCTTCCGACCAGAGGTCGGAAAACCCATCGAACTCGCGCCAGGGCTTAGCCGTATCACGGCACCCAACGCTTCGGCCTACACCTTCACCGGCACAAATAGTTTCCTCATCGGAAAGAAAAAATTCGCGCTGGTGGATCCGGGCCCAGCGGACACTGCTCATCTCGAAGCGCTGGACCGGGCCATCGCGGGCCGCCCCATAACGGCGATCCTCCTCACCCACACCCATCGCGACCACAGCGCCGCCGCGGCCGAACTCGCGCAGCGCTACGGTGCCCCGCTCTGGTTCGGGGGGGGGCACCGCCTCTCGCGCCCCCTCCGCCGCTTCGAGCGCAACCCCATAAAGCGCTCCTGCGACTGGGATCTCATTCCCGACCGCACGCTCTTCGACGGCGAAACCATCGAGGCGGGCGACATGGCTGTCACCGTCCACACCACGCCCGGCCACTGCGCCAACCACCTGGCCTTCGGCTTTGGCGACATGCTGCTCTCGGGCGACCATGTCATGGGCTGGAATTCCACCCTGATCGCGGTTCCCGATGGCTCGATGGCCGATTACTTCGCCTCGCTCGACAATGTCATCGCCCTGCCCTACCTGCAGTACCACCCCGCCCATGGCGGCCCCATCGCCGATGGCCCAGACCACGCCGCCGCCCTCAAGGCCCACCGCCAGATGCGCAACGAGCAGTTGCTGGCCGCCGTCGCCGACGGCGCAACAACGCTCGGCGCGGTTGTGAAGGAAATCTACCCCACCCAACCGGCAAAGATCCGCATGGCCGCCAGAATGACCATGGCGGCGCATGTCGAATATCTTGAAGAACGTGGCGCGCTAAAAGTCAGCCGCGGGATTTTCGGAATGCGATTGAGCGTGACCTGAGCCGGTCTTCACCTCTCCCCCAAGGGAGAGGTGTCAGTTCCGCTGGAACCCCACCGCGCCTTCGCGACCAGTCTGCCCGCGATGCCGCAGCATGTGATCCGCCAGCACCAGCGCCATCATCGCCTCGCCCACCGGCACGGCGCGGATGCCGACGCACGGGTCATGGCGCCCCTTGGTGATGATATCGACATCCTCATTGCCCACCGTCACCGTCTGGCGCGGCGTGATGATCGAGGACGTCGGCTTCACCGCAAAGCGGCACACGATGGGATCACCATTGGAAATCCCACCCAAAATCCCACCGGCATGGTTAGAGAGGAAATAGGGCTTGTCCGCCCCCGCCCGCATCTGATCAGCGTTCTCAACGCCAGTCAGCGCTGCAGCGCCAAAACCGTCGCCGATCTCCACGGCCTTGACCGCATTGATGCTCATCATGGCCGAAGCGAGGTCCGCACTCAGCTTGCCATAAACCGGGGCGCCCCAGCCCGCCGGCACGCCTTCGGCTACCACCTCGATGACCGCCCCAACCGAATTGCCATCCTTGCGGATGCCATCGAGATAATCGGCCCAGAACTCTGCCGCCTTGGCATCGGCGCAGAAGAACGGGTTTTCCCCGACCTGATCCCAATCGAAATTGTTGTAGTCGATCTTGTGCGGCCCGACCTGCACAAGGCTCGCGCGAATGGTCACGCCAGCAAGCACCTGCCGCGCCACCGCGCCCGCCGCCACACGCGCCGCCGTCTCGCGCGCCGACGTGCGCCCGCCACCGCGATAGTCGCGAATGCCGTACTTCTGGTCATAGGTGAAATCGGCATGGCCCGGACGGTACTTGTCGCGGATCTCCGAGTAGTCCTTCGAGCGCTGGTCGGTATTCTCGATCAGCAACGAAATCGGCGTCCCAGTCGTGCGCGGCCCATCGGTGCGCTCGTCCTCGAACACGCCCGAGAGGATTTTCACCTCATCTGCTTCACGCCGCTGCGTCGTATATTTGCTCTGCCCCGGCTTCCGGCGATCGAGATCGCGCTGGATGATTTCCGGGGTCAGCGTAATGCCCGGAGGACAGCCATCGACCACCACGCCCAGCGCCGGCCCGTGGCTTTCGCCCCAGGTGGTGAAACGGAAAAGATGCCCGAACGTATTGAAAGACATGGCCTGCCCCTTGTTGCCAGCGGTTCTAGGCAGGCAAAGCCTTCAGGTCAATTGACCTCGACGTCCCAGGTGTTCTCGGCCGAATGCAGCGTCATCTTGCCACCCACGAAATGGGCGATGACGCCCTGCGGAGGTGGCCAGTTCATCACCTCTTTTCGCGGCGTCCCTTCGACCAGGTGCCAGAGCACGCGCAGCACCCCGCCATGGGCTACCACCACCGCCTGATGGGTCAGTTCCCGGGCGAAATCGATCAGGCGCGCCGCCACGTCGTCATAGTTCTCGCCGTCCTGCGGGCGAAAATGCCAGTAGCTCTCGTCACGTTCGCCCGGCGCAAAAGCGGCCTGCTCCCGCGCGATTTCGGCATGCAACCGCCCCTCGAAAGCGCCGAAGGAAATTTCGATCAACCGCCTGTCATGCTTGATCGGGGGCAGTTCCACATCGAACGCGGCACGCATGCGGTCCATGGTTTCCGAGGCGCGGCTCAGCGGCGAGGCAAACCAGTTGAGCGACGCCGGATCGACCCCGTCGCGCTCGAGCATTTCGCGCAGCAGCACACCATTGGCGTCAGCCTGCAACTGCCCGCGGCGATTGAGGGGAATATCCTTGCTGCCCTGATAGCGCTGTTCGCGGTTCCAGTCGGTTTCACCGTGACGGGCGAAGTAGAAGTCCGGCCATTCGGGGGCAGTCATGTGCATCAACGCGCCGGCTTGGCGCGGCCTTCAGTAGAAAAAAGAAACGCGGCTACCCTAACCATTTTCGCCGCCGATACCAGAGGCCCGGTGACGGAAAGCCACTTTCGGCAGAAGCCCTTGGCTGGAACCGCGGGGCCGCTTGTGGCAGAGGTGAGCCAGTCACCCCGTTCGA
>NZ_JAFKHD010000508.1:3532-9836 GCF_017307565.1 Devosia sp.
GGTCCAAATTCTGGGCGCCGATGCCGTGATCAGGGATACGGCAAAGATGGGCGCCTATCTCAACGAACCCCGAAAGCGCTTCCACAAGACCGCCGCTGCCGTCGTCACCCCGCCCAGCGTCGAAGCGCTGCAAGCGGTCGTCCGCTGGGCCAATGAGAACCGCGTCGGCCTCATTCCGCAGGGCGGCAATACCGGCCTCGTCGGCGCCCAGGTGCCGCTCTACGGCACCGAAGTCATCGTCAGCCTTGCCCGGCTCGACCGCATCCGCTCCATTGATACCGCCGCTGGCGTCATGACCGCCGAAGCCGGCGTCATCCTTCAAAATGCCCACAAGGCCGCCGAAGCGCAGGGCACCATTTTCCCCCTGTGGCTCGCCTCGGAAGGCTCTGCCCGCATCGGTGGCGTCCTTTCCTCCAATGCCGGCGGCGTCAATGTCCTCGCTTATGGCAATGCCCGCGAACTCACCATGGGGATCGAAGCCGTCCTTGCTGATGGGCGGCTCTATCAGGGCCTCAATGCCCTCAAGAAAGACAATACCGGCTACGACCTGAAAGATCTCCTCGTCGGCGCCGAGGGCACGCTGGGCATCATCACCGCCGCGACCCTCAAAATCTTCCCGCTGCCCGAGGACCACGAGACCGCCCTCGTTAACGTTGCCTCCCCCGAGGCTGCGCTCGACGTTTTCCAGCTCATGCGCCAGCGTCTCGGCAGCCGCCTCAACGCCTTCGAGCTGATCCCCCATATCGGCCTCGATTTCCAGCTCCGCCACGGCATGCTCGACGCCGACCCCACCGCCAGCCCCTCCCCCTGGTACGCGCTCATCGAAGTCTCGCGCCATGCCGGCAATGCGCCGGGCCTCTTGCAATCAGCGCTCGAAGCCGCCTTCGGCGCCAACCTCGTCTCCGACGCCGTCATCGCCGAATCCCTTTCCGATCGCACCCGCATGTGGGCTTTCCGCGAGCAGATGAGCGAATGCCAGTCCAAGGAAGGCGCTTCCATCAAGCACGACGTCTCCGTGCCCATCGCTGCTGTACCGGCCCTGATCGCGGAGGGCTCGGCCGCCGCCGAACGCCTCTCCCCCGGCATTCGCCCCGTCCCCTTTGGTCACATGGGCGATGGCAACATCCACTTCAATTTTTCTCAACCCGCCGGCGCCGACTCAAAAGCCTTCATGGCCCAATATGACGAGGCCCTGCACGAGGTCATTTATGAGGTCGTGTTGAAGCTCGGCGGCTCCGTCTCGGCCGAACATGGCATCGGCCAGCTCAAGACCGATCTCCTCAAGCAGGTGAAAGACCCGGTTGCGCTCGACATGATGCGCGCCATCAAGACCGCGCTCGATCCGAATGGGATTCTCAATCCGGGGAAGATGCTGGGCTAGGCCTGTTCCTCACCCCACGCACCGGCCCCAACCGAGTTCGGCAACCCTTCGGGTCCCTTCTCCCGCAGGGGGAGAAGGGACGTTCAACGCAAGGCCCCCATGTTACCCAGTACCCCCGATGTGCGTTCTTGCACCCGGCCCCCGCCTGCCCCATCTCTCCTGCCATGCTGCTCAACATCAATTTCCTCGACGACGCCACGCGTCCGCCCGTCCCCGAACTCCCCGGCCTGACCGAGGAGCAGCGGGCGCCCGGCCACCACCTGCGCATGATCCACGATCACCTGCGCGACAACATGGTGACTCTCGGAAAGCTCATCGAGCGCGCCAATGCGCGCCAGGTCACCGCGGCCGACATCGCCGCCGAAACCAATGAAATGGCCATGGTCGCCAATTACCGGCGCTTCGGTAATCTCTGCGGCCGGCACTGCGGTATCGTGAACACCCACCACACGATCGAGGATCACCACCTTTTCCCCGTGCTCGCCCAGCAAGGCCCCGCCTTCAAGGCCATCGCCGAGCGTCTCACGGCCGAGCACGTCGTCGTCCACGAATTGCTCGAACGCCTCGTCAACGCCCTCAACGCCCTCGCCGCCGAACCGAGCGAAACCCGCTTCCACGATGCGCGCGAGCTCTACCACGCACTCGAACGCGTGCTCCTGTCTCACCTCGGCTGGGAAGAAGAAGCCATGGGTGATGCGCTGGGTTATTTCGAGATTATGTGAGGCTAAGCGCCCCGACGCCCCCAGACACAGTCCCCTCCCCTTCCGTCGTCACCACCGGGCTTGTCCCGGTGGTCCATGCCGAGGCGAGATGAATTGCCGGGACAAGCCCGGCAATGACGTTGGGTGGGGTAGCGGCACCCTAGACCGCCGCTAAAACAAATCCATCTGTCCGCCACCACCGGCAGCCTTTTTCACCTTCACCACCACCGGCTCCGGCTTTTCCTCGGTCACTTCAACGATCAGCCCGGGATCATCATCCCGCGCCGAATTGACCCGCGTCGACACCGGATGAAACTTCAAAATCCCATCCTCGAGCGGCAGCGCCATCTGCGCGGCCTCGTCGGCCCGCACTTCCCGGACATTGAGCCAATCATCGATCTGCTGGTTGCCCATCAAAATCGCAGGCATCCGGTCATGCACCACCGAAAGCTGCCGATTGGCCGGCACGGTGATAGTCGCGACGCTATCGACCTCCTCGCCCTCCGGCCCGCTCCATGTCGCATAAAGCCCGGCCAGCGCCATGGGCTCACCGTCAGCGCGCGTGATGTAATAAGGGCGCTTCTTCTTGTCCGGCCCCGTGTCCCACTCGTAGTAGCCACTCGCCGGCACCACGCAGCGCCCGTGCTTCAGCGCATCGCGAAAAGCCGGCTTTTCGCGCATGCTTTCAGCGCGCGCATTGATCAGCAGCGGAAACTCGCGCGGGTCTTTCACCCAGCGCGGCACCAGCCCCCAGCGCGCAAAATGCCCCTCGCGCCGACCACCTTCTTCCCAGATGGCGGCAACCGGCTGGGTCGGCGCCACATTATAGCGCGGCACCATCGGCAGCGTGTTCAGCAACTGAAAGAGCTGCGCCATCATTTCGGGCGGCAAAGTCACCGCATAGCGTCCGCACATGGCGTGTCTCCTTTACTGTTGGAGAGGTAATCTCTCTCAAGACGAATCGCAAACCAGCTTCCGGCCATGACCGACCAACCCAACGCCGCCAGCGTCGGCATCGTACGCCACGGCAAAATCCTCCTCATCAAGCGCGCCTTCGCGCCATACCAGAACCTG
Source organism: Devosia sp. (assembly GCF_017307565.1). GTDB lineage: Bacteria > Pseudomonadota > Alphaproteobacteria > Rhizobiales > Devosiaceae > Devosia. Next base: position 6,689 of record NZ_JAFKHD010000508.1, read on the forward strand.
TGGACTTTTCCCGGTGGTCGGATGGAGCCGACCGAAACCATCGAGCAATGCGCCATCCGGGAGGTGCAGGAGGAGCTGGGGCTGACCGTCCGCAATCCGCGCCACGTCATCACCCAGTCGCTGGGCCGCGACGGCACCTATCGCCTCGCCGTCTTCACCACCACCGACTATGTCGGCACGGTAAAACCGTCCAATGAGATCGCCGACCACAAATGGGCCGATCCCGGCATGCTCCTGGCGCTGCGCACCACGTCCCGCCTCGATGACGTGATCAAAGAGTGTTTCAAGGTTTTAGGGCAAAGCTGGTAAGAGGCGGCATGCTGCGTCAATTGACAGATCGAGTGTGCCGCTCCACCCCCGCCCTCCTCCCCCATCGAGGGGGAGGTGCAGATCCAGCGTTTGGCACCTTCTCGCCCCACCCACTATCCCTTCACCTCCCCCTTGATGGGGGAGGCCGGGAGGGGGTGTCGGTAAGCGCAGTTCTCAAAACCCTGCTCCTCCCGCTCCTCCTCATTTTCTCCCTCGCCACGCCCGCCCTTGCCATCGATCCGCCCTATCAGCGGCAGATGGAGCGCCTCGCCGAGGTCATGGGGAGCCTTTATTACCTCCAGCCGCTGTGCAAAACCGGCACCGAGGACTGGCGCGAGCAGATGTCCGAGCTGATCAATCTCGATGAGCCCGACGAAGACCGCCGGCAGCGCCTCGCTGGGGCGTTCAACACCGGATATACGGGGTTTTCCCGCCTCCACCGCCATTGCACGCCCGCCTCCCGCGAAGCGCTCACGCGCCTCCTTTTCGAGGCCCAGCAGCTGGCGCGCAGCATCCATACGCGTTTTGCCGAATAGGCGAGGCGGGAAAAGCCTGCAATTGCCTACTCGCCGTTAACCTTCGGCTTACTTCTGCCGCGCCAATGCCACAGGTGCGTGCTACGGGAACAGCATGAGCACCACCAAGTCCATTTTCTCGCCGGCATCTGGCCAGGGCCCGTTCGAACAGGGTCAGGCCGAACGTCAGATCGCGCTTGAATACCTGGCCGAGGCCTGGAACGAAGCCGAGGAAGACGGTCTGGAGACCGCCGCCCTCGCCCATGCTTCGCTTTTTGCCGCGCTTGCGACTTTCGTGCGCATGCATGGCGATGAAGCCACTGCCGAGCTTGTAGCGCAACTGCCCGACCGCATTCGCACCGGCGAATACAATCTCGAGCGCATCCTGCAGTAGAGCGCTGCTTGCCTAATTCCTCGCCATGCCGCTCAATGACGGCGAGGAGTTTGCCATGCACCGTCTTTTCGCCCTCGCCGCCACAGCGTTGCTCGCGACCCCTGCCCTCGCGCAGGATGCCGATGCCTGGCCCCTGCCCGAAATCAGCTCCGATCTTTCCATCCTGCCCGAGCCTGTCCGCGCCAAGCGCGAGGCACTGATCGAGGCCGCCCGCTCCGGCGATATCGAAGCGCTGCGCCCGATCATGGAGGCACAGGAAACCCCGCCCACGGTCAGCTATGGCGCGCCCGACGATGGCATCGCCTATCTCAAGGGCGCCTCCGAAGACGGCGAAGGCCGGCAAATCCTCGGGCTCCTCGTCGATCTCCTCGACCAGCCCTTCGCCTTCTTTCCCGCCAGCGAAGGCGAGACCTATTATGTCTGGCCCTACCTCGCACAACTCGACCCGACGACCCTTACCCCAGGCCAGACCGTCGATGCCTATCGCCTGCTCAACACCGAGCAGTTGCAGGAATTGAAGGACCTCGAAGCCTGGTACTTCTGGCGTGTCTTCATCAGCGAAAGCGGAGAATGGTCCGCCTTCGTCGCCAGCGACTGACTGACGCCCCACAAACGACAATCCCCGCTTTCGCGGGGATTGTTGCAGTGAACCGGAAGCACATGGGGAGAATCATTCCCCCATGGCATGGGCCCGTTCGATCGCCAGTTCTTCCTTGGTCTTGGCCGGCGCGTTCTTGTCCTTCTTCGGCCCCCGCAGCAGCAGGATCAGCGGAATGGAGGCAAGGCTCAGCAGCAGCATCAGCCAGAAGTCGTCGAGATAGCTCAGCATCGCCGACTGCTGCTGCACGAGGCCGTTGATCACCGCAAGAATCTGCGGATTGCCCGTGATCAGCCCCGGCATCTGCGTCTGCACGGCCATCGAGTCCACCGTCAGCCGCTCGGCCAGTTCGGCATGGTTCACCTGGATCATGTTGGTGAGCACCACCGACACCAGCGAAATGCCGATCCCCTGCCCCATATTGCGCACCAGCGCGAACATGGCCGTCGCATCCGCACGCATGGTTGGAGCGATGGTGGCAAAGGCCATGGTCGAGAGCGGCACGAAGAGGAAGCCCATGCCAAAGCCCTGCATGGCGCCGGTGATGACCACGGGCCAATAGTCCATGTCGGGGCTGAAGCCGGTCATCAGCCAGAGCGAATAGCTCATGATTATCGAGCCAAATAGCATCATCAGCCGCGCATCGACCTTGCCGCTCAACCGCCCCACGATCATCATCGAGACGAGCGTCGCCGCACCGCGCGGCGCCATCAGGAGGCCGGTGAAAATCACCGAATAACCCATCAGGTTCTGCAGCATGGGCGGCAGCAGCGCGAGGCCGGAAAACAGCGTCACGCCCATCACTGCCATCAGCACCGAACCGAGCGAGAAGTTGAAGTCCTTGAACATGCGCAGGTCGACGAAGGGCTGCTTGGCGGTCAGCGAATGGACGATGAACACCCAGAGCCCGGCAATGAAGATACCCAGTTCGATCCAGGTTTCGACCGCCGTGAACCAGCCGTTTTCGGCGCCGCGATCGAGCAGCAGCTGCAGCGAGCCGACGCCCAGCGCCAGCATACTGAAGCCGAAGAAGTCGAAGCGCCGGTTCTTGATCTCGGTATTGGGCATGAACAGCACCAGCATGGCGACGCAGAGCACGCCCACCGGCACGTTGACGAGGAACACCCAGCGCCAGTCGAAGGTCTCGGTCAGCCAGCCGCCCAGCGTCGGCCCGACGATCGGCGCCACCATGATGCCCATGCCATAGAGCGCCATGGCCTGGCCGATCTTTTCGCGCGGGTTGATGTTGAGCAGGATCGTCTGCGCCAGGGGCGCGATCATGGCGCCGCAAATGCCCTGCAGCACGCGGAACAGCACCATTTCGGGCAGGCT
>NZ_JAFKHD010000509.1 GCF_017307565.1 Devosia sp.
GCACCATGTCCGTGCCCGTCAGGAAACATTGCGTTTCCAGCCCGTCGACCGCGACAAACAGGGCCCGCCGCCGGTCGGGATCGAGGTGGGCCGCGATCTCGTCGAGCAGCAGGAAGGGCACGATGCCGGTCCGTAGCCGTACGAGACGCGCATGCGCCAGGATAAGCCCGATCAGCAGCGCCTTCTGCTCCCCAGTCGAGCCCAGCGCGGCCGGCATGTGCTTTTGCGCATGCATGACCTCGAGATCGACCCGGTGAGGTCCTGATGTGGTGCGTCCGGCCGCCCGATCAAGCCCGCGCGCCGCATGCCAGCGCTGCATGAGCAAGGCCTCAAGCTCGGCCGACGTGGTCGCCACAGCCCCATCCTCGAAAAGCGGGGTCAGCGACAGCCTTGCCGCCGGGGAGCGCCTGCAGGTGCGCCAGGCTATCCGCCCGATTGAGATGGATGGAGGCGCCAAGTTCGGCCATCTGCAATTCGACCGCATTGAGCCAGCGCGGGTCCGTCCCCTCTTCAAGCAGCTTGTTGCGCTGCCGCATGGCCTTTTCGTAGTCGGAGACGGAGGAGGAATGGGCGGGAATGAGGGTCGTCACCAGCCGGTCCAAAAACCGCCGCCGCTCCCCTGCCGGCCCCGAAAACAGCCCATCCATGCTCGGGGTCAGCCAGAGCACCCGCAGATAATCGCTCATGGCCTCAATGGAGCGCGCATTGGCGCCATTGACCCGCACCCGCCGCCCGCCATCGGGCAGCGCGCCGGTGCCGATATCGGCCGGCCCTGCCTCGGCCTCGACAGTCGCCGCCACTGCCCAGCTCGTATCCGAGCCCTGCTGCTGCAAGGTCTCAAAACTGGCGCCGCGCAATCCGCGCCCGGGCGAGAGCACCGACACTGCCTCAAGCAGATTGGTCTTGCCCGAGCCATTGGGCCCGGTCAGCACAACATGGCGCTCGTCGAGGTCGAGCGCCGCCGAAGCGTAGTTGCGGAAGGCGGTGAGACGCAGGCGGGAGATGTGGCGGATCAAAACAGCCTACATCTTCATAATTCTATCTAGTTCCTCTGAGAGTTCCTCAACGACCTGCCCCAAATTTAACGCATCGTGGCGAGCGGCGTCATAGACACTCTCAAGGGCGGAATAGTGCGTGGAAAATTTATCGCCATATACCGATTCGAGGAATGTCTCGCCTCTGTAGCTAGCGAGCGTGTAACCCGGCTCTCCAGTATCCTCGTCCATCCAATAATTTGATAGGAGTCGGATTCCTGCGAGGTCAGCCTGGAAAGAATTCTTCATAGTGCCGGGAAACCATCGCAGTTTCCCTTCGGAGGTGGCGCGAAGAATTTTCGGCAGAAGTTCATTGAGTTTCATTGATGGATTCCCCTACCGCCTGCTCGACTTCCAGCTCCCAGGTCACCGTCAAGTCCTTCACTGCGTTCACAGCCTTGACCAACGATTCCGGTTTAAATTTTTCGCTCGATTGAATGGCCAGTACCAACTGATGTTCGACGGTCTGAAGGAGTCTCCTAAACGCCTCCAACTCCTTTTCGGGAGTGCTCTGCTGATCCGCCTGAAGCAGAAGAGACCGCTTCAGAGAGGCGAATAGCACCGATGCGGCCATGTGTTCTGAGGAACTGCAAAGATGCGACAGAGTTTCTAGCTGAGCGCTAGAGTATGCAACCTTAACCGCCGAGATGCTATTCTTTAGCTTTGTTACAGCACTATTTGCCGCTTGCGCTGCAGTCATCGCTGCCTTGCCCTGGACCAGGGCTATATGCAGGGCCCATAAGGTGGCGATAAAACCAACACAGGTTACGACAAGACCGATCCAAGAGATGGCACCAAGCACATCGGCCGCAAACCACCAGTTGGTAGCCATGAAATCAGACGCGCATCGGCATCAGCACGTAAAGCGCGTTTGCCTCGCCTTCTTCCTTCACCAGGGTCGGCGAATTGGCGTCGTTGAAGAGGAAGACGGCGCTTTCCGAGCGGATCTGGCTGATGATGTCGAGCAGATACCGGGCATTGAAGCCGATCTCGAAGGCGTCGATATCAAAATCGACCGCCAGTTCTTCGCTCGCCGTGCCGTGATCCGGATTGGTCACCGAGAGTTCCAGCAGGCCGTCATGGGCCTGCAGCTTGACCGCCTTGCCGCCGCGATCCGAGGCAATGGTCGAGACGCGATCGACGGCCACGGCAAAGGCGCCGCGATCGACCAGCATCTGCTTGTCATTGTTCTTCGGGGTCACACGGTCATAGTCGGGGAAGGTGCCTTCGATCAGCTTTGACAGCAGCACGACCGGGCCGACGGTGAAGCGGATTTTTGTGTCCGACACTTCCACATGCACGTCGCCATCGACGCCATCGAGCAGTTTCTGGACTTCGCCCACGGTCTTTTTCGGCACGATGATGCCGCTCATGCCGCGCGCGCCCTCGGGTGCTGCGATTTCGGCACGGGCCATGCGGTGCCCGTCCGTCGCAACGGCGCGGAAGAGCGGGCCGGTCTGGGAATTGTCGACGGCGTGGAAATAGATGCCGTTGAGATAGTAGCGCGTCTCTTCGTTCGAGATGGCGAACTGGGTACGCTCGATCAATTCGCGCAGCAGAGAGGCCGGCACGTCGAAGTCATGCGCAAAGGCGCCCGACTTCAGGTCAGGGAAAGAATCGGGAGAGAGGCAGGCAAGGTTAAAGCGCGAGCGGCCCGAAGTGAGGACCATATTGTCCCCGCCATCGGTTTCGAGCCGCACTTCAGCGCCGTCAGCAAGCTTGCGCACGATTTCGTAGAGCGTATGCGCCGGCACCGTCGTCGTGCCCGGCGTGGAAACCATGGCCGGCACTGATTCCGTTACCTCGATATCGAGGTCGGTGGCGCGCAGCTCGACATGGTCTTCGCTGGCCTTGAACAGCACGTTGGCGAGGATGGGATAGGTGTTGCGGCGTTCCACAACCCGATGCACATGGCTCAGCGACTTGAGCAGATGGTTGCGTTCGAGCGTGACTTTCATATTCGGCATCAATCCCAAAAAAGCGCGGCAAGTCCGGCCGAGGCCGGGCAGGGACGTTTACATTCTCGTAACCGGTTGGCAAGGCCAGCTAAGCGTTTAGAGCCCGACGCAGAAAAGCGGCGGCCGGTTTTCCGCAGGAAACCACGCCCGCGGCAGATTGCGCCCAAAGCGTTGTTCAGCTCTGGAAATAGATGGTCACCGAAAAGCGCTCGTCGGCCGCCGCCCCCAACGCCTCGAGCCCGGTGAACGGCACGCAGCGCTCGACCGCGGCGAGGATGCTCTCGACCAGCACGCCGCGCTTGCTCGCCTGCTTGGCCGTCTCCAGCGCCAGCAGTGCATCGCCATCGAGCCGCCCATCGCCAAAGAAGGCAATATCGAGCGCCAGACGCTTGCCCTCCTCGCCCGGGGGCACGATCCAGCAAGACATCAGCTGCTGCTGCACGCGAATGGCAATGGCCTGGTTCTGCTTGGCAATGGCGGCGGGAGACAGGCCCTGCGCCAGCGCGGGCGAGGCCATGAGAAGAGCGACGAAAAGAGCAACAAATCGGATCATGGAACCATGGGTGCCGGTCGGCCTTGACCAGATCAAGGCACAGTTCCGTCATCTTGTAGAGAAGTGGAAATTGTCGCCCCGGCGGCAGCGCACCGGGCCCGTGACGCAAAAAGGCGGGGCCGAGCCCCGCCATGGCGTCCCGGCGCGTTACCGCGCCGCGTATCTGGGTTCGCAATAGAACGCTCCAAAGGGAGCGCTCTTTTGCCGCGGCCGAAACCGCGCCACCCTATTCTTCGAGCATGCGCTTGAGGAGTTCGATTTCCTGGCCAAGCTCCAGGTCATCCTTGATCATCTGTTCGACCTTGCGCACCGAGTGAAGCACGGTCGTGTGGTCCCTGCCCCCGAAGCGGCGGCCGATTTCGGGCAGCGAGCGAGAGGTCAGCGCCTTGGCCAGATACAGGGCGATCTGGCGCGGACGGACCACGTCGCGCGAACGGCGAGCCGAAAGCAGTTCGTTGCGCGGCACCTTGTAGTGGCGCGAGACGATCTTCAGAATATCTTCGATGCGGACGCGCTTGGCGTCGCGGGCACGGATCAGGTCGGCCAGGGTCTTTTCGGCCAGCGGCACGGTGATCAGTTCGCCGGTCAGCTGATTGGCAGCAACGAGGCGATTGACGGCGCCGTCGAGGTCACGGCCGTGGCTGGTGACAGCACGGGCGACATAGTCGAGCACGGCCGGCGGGAAATGCATGCCGAACCGGGCGGTCGACTGGTCGGCGCGACGCTGCACGATGGCGCGGCGCAGGTCCATGTCAAAGGTCGAGATCGGCACGACAAGGCCGCCGGAGAGACGCGAGCGCACGCGCTCATCGAGCATTTCGAGATCGCGCGGCGGCGCATCGCCAGCCACGACAACCTGCTTGGCGCCGGTGAGCAGCGCGCCGAGCGTGTGGCCGAATTCGGTGGCCGATTTGCCCTGCAGGAACTGCATGTCGTCGATCAGCAGCAGATCGACTTTTCTCAACCATTCCTTGAAGCCAAGAGCGGACTGGCGCTGCACGGCCGTAATAAAATGGTACATGAAGTGGTCGGCGGTCAGATAGACGATGTTCTTGGTGCTATCGGCCTGGCTGACGGCATGGGCGATGGCGTTCAAGAGGTGCGATTTGCCCAGACCCACGGTCGAATGGATATAGACCGGGTTGAAGGTGACGGTGTTGTTGATCGCCGCATTGGCGATCTGTTTGGCGACACCAAAAGCCATTTCATTGGCTTCGCCCGACACGAAGGTGTCGAAGGTCATGCGCTGGTCGATGGCGCTACCGGCAAGGGCATCGCCCTTCTGAGCCGGCTGCACGAGGCGGGCGACCGGAGCCGCGCTCGAGGCCTCGCTGGGAGCAGCCTGTGCGGCGCTGGGCTTGGCGGCCGGGGTTTCGGCGACGGGTTCGGCGGCAACCACCGGCGCGGGAGCCAGGCGCGGGCGGGCCTGACCATTGACGCGCAGCGTTACCTGCAGGCGACCGGCTTCGGGAACGTCGTGGCGGAACGCTTCGACGATGCGGTCGGAATAATTGGACTGCACCCAGGAGCACAGAAAGCGCGTCGGGGCGGACAGATGCACCAGGTCGTCGACGAGCTCTTCAAGCTCAAGCCGGGCGAACCAGGAGGTAAAGACGTCCTCGCCGACAGCCGCCTTGAGACGGGCGCGCACGCGGGTCCAGAGATCGCGCTGGGTGGCGGGGGAATTTTCACTCATGACAGGGTCAGCGCTCTGGTTGACGGAAGAAGACGAGGAAGAGGCGGCCACCGACCATTCATCCTGTCCTGCGATTGCCTGTCGCATCATTGATTTTGCCCTGTTTCGTTGTGCCCGAACGGTCCGCATGCCGCCGCAGCTGTTTCTTACCGCCCATCGCTCCTTGTGAGAGACGAGCATTTCCTTGTCGCCCCGGAGAGGGGAGACATTCTTACCCGAGCGGTTGCCCGCCCTGGCCTATCGATCAATGTCGTTGAGTCCGGCCGTATGGCCGTAGAACTAACTCGCTGTGCCGCCCCGGAGAAAACCGGCTGCACACCGTTCTGTCAAAAAGGTCATGAACAGCCCATGCTGAACCGGCGCATTCGCCGAAACAGCCCCCAAACTCTTGCCCCGAAGTGATCAAGTCCGCACCGTGCCAGGGTCATTTTCGAGCCCCGTTTTCCGTGCTGACCAGATTACTTTAGGGGGTTGGTTTTGGCCCCGCAACAGGTGAATCGTTGAAATAGGGTCTTGACTCGGAGGCAGAGATTTAACCCTCGATCGAGGTCGAAAATGCCCTTTCCACAAGAGCCTGTGACTCAATGCAGAATCGGTTTTTCGCGCAGTTAAGAAAGGATGAAAAAATTATTCTCCCGCCGCGATCCCACCGGTTTTATGTCGATTTGAACGCGATTTAACGAGAGCGTGATTCCGAGAGTAACCCGTTAGAACTGAAGCGCTTTTGAGGGAATAGGGCGCGGGTGAGGCATTCCACCGCACTGTCACCGGAATGTTATGTGACGTGAAAGCGACGAAAAACTTGCCCCGCTCGGGGCAAAGAAAAAGGGCTCCTTGCGGAGCCCACTTTCGTCTGTCGCGTCTGCCTTGTCGGCGCCGCTTCAGCTCTTGGCGTCTTAGGCCTGCAGGGCCTTAACGCGGCTGTTGAGGCGGCTAACCTTGCGAGCTGCGAGGTTGGCATGAACGATGCCCTTGGTCGCAGCGCGGTTGATTTCGACCTCAGCCGTCTTCAGCGCGGCGAAAGCATTGGTGTGATCGCCCGAAACGATCGCTTCTTCGACCTTGCGGATGAAGGTACGCATACGGCTACGACGCGACTTGTTGATCGCAGTGCGAGCAGCAATCTTGCGGGTGGCCTTCTTGGCTGACGGAGTATTGGCCATTTGATCCTCTTGATCGTCCTGACCGGCAGATTTTTCGCCGCTTTGGCGCCCAACCAGCCGGGATGAAATGAAAGCGGCGGCAAGCAGCCGCCAAGTCGGTGGGTCTATAGGGGAAAGGCGCAGGGGCGTCAACAGGACTCTTGGGTTCGCGGGCGGCGGCACGCGCCAAGGCCCCTCAACCGCCGGCTGCGCCGTCGACCTCTCCCCCAAAGGAGAGGCGTCGCTCCGCTTC